>JAEEKL010000256.1 GCA_016282395.1 Bacteroidales bacterium
CCCTTGTCGTTGATGAGGCCGGAGACGAGGTCGCAGAGCACGTTGATGGGGTTGGCGACGGCACCGCCGAAGATGCCGGAGTGGAGGTCGCGGTTCGGACCGGTGACCTTCAAGATCATGTTGCAGAGGCCGCGCAGACCGGCGGTGATGGAAGGCGTGTCGGTGGCAATCATGCCCGTGTCGGAGACGAGGATGACATCGCACTTGAGCAGGTCTTTGTGCTGCTCGCAGAAGCTGTAGAGCTGCGTGCTGCCAATCTCCTCTTCGCCCTCAAGCATGAACTTGACGTTGCACTTGAGGTTGCCGGACTTCACCATGTACTCGAACGCCTTTGCGTGCATGAATGACTGTCCTTTGTCGTCATCAGCGCCGCGGCCCCAGATTTTGCCGTCCTTGATGACAGGTTCGAAAGGTTCGGTGTTCCAAAGCTCGATGGGATCCACGGGCATCACGTCGTAGTGGCCATAGACCAACACGGTCTTGGCAGCGGGATCCACGATTTTCTGACCCACCACGATGGGGTTACCCTCGGTGGGATAGACTTCACACTTGTCGGCGCCGGCGGCCATGATAAGCTCTTTCCAACGCTCGGCGCAGCGCACCATGTCGCCCTTGTGCTCACTCTCCGAGCTGATCGACGGGATGCGTAACAGGCTGAAAAGTTCGTCCAAAAAACGTTTTTCGTTCTCTTCGATGTAATTTTTGATGTTCATTTTTTTAGGGTTATTGATGTTTTATAGATAGATGTTCTTTCTGGGTTTGCTTGTTATAGTAGGGCGAGAGCAAGGTAGAAGTCATAAGGCGGAAGGCAAATTAAGAGAGGGCAAAAATACGAAAAATATCGAAAAAAATCGTATTTTTGCAACCGTTTTTAAATGATAATATGGCAACGAAAAGAAAAGTGAAATACGAGGGTGTTCCGTTTGAGGGAAACCTTGAGGAGTTGATAATTCAGGCGTTGCTTGAGAAACAGGGCGTGGACATCCACTGCCTCAATCTCAAGAAAATAAATCACGTCTATTTTGACTATTTTATTGTTTGCACCGGCACTTCCAAGCCCCATGTGGACACTTTGTGCGATTTTGTGCAGGAGCAGACCAAGAAGGTGGCCAACATCACCCCCATCCATGTGGAGGGACTTGAGAACAAGGAGTGGGTGCTTTTGGACTACTTCAATATTTTGGTACACATATTCTTGCCCGAAGCGCGGGAATATTACCAAATTGAATCCCTTTGGGGTGATGCGGATGTCCAGAAATTCTGATTCTTCTTCGAAGAGATTAGCGTTTTTTTATCACGTATTTTAGAAAGTAATGCCAGACAATAACAAAAACAATAAAGCTAACAAAAACAGCGGGAAGAACGGTTTCCCAAATCCTTTCGGAAACAAAAATGACAGGAAAAAGGATGGCGGCAAGTTCAATTGGTCGCTGTTTTATATTATAATCACGCTTGGATTGATAGGGGTGTATTTCTTCACATCGGGTGATTCTGTGCGAGAGGTGAACGACATGGAATTCTACCAGATGGTGAAGAACTGTGAAGTGGAGCATGTCGAGTTCGTGAAGAAAAATTCTCATATCAATATTTTCCTCAAGAAAGAGGCTTTGGAGCGTAATTCTGCATACGAGGAGGTGAAGAGCAATACGGCGGGTCCACAATATTATTTGGTGGTGACAGACTTACAGGTATATAATGAAAACCTGCGGGAGATGAAGAATCAATATGTGCAGGAACGTATAGCTGCGGACAGCACGTTGGTGGCCAATGAGATAGCCAAGGAATATGATTTCCCGATGAAGCAAGACAATTCCCAAAGCTGGGGATTTGAGATTATCTTCTGGATGCTGCCTGTCATTTTGATTTTCCTGCTGTATTATTTTTCGATGCGTTCGATGCGTGGCGGTTCCGGATTCGGAGGTGCCGGCAATATCTTTAATATAGGAAAGTCGAGGGCGCAAGAGTTCGATGAGAAAACGGACCAGGTGGTGACGTTTAAGGACGTGGCTGGTCTGGAAGGCGCGAAGTTCGAGATTGAGGAGGTGGTTGATTTTCTGAAGAATCCACAGAAATACACCGTGTTGGGCGGAAAAATCCCTAAAGGTGTGCTTTTGGTCGGTCCTCCGGGAACGGGCAAGACTCTGTTGGCCAAGGCTGTGGCTGGCGAGGCGAAAGTGCCGTTCTTCTCGATGTCCGGTTCCGATTTTGTGGAGATGTTCGTGGGCGTGGGCGCCTCCCGTGTGCGCGACTTGTTCCGCACAGCTAAGGAGAAAGCCCCCTGCATAATCTTTATTGACGAGATTGACGCCATCGGGCGTGCTCGCGGAAAAGGAGCTTTCTCTAATGCTAATGATGAACGTGAAAGCACACTGAACCAGCTGCTTACGGAAATGGATGGCTTCGGTACCAACGCCGGTGTCATCATTATGGCGGCCACCAACCGCGCTGACATCCTCGACCGTGCCCTTCTTCGTGCAGGCCGTTTCGATAGGCAAATCCAGGTCGAACTGCCTAACTTGAACGAACGTCGTGGCATCTTCGGCGTGCATGTGCGCAACCTCAAGCTTGGCCCCGATGTGGACTTGGACTTCTTCGCGAAACAGACCCCCGGTTTTTCCGGTGCCGACATCGCCAATATCTGCAACGAGGCTGCGTTGGTAGCCGCCCGCCAGAACAAACAATATATTGAGAAGGAGGATTTCCTTGCGGCGGTTGACCGTATTGTCGGTGGTTTGGAGCGACGCGGCAATGTCATCTCTCCCGAAGAGAAGAAAACCATCGCCTATCACGAGTCTGGCCATGCGTGCGTGAGCTGGATGCTCCGTTACGCCTCCCCGCTGATGAAGGTGACCATCGTTCCCCGAGGCAAAGCCCTGGGGGCGGCCTGGTATCTTCCCGAAGAACGCCAACTGACCACCTACGACCAACTGTTCGATGAAATGACGGCCACTTTAGGCGGTCGTGCTGCAGAAGACGTTTTCTTCGGCAAAATCTCCACAGGAGCCCTCAACGACTTGGAACGCGTCAGCAAGCAAGCATACGCGATGATTGTCTATTACGGCCTTGACGAGAAAATCGGTAATGTAAGTTATTATGACTCAACGGGTCAGCAAGAGTACAGCATGACCAAACCGTATAGCGAGAAAACCGCGCAGGAGATTGACGAACGTGTGCATTTGTTGATTGAAAACGCCTATAATAGGGCCAAGGGGATTCTGACTGAAAACTATGCCAAGGTCGAGCAGTTGGCAGAATTGCTGCTGGAGCGTGAGGTGATATTCTCCGAAGACGTTCAGAATATTCTGGGTGACCGCCCGTTCCAAGCCAAGGAGGAAAAACAGAATTCTGTTGGACAAAGCAATGAGACAGAAAAACTTACGGATACTGAAGAACCAATAAAAGAACAATGAGCGAGATCGAGAATTTCATAACAGATAAAGAATATATCCGTGGTGTGATTCGGAAAAGCACCGTGTCGCACGACCATAAACCTGATGGACAGCCGTCTTCGCAGTATTTGGCCCCCATGGAGAATGTGCAGGTGGAGTTTTGGCAGAATTTCCAGGCCAACGGCGGTAAGATTCTCCGCTGCCATACCCGTGAGGACCGTCTGAAATTTCTGAAGATGCTGGCGGATGACAAGCAGTACAACGTTGTGCTGAACACCCATAACAACCTTTGTGGTGATTTGGAGCAGGCGCAGGTCAACTATGTCAATTCCATCACCACGAGTATGCCGATTGACGCGGTGTATGTGTTGTCCACAGCCTTGGTGGCACGGAACGGCAGCATCGGTTTCACCCAACCTATCTCGCGCTTCGTTTCGATGCGGAATCTCGCCTTCGATGTCATCGTGATTTCCCGCATGGTTGACATCGTCCCCGATTTTGAAACGGCATTGAAGCGAAACGCCAAATTCTCCAAAGATGCCGGCATGGAGTTCATAACCCCGACACCGCTTCCCAAACAAAACGGCAAAGAGGTTCGCACAACAAAGAACCCTCGGTATATTCTGTTGCTTTTGGACGATAATCCCCCTAAAAATGAATCCCAAAACTCGTAATCTGTTTGTCAGAACTGCTTCCGGAATCGTTTATGTAGCCTTGATGGTGACTGCGGTTTTCACCTCATGGGTGGCCGTGCCGTTGGCTTACTTTTTTGGACTGGTGGGTATTTGGGAATTGTATAAGATGTACGAGACCCCGGAACTTAAGGAATGTTATCCTTTTGTCAATATTTCCGCCATGACCATGTTGTTGGCTTTCTTGTTCGCATCTCAAATGTATGCGTTTTTGAATAGTGCGCCAGATGTAATGGGGAATATTCACTTTCTCAGGCCTGGGGAATGCGTGATGCTGGTGTTGGCCATACTTGGCATTTTCTTGCCCGAGCTGATTTGTCGCCATGAGAATCCGATTTTTAATATCGGCATGGGGCTTTTATCTTTATTTTGGATTCTTCTTCCATTGTGTCTGTTGTTTTTTGTATGGATTCCGAAACAGCCTATGTTGGTGCTGGCCTTCTTTATCCTGATTTGGATGGCAGACACAGCCGCGTACGTTTTCGGGTCGTTGTTTGGCAAACACAAGCTGGCACCGAATATCTCACCGGGTAAAACATGGGAAGGTTTCCTGTGCAGTTGCGTTTTCACGGCAGGTTTGGCTGTCGGGCTTTTCTATATCCCGTATTTCCAGCAATCTGGATTGTGTTTGTGGCAATGGATAGTGATGGCCTTGTTAGTGGAAATCTTCGGACTGATGGGCGATCTGATAGAATCGTTGTTCAAACGCAAGGCCGGCGTGAAAGATAGCGGAAAAATCATTCCCGGTCATGGCGGTGTCCTCGACAGGGTCGATTCCATTCTTTTCGCTACCATCCCAGTCTTTCTTTTTTGCCTGATGTGCTGCTAAAAAGTCGATCGCCAACGGCTAAAAGCCAACAGCCAATAGCTAAAACGACACTTTCACCCCGAAATGTATCTTCCCCGTTTTGAGGGAGATGGGATTGTTCCGTTGTCTCGGTAAAGCGTATTCAAAGTAGAAAACACCGCTTCGCACCCCGACGTTGACACCCAATCCGAATCCGAATGGCGTGTCAAACAGGTAGTTGTAGTACCCTTGTTGCTCGTATGTGCCGCCATCAAAGAAGATGTGTACGTCAGAGTTGCGTCCGAAAAGATAGCGCAACTCAGCCGAATAAAGCAGGTAAGTGCTGGCATAAAGCTCGTTCTCCGTGAACCCTCTGATTTGGCCTTCCCCGCCGATCTTGAACATTTCGTTACGGTAGTGCGGACCGTTCAGCAGACTTCCTGCTTGTGCTCGAAGCATCAGGATAAGTTGTTTGTAGATAGGAATATAACCGGTTATTCCACCCGTCAGTCGATAGGAAGTCTTCACTAAGTTGAGGTCAGATGCTGTCGGCTCGTTGTTATGGTGGCTGGGTTGAAGCGTTCTTCGTCCTGCTGCCGCATCCGCGTAAAGCTCGAAACCAAGCCTCGGCTGGTATGGATTGTCCATCTGCCTGACTTGCAGCGACAGTCCGTACAGGATGTTGCGGTGGCCCATGCACGAGGTGTCCGCTGGCGATGAATTGACAGAAGTGTTCAGCAGTTGCGACTGTGTGAAGTCGATGTATGGTCTCAGGTAACTGTCGTGGCGGAAATGGTACGGGATGCCGATGTGGTAGTTCAGGGTCAGGTAGGTGGTGTCCTGTTTGTCAAGGCGGAAGTGCCCGTCGATGCCGAAGCGTGTGCGAAACAGGAAAGGGAATGCAGCATTAAGATTCAGATACTGCGAGTGCTTTTCGCTGCTACGCCATTCGAGGGAGAACTGCTCCCCGATGTGGAAGATGTTCTGCAATGCTAACGACAATTCGCCAGTGACGGCCAGCTTGCCCGTCTGTTCGTTTACGGGCTGGAATCCGATGTAGCCGTCAAAACGGTTGACCTGCCGCTTGTCTAAGAAAACGTAAAGCAGGGTTTTGTCTTCCTCAAAAGAAACTCCTGCCGGTTGGATGACCGTTGCGAAAGGGATGGCATCCAGCTTTTTTCCAACCTCTTGTATAGTTTTCTCGGAATAAGGGGCTTTTCGTCGCAGTCCCAAATATGGCCAAAGGTAGCTTTGACTCAGTTTCAAGTTGCCTTTCAACACGATGGAGTCGATTTTTGTGTAACGGCCATGGTCGATTTGCATTCGGTAGAGTGGGGTGGTGTCGTTTTCCCATTCGGTGGTGAGGTTCACGGATGCAAACGGGTAACCGTGGTTTTCCAGGAATTGCACGATTTTCTCGGCAGATTGCGGGTAGTTTTCCAATGTCAACACTTGGTTCTTCCGCCCGATGACCTTCGCATCCCGCAGCAACTCCGCGTCACTTTCGTTGAAAACAATCGAGGGCGACTGTCCGAACACGAAAACGGCATTCAGGATTAGCAGGGCTTCGATAACCAATAACCTATAACCCATAACCATTGAAAAGCGACAACGCCTCGCCGACAACGAAACAGCTTCCCGTAATAAATACAACATCCTCCTCTTTTGCCGCTGCCTTCGCTGCCTCAATCGCTTCTTTCACAGAAGGATAGGTTTCGCACGAAAGCCCCTGTTTACGCATCTTCGCGGCGAGTTTCTCCTGATCCATCGCCCGTTCGATGTGGGCGCGGCAGACGTAATAGGTGAATTCTTTGCGCAGCAGTGGCAGGATGTGGTCAATGTCCTTGTCGTTCACCATACCGAACACCACGTGGATTTTGCTGTCGGCGGAGGGACGTTCCTCGTAAATGTTGGTCATAGAGTTTTGCAGACAGGCGTAGTTGTGCCCCACATCGCAAAGGATTCGCGGGTTTTCGGACAGAACCTGCCAGCGTCCGGTCAGTCCGGTGTTTACCTGCATGTTCTCCACGGCCTGTCCAATCTTGTCCTCTTGGATGTTGAGGACAAACTCCAATACTTTCGCGGCTTGGAAGAAAGTGAGGATGTTCTTGTCCTGATAATGAGCTCTGAACGGGGTATAAAGTGAATATACCTTCTCGTGAGTCTCCTTGTCGTAGATATCTAATCTGCCTTCGTGATTGCTGTACTCGTAGTTGACGTTGGCGGGGAACAACGGCGCGTCGTGCTTGAGGGCCACATCCTCGAACACGGGGAAACTTTCGGGATGGTACTCTCCGATAACGACAGGAACTTTGTTCTTGATGATGCCGGCTTTCTCGAAGGCGATCTTCGCGATGGTGTTGCCAAGTAATTGCGTGTGTTCCAAGGAGATGTTGGTGATGACGGAGAGTAGGGGAGTGATGACGTTGGTGGAATCCAACCGGCCGCCGAGCCCCACCTCGATAACCGCGAAATCAACCTTCTGTTCAGCGAAGTAATGGAACGCTAACGCGGTGGTAATCTCAAAGAACGAGGGTTCCAGATGTTGGAATTTTTCCTGATATTTGTCGAAGAATTCCAGCACCTTTTCTTCGGTGATCATCTCCCCGTTGATGCGGATGCGCTCACGGAAATCGACGAGATGCGGCGAGGTGAACAGCCCGGTCTTGTAACCGAGTTCCTGGAAATAAGACGAAAGGAACGAAGACACGGAACCTTTGCCATTAGTGCCGGCCACATGCACGCAGCGCAGTTTCCGCTGCGGGTTGCCGATGATTTCCAGCAGGGCTTCGATGTTTTCGAGGCCTTCCTTGTAAGCCGCACTCCCGACCTTGTGGTACATCGGGTAGGCGGTGAAGATGCGTTCAAGTATTTCGTGATAGGTTTGATTTGACATAATATTATTAGAGGCAAATTTTGAAGCGTAAGACAATAATCAGAACTTCAGTTTCCACCGTCTATGGCTCCATATCCAATATTCAGGTTTCTTGCGGATGGTTTGTTCCAACAGTTCGGTGTATTTCTGGGTGACGGCGTACGGCTTCTCTTCGTTAGGATGCTCCGTGATCACTTCTATCTCAACGCGGTACTTTCCCATCCGTTCTTTGATGACCTGGTAGTAAAGCACCGGAATGTCGTATTTGCGGGCGAAATATTCAGCACCGTAAATCACGCCGGTGGTTTGGTTTAGGAACTGTGTGACGTAGCACTTGTTCTTGTTGCTGGGCGATTGGTCACAGAGCATCATGTATGCGGCGGGGATGTGGTTCTCCTCATAGTGTGCGAAAACCTTGCGGGCGGTGTCGGCGAAGCAGACCTCCGTGCCGTTGCGGGTGCGTGCGCGGTTCACCCACTTCTCGAAAACCTTGTTGCTGTTGGCCTTCCCCACCCCGATGCCGTGGTGCAGGAACATTTCGTCCAATGCCACAATCATCCATTCCCAGTTGTTGTAGTGGCTTGACATTAGGATTACACTCTTACCTTCTTTATAGAACCGGTTTACCAGCTCCGTATCCACACAACGGTAGCGGTAACGCAACGCCCGTCGCGGAATCAGCAGCATTTTGATCATTTCAACGACAATCTGCGAGAGATGCCAATAGTAACGGTTGCGTATTTTTCGACGCTCTTTTGCCGTCTTTTCAGGAAACGAATGCAACAGATTATCATCCACCACCTTGCGCCTGTATCGGACAATATGGTTCACCACCACATAAACCACTGGCAACAATAGATAAAGCAGACAAAGTGGTAACGCGGCGAGGGGGTAACAGAGGAAAAAGATGAAGAAGAAGGTCATTGTCAATTATGAATTAAGAATGATGAATTAAAAATTGTTTTGGCATCGTCCCATAACGTGAAAACATATTTCTAATTACTACTGAACATCAGAAAAAAGAGACATCGTGGATTTCTACCAGCCTCATGAAATCCGATGAAGGTTGAAGCTGATAAACGTGGTTGTCATTTTGGAGAAAATAACGATTGTTATAATGAATCAGATAGACCTCGTTTGGATTCAACCCTTTGATTTTCAGCTTGCCATCCTCAAACTGATAGACGATTTTGTTTTGGAATGGAGTGCTCCAGAATTGTACCTCCATGAATTTCGGGGCGTTGGCAGCCGCCGAGATGGCATTTCGATTCGCATCGAAATAGAGAATGGGCGCATCATATTTCGAAATCATCCTTTCCGAAGTGACATTTGCTTCCTCTTTCTTTCCATACGTCTGATAATCCTCATCCTCCAGCATGAAATCCATAGAATTGTCCTGCACATACGCCGAGTCTGTCTGCAGGGAATCACTATCGGAATATGAGTCCTCGCCATCTATAGCCGGTACATGTTGGTGTACAATATATTTATATATCGTATCCTTATCGGAAGGGGTCGCCGGTGCGGAAAGAACCTTCACCACCGATGAAGGGTTTGGGCGGAATTTGTTCACCACAACAAAAGCGACAAATATTCCAACCAGCAACCCGATAATAATACCGAGCAGCAGAATTAAACCTTTCTTCGTAGTCTGGTTGGATTGGTTCTCCATTTTTTTAAAACTGAAAAATAAGAGTGCAAAGATACATTTTTTTTGTATTTTCGCAGCCGTTTCACCAAAAATGGAACATAAATGAAAAAACGGTATATATTGTTTCTTTTTGTAGTCTGCCTGTTGATGCCTGCATGTCAGCGTGAAATTGATATGAAGCTGCCTGACTATGAGCCCAAGTTGGTGATTGAAGGGTCGATAGAGACAGGGGCACCCGCTATGGTCATGCTCTCGAAAAGCATCCCTTACTTTTCGGAAATCAATTTAGAGACTTTGATGGGCGATGTTTTTATCACGGGCGACCAAGCTCGGGTATTCGTTACTTCAGAAACGGGTGAGACGGAAGAATTGGTCTGGCAGTTAAATCCGGAAGCCCCTTACTACACGGCTTTTATGGGAAAATCGGTCATCGGGAAGGAACAGACGCACTATACCCTGACAGTGGAATACGATGGGCAGACCTATTCAGCCGAAACGTATATTCCGAAAATGTTTGACCTGGACTCCATCGGTTTCGACCAGTCATCGGATATGCTGGATGATACGATGGCCACCGTGCGCGTACTTATGACCGATGATCCGAGCGAAGTGAACTACTATGCCTTTTTCTGCAAGGTCCATTCCCCGAAATTGTATGACCGGCTTTGGGTTTGCAATATGCCTGTTGCTTTCGATGACCGTGTTTTCAATGGGATGACGTTCAACTACGAGGTGACCCGTTACGGATATTCGGTCATGATGCGAGATTTGCTACCCGAGGAGGAGCAGGAGAATTTCCGCCGGATAACCTTCCGCCCCGGTGACACCGTTTATGTGAAACACACCCAAATAGACTACCATACGTATCTGTATCTGCTTTCCGCCGGCACCGAGGCCGCGTACGGCAGCAACCCGTTCACCAATCCGTTGCCTGCCGTGTCGAACTTTAACAGCGACCGGGTGCTGGGGCATTGGAGTGGCTATGCAGCAAAAACCGACACAATAGTGTGGTGGTTCGATTGGGATATTGAAAATTGATTGTTGAGAGCTTTTTCAAGGGCCCGTACTTGGCCTTTCCGCCACATTCGCTTTGTGGAAAGCATGTTCTTCGCATTGGCTTTCCTGCTGCATTTCCTGCGGGAAGAGGATATGAAATGGAATGAACTTGTTGTTTATAATCTCATCCACTCGTCGAAATCCTCTGCGCTCACGAGTTGCAGCTCCAGTGCCGCTTCGCGCAAGGTAAGGCCGTGCTCGTGCGCATGTTGTGCAATCTTCGCGGCGTTGTAATAACCGATATGCGGGTTTAGCTTCGTGACCAGCATCAGCGAGTTGTGAAGGTGCATGGAGATGCGTTCCAGATTGGGCTTTATCCCCTTGAGACAGTGGTCGTTGAAAGAGTTAACAACGTCCGCCAGCAGTCGCGATGATTGCAGAAGGTTGCGGCCGATGAGCGGCATGAAGACGTTGAGCTGCAGGTGTCCCTGCATGGCACCGGTGGTGATGGCCACGTCGTTGCCGATGACTTGGCAGCAGACCTGCGACAAAGCCTCACATTGCGTGGGGTTCACCTTTCCGGGCATGATGGAGGAACCGGGTTCGTTGGCAGGCAGGATTACTTCGCCGATACCGCAGCGCGGACCCGAGTTGAGCAGCCGGAAATCGTTGGCAATCTTCATCAGCGAAACGGCTAACCGTTTGAACGCCCCCGACATCTCGCACAGCGAGTCGTGCGTGGCCATCGCCTCGAACTTGTTGGGGCAGTTGCTGAACTCGTAACCCGTGAATTCGTTGATGTATTTCAGGGCTATTTTGTCGTAGCCTTCGGGCGCGTTGATGCCGTTGCCCACGGCGGTGCCGCCGATGGGCAGTTCCATCAGGTGCTTGAGGCTCTGCTTAATGACCTCGTAGCTGTGCTCCAGCTGCGAGAGATGTCCCGAAAGTTCGTCGCCGAGGGTTAGCGGGGTGGCATCCATCAGGTGGGTGCGTCCGATTTTCTTGATGTCGGCGTATTCGGCGATTTTCTCGCTGTAGGTGCTCATCATGCGCTCTATTGCGGGTAGTGTGCGCGTGATGATGCTCTTGGCTGTGGCGATGCGCATTCCCGTTGGGAAAATATCGTTGGTCGATTGCGACTTGTTGACATCGTCGTTGGGAGAGAGGAACAGCGGGTAGTCGGTGAGTTGGCCGCCGCGGAGCTGTTGTGCGCGGTGGGCAATCACCTCGTTGACGTTCATGTTGGTCTGCGTCCCCGAGCCGGTTTGCCAAATGTGCAACGGGAATTGGTCGTCCCATTGTCCGGCGGTAATTTCGTCGCACACACGTACGATTAGGTCGCGTTTTTCTGCGGGCAGCACGCCACAGTCGTAGTTGGCGCAGGCCGCCGCTTTTTTTGCTGTTGCAATGCCGTATATGATTTCAACGGGCATGTGCTTCTTGCCGATTTCGAAGTTTTCCATCGCCCGTTGTGTTTGAGCGCCCCACAGCTTGTCGCTCTCGACTCGCATTTCTCCTAATGTGTCTTTTTCGATTCTGTATTCCATTTTTAAAGGTTATGGGTTATGGGTTATGGGTTATTGAGGTTTTGGATTCGTTAGTTTTGTGTTGAATCCGTTGTAACTATACAATCTACATAGGGGGATGTCGTATGTTCTTCTTTTTTTGTGGAGACAGTGTACCCCGTTTTTACGATATATGGTTTTATTCCTTCATCTTATCTTTTTTTTATCGTCAGTCATCGCCTAATCGTAGAACTTCCAATTCACCCCGACCTCGAAGTTCCTGCCTTGCATTGGATAGCCCGGGGTGGTGATGTAGCGGAAGCTCAGGAGACCGGCGATGAGATTGCCGCCGCGTACGAAGAATGAAATCCGCTTCACGCGAAGGGCGAGGTGCGCATTGACATACAGGTAGTTGCCGGTGATGATATACTGTTGTGCGTAGAACTGGTGCAGGAGGGGGTCGTAGCCGTCAGCATAGTATTTCGTGTTGTAGAACAAGTCAACACCGACTTGGAAATGCAGTCGTTTCTTGAAGATGCGGGTGGTGTAGAGCGCCCCCAATTTTCCGGCAAACAGAGGAACAGCAATGACCTTGTTTGTGGCGTGTTGCAGCGCGAGTTGTGCGTCCAGACAGAAAAATTTCGTGCGTACAGGCGCGTAAAGCATCAGTTGGATTACCTGGAAAGGCTTCTCTAACTGGATGGGGTCGAAGTTGTTGTCAAGATAAAGATAACGTCCGGCATTGATAAAGTTGAAAGAGGCCTTATAGTTCAAAAGCGTCCAATAGACACTTGCCTTGAAGAAATTCTGTTTTTTCCATTCGTAATCCCAAAGGTTGTTGTTCCCGAGGTAGTTGCTGAAGATGTAGTCGGGCGAGCGACGGCTGAAAGTGGCCTCAAGCCCGATGAAATGCTGTTGCTTTTTGTTGATGGTGAACCGGAATCCGGCTCGTGCCAAGGCATCGTTTTGGGTGTATTTGAGCAGGTTGTAGGAGATGAGGCCATAGATTTCCCAGACGTTAAACAACCGGATGGAGGTGCGGGCGAACAAGCAGAGGCTGTTGTCCTGCATCTTCGGGCTAATGGCGTTCACATACTCGTGTCGCAGACCGCCGGCAATCCTGAAGAAATAGTGCTGATCGCCGATGGTGTCGGTCGGACTGAAGTTGGACAGCTGCAGGGTGTTGGCGATGGAGTATAACTGGACGGAGTCGTTGGTGGTGTCGGTGTTTATGAAGTAGCGGTTTCGATAAAACGTGTTGTTCAGGTTGTAATCGGAGAAATGGATGGAGTGATGGTTGAAATCGAAGGTGTGGCTGATTGTTCCGAAATAACGTCCTTTTTTGTCTTTGACATTGTAATAGTTCGTGATTTGGAACGCGTGTGTGTTAATCAGGGACTGGCCGTTGCTGAACATCACGGGGAAGCTGGTCAGGTCGTAGGTGATGGTTGAGTCGTGCCTCGGGTCGCGCTCGGTGAAGTCGGGGCTGTACTCCAAACCGCCGTTTTCGGAGAGTTTGGCGTGGTTGTATATGTATGCCAATAGGAAGCCATAGTCTTTTTTAGGTGTCTCATATCGGAGCGTGGCGTCAAGTGTCAGCCGGTTAACCTCCTGGTGAATGAAATAGCCTTTGTCGCTTGCCGCGTCCAAGTTGACGGCGAAATTGACCTGCCGGATGCGTTGGGCATGGGTCGCATTAATCGCAAAACCTGTCAGAAAAGTGTATGTGAAAAACAAATTGGTGTAGGATGGGTTGACATTGTAGAGTTTCAGGTCGTTCGTCTTCTTGAAATACAGTGGATAGGGTAGGGTAATCATGGAGAATCCCGTCGGTTCTTGGATGTCGAAAATCATGGATTTGTGAGCTTGGCCATTAATGCCGAGTGATTGGTAGAGGTTCTCTATCCGACATAGCGGGTCGTATTCCGCGATATGGAAGAGAGAGGTGTCGATGGTGTTGTAGCGTAATGGGAGGAACTGCAGGGCTGGCCATGGTGCGTGGCGGGTGGGCATGTAGTCAGGAGAGATGGCCAAGGCAGAGTCTATTTTGGGGCGGCCCTCCTGCTGCTCTTGTGCGCAAGCTGTTGTGTTTCCAAAAAGGAAAATCCACAACAATAATATGTATATTACAGGTTTACAGTTCATTATAAAAGAAGGTGAGCTCTTTTTTCGTGTCGCAAATGTACATAAATTACAAATATGCATGGGCAAATGTTTTTCCTTGTAGAAACGTGCTGACGGTGCATCTCCCTGTTTTTAATATATATATCGGACAAGTTGTTACCCGAACATTTCCCACAATGTCAACATCTTATACACTAACGTGGCGGCCATGACATCGGAAACTTTGCTATCGGTCTGCGGGCACAGCTCTACCACGTCAAAACCTACCACATTTTTGTTGCGGAATACTTTTTCGAGGAATTGCAGGGTTGGGTACCATTGCAGACCGCCGGGTAGTGGGGTTCCTGTTGCGGGCAGAATCGCAGGGTCAAAGCCGTCGAGATCCACGGTGATATAGACATTGTCTGTGAGCCGGTTCACGGCCTTGTCCATCCAGTCTTCCCGGTTGTGGATGACATGGGCGTAGAAGATGTTTTCGGGTACCACGCTGGGCAGTTCTTCGGTGCAGACATTGCGGATGCCAATCTGCACCACTCGGGCATGTTCTTGTGCGCGGCGCATGACGCAAGCATGGTTGTAGATGGAGTCGTGGTAGCTGTCGCGAAGGTCTGCATGTGCGTCAATCTGCAAAACGGACATGTTGTCGTGACTTTCCGCCATGGCTTGGATGGCACCCACCGACACGGAATGTTCCCCGCCCAACAGGATGATACGTTTCCCCATGTCCATGAAGTGTCTCATCCTGTCATACACAGACTTCACCATCGTGTCAGGAGATTTAAGGTTATACTCGTGATGATCTGTGTAAACCCCTGATACTGATGCATCATACTGGTATTGTATATCGTATAGTTCGAGACTGTCGGAGGCATCCAGAATGGCTTGGGGACCTTTATCGGCGCCTTTCACAAAGGTGCTGGTGCCGTCGTAGGGCACGCCCAAGATTACATAGCGGGCATTTTCCAATTTGTATAGCCGTTCGTCGTCCATGTCCAAAAAGTGGATCATTTTTTTTATCATAACATGTTGAATTTCCGATGGATAGCATTTTTATACGCCGTTATTGAAAAGGATGGCGTTTGAGGTTGCAAAAATAATAATTACATTAAAAGAATTCTGTAGTAAATAAAATTATTTGGATAAAAAGGTACGAAGAAAAATGTATCTTTGCGACCTTAAATTTTTGAGTAAAAACTGTTAATAAACATTATGAAAAAAATTTTGTTATGGATGGTCTTTTTGGCCATTTGTCCGCTTGTTTGGGCACAAAGTTTCCAGATTTCACAGAATTCGTATCAGAAAGTGTCTGTTTCTTTTACCCCAGGAACACTTTCCGTTGAAAACACTTCAGTACCGGAAGGTGACTTCACGATGATTTCCTTGCCGGATTACGGTTCCTCGTATGTTCCCGGCGCCCCTCAGCTCCCGCAGCTGTGCAAACTGTTGCAGATTCCTGTATGTGACTCGGTGGTCGCCACAGTGGTCAATGCACAGTATCACGACTTTGATGCCGCAGAATTAGGCGTTTCAAACCCCGTGTTCCCGACTCAAATCTCCGCTGCGAAAAACGGTAGCGTGCCCCCGTTCGCTTACGACCAGACCGTTTACAGCACAGATGCGTTCTATGCGCTGCCGTTGGTGCGTGTGGAGAAGGCTGGTGTGAAGCGTGATGTGGCTCTTGCCAATATCTATGTGTCACCGGTGCAATACAACCCCGTCACCCAAAAGTTCAGGATTTACACCCGTGTTGATGTGGAATTCTCATTCGTGAACGTGGATATGGCTGCCACAACGGCGTTGAAGAAATTTTCCTCCCCGATGTTCTCTTTGAACCAGGATATAGTCATCAACAAGATGCAGACAGATCGTTCGGAGTTTCAGGGTACGCCGATTAAGTATCTGATTATTGGTAACCCTATGTTCGAATCCAACGAAAATCTGGCAGAGTTTGTGGCATGGAAGCGCCGCCTTGGCTATCTCGTGGAGGTGGCTTTCACCAGCGATGCCAATGTGGGTACGACCACTACGTCGATCAAGAGTTTCATCCAGAATAAATATGACAATGCCACTGCCGAGGATCCCGCCCCCACGTTCATCCTTTTCCTTGGTGACCGTGAGCAGCTTCCTGCTTTCACAGGACAGTCCGATAATTCACATATTACAGACCTTTACTACGCCACCCTCTCGGGTAACGACTTTTTTCCGGATTGTTACTACGGCCGTCTTTCAGCCACCAACAACCAGCAGCTCTCCAACCAGATCGAGAAAATTCTGATGTACGAGCAGTATTCTATGCCGGATCCTTCTTATCTCGGCAACGCCGTGTTGATAGCGGGTACGGATTCGTATTGGTCTCCTAACTATGCAAATGGTCAGGTGAACTACATTAACAGCAACTATATCAACATAGACAACCCTCGTTATACCAATGTAATGAAACATCTGTACAACTGTTCTTCGCAGGCCGCACAGATTCGTTCCGAGGTGAGCGCAGGTTCTGGCTGGACCAACTATACGGCTCATGGCAGTGAGACCAGTTGGGCCGATCCGGAGTTCACCGTGTCACAAGTGTATCAGTTGCAGAACACCGACAAATATGGCCTGATGATTGGCAACTGCTGCCAGTCCGGTAATTTCAAAACGTCCGAGTGCTTTGGCGAGGCCTTGTTACGGGCTGAGAAAAAAGGCGCTATGGGTTACATAGGTGCCACAAACAATACCTTGTGGTACGAGGACTTCTATTGGGCTGTCGGTTACCGCAGCAATGTCACGGCAAATCCCACTTATATGGCGAATTCGCTGGGTATGTATGATAAACTGTTCCACACACATAATGAGGATCACAGCGTATGGGCGTCCACCATCGGCGGTATCATAACAGGTGGTAATATGGCCGTACAATCTTCTTCGTCCGATGAAAAGCAATATTATTGGGAGATTTACCACTGTTTCGGAGATCCCTCTGTCCGCGCCTATTTGGGAGTGCCCTCCACCATGCTGGTGGAAGCCAGTTCTGTAATTACTAACAACAGCACTAATTATGTGGTACATGCGGCCCCGTACGCATACGTGGCACTTACGAACAACTCGAATCCGGTGTTCTCGGCTTTTGCTGACGCTTCCGGTGAGGTGACTTTCAATATCACATCTTCTCTTGATCCCGGTGAATATGAACTTGTGGCTTTGGGTCAGAACTATATTCCTTATTTCCAAAATGTCATGGTGATTGCGCCAAATGGTCCATACGTGATTCCCGCTACCGTTGAAGTAGCTGAAAATACTGTGTTCAACGAAGGCGCCACTGTTCGTATGAATCTCTCACTCTCCAATGTGGGTATTTCCGATGCCACTCAGGTCTATGCTACGCTCACCCCTGAAAGCGCGGTGACCATGCTTCAAGATTCTGTTTTTGTGGGAAACATGACTGCGAACGCCACGGAGAACCGCAACAATGCTTTCTCTTTCGTGATGCCCGCATCCGAGGATTTTGCGGTTCTTCCCTTTACCCTTTCCATCCACTGGTATGACACTGTCGTTTCCCGTAATGTGAATGTACGGGTGAAACTGCCGAAGGTTACGATGGATGAATACACCACCTCTGTCAACCATGTTCAGGTACAGAACTATTCATCAGGTGATATGGTGGTATTCAGTTTCAAAAACAAGAATAAAGGTCATGTAGCGGTTGAGTCCGGCTCCGTTGACTTGACCTGCAACTATTCGGGTGTGAATGTGATGACTGATCTGTCCTCTATTAGCGGACTTGCCCCCAACGAAGTTTCAGCGGTCTCTTTCCATGTGCAGATTGCAGATAGCGTGCCCGCCAAATCCTTAATCCCGTTGTATTACCACATTTTCTACGACAATATTCATTTCATAGACACTTTGTTGATTATGGTCGGTGATGATTTTGATGGTTTTGAGAGCAACAGCTTCACCCAGTACAACTGGACAATGAACAATAACCCATGGGTGATAATTTCTAACGGTGCCTATTCTGGCAATTATTGCGCCCGTTCAGCACAAAACCTGTCGAACAATGCCAAGTCCCAAATGTCCATTTCTGTTTCCATCCCTTCAGAAGCACCGTTAACTTACTATCGGAAGGTGAGCTCTGAGGCGAACTATGACAAGTTTTTCTTATATCTGGATGATTCTCCTGTGGATGAAGCTGACGGCAATGTGTCGTGGACCATTTTCACCACGATGATACCTGCTGGTACGCATACGCTGAAATTCTCTTACGAGAAAGACGGCTCCCAGTCTTCCGGCAGCGACTGCGTTTGGATTGATAATGTGAGCCTGCCCTGCATTGGCGTTATGGTGATAGAGGACTTCACAGACACCACCGAAGTGGGACTGGAGGATTATGAACTGGCTCGCGCTACGGTTTATCCGAATCCGACCAGCGAATGGGTCAACATTGAAAGCGAAACCCCTGCACAGAAGATCGTCCTCTATGATTTCAACGGTCGAGTGGTGAAGGCAGTGAATCTTGTCGCCACCAACCGCTATCAGTTGAATATGAATGATGTTCCTGCTGGTTTCTACCTGCTTCAGATTACGTTTGACAACCAGCGAACCCAGAACCTTAAGATTATCAAGAGATAATGGCAAAAACGGCAGAACAGTATGAAGAAGTGATTGCCTATTGTCGGGAGACTTTCTGCAACAAGGCTATTGATTACGGCACGGCGTGGAGGATTCTGCGCCTGCCGTCGCTTACTGACCAAATCTATATCAAGGCTAACCGCATCCGCAGTATCCAGGAAAAGGGAGAAGCAAAAGTGGCTGAAGGCATTATTCCCGAATTTGTGGGCATCGTAAACTATGCAGTGATGGCCCTCATTCAGTTGGAGGTTGGAGTGGCAATGTCACAGGAAGAGGTTGACATGGATATTAAGACGGTGACAGAACTCTACGACAAATATATCCATGCCGCCAAGGACTTGATGATGAGCAAGAACCACGACTATGACGAGGCTTGGCGGCAGATGCGCATCAGTTCCATCACTGATATCATCCTCATGAAAATCTACCGCACCAAGTCCATCGAAGACCATCAAGGCAACACCCTCGTCTCCGAAGGCCTCGACGCCAACTACTATGATATGATCAACTACGCGATGTTCTGCCTCATCCGCCTCGTAATTGAAAAAGAACAAAACAACGATTAGTTTTTCATCTTTAATTGTACATTATACATTGTAAATTGAACAAAATATGACAAAAAAAGAACCCGTTTGGTTAAAGATAATCCGCATCCTGTTGGGGTGCCTGTTTCTGTTCTCCAGTTTCACGAAGGCCATTGACCCGGTGGGCTTCGGGGTGACGATGAACGACTACTTCGTCTCCTTCCACATGGGCTTCCTGCATCCGTTGTCTTTGTTTGCGGCGGTGGTGGCTATTACCTGCGAATTCGTGTTGGGCTGTATGCTGCTCTTCCGTGTCAAGGTGCAGTGGGCCGCCTGGGGCTACCTCCTCTTTATGACCTTCTTCTTCTTTCTCACAATGTGGTTAGCTATCGCTGAATATCTTGAGGTGAAGGGTATCCACTATTTCGGAGTTGTGAAGGATTGTGGCTGCTTCGGAGACGTGATTGAGATGTCCAACAAGGCTACTTTCCTTAAGAACGTGGTCTTCATCATCCCCACACTCATCGTCTTCTTCAACCGTAAGAAAATCAGCGACTGCCGTTTGTCAGAGTTGGGACAATGGCTCTGTGTCGGACTGTTCGCCCTCGTTGCAGTAGGCTTCCAACTGTACGTCATCCGTCATTTACCGTTCATCGGCAAGAGTGACTGGAACAAGGGAAAGGATGTCTCTGTTTTCGTGGCGCAACCTGCGCAAAAGGATGTTGTGTTCGTCTATAAGAACAACGAAACCGGCGAGGAAATCACTCTCACGCAGGACGAGCTGATGAACCAGACCGATGACTTCTACGAAAAGAACGACTATGTCTCCCGCGAGGACAAAATTCTCAAGGAGGCGGTGAAGGCCAAGATTGACGGTTTCAATATGCTGGACGAGAATGGGGCCGACCACGCACCCGACTATTTTGCCACCGACCGCGAAGGGGACGTATATATATTGTATGTCCATGATTTGAACGAGGCCAATGCGAAGGGAATGCAGAAGGCCATAACGCTTGCCAAGGCATGTGAGTCAGAAGGTGTTGATTTCGTGGGCATCACCAACTCTTCAGAAGAGGAGATTGCGAAGTTTGTTGAGAAATACGGAATCGAATTCCCAATCTATTACAACCCCATCAATCCGATAACGGGACCTTTCATGGTGCGCGATGCCATCCGCTCCAACCCGGGTATTATGTTATTGGCCAAAGGTGTGGTGAAAGACAAATGGGCATGGCGCGACTTCCCGGAATCAGCTATTAGCCATTAGTTTTTGGCATTGGGATAGCCGACAGCTAAAAGCCAGAATAAGTCAGAATGATACATATCAAGCAATTAATTACAACAATCACACAACAATTGCAGCCGCTTTACGATGAACGTGAGGCGGCTGCAATTTCATATCTGTACTTGCAGACCAAGTTAGGGATGCAGCGTTACGAGTTGGTGTTACACGGTCAAGAATGCGTAGGTGCGCAAATAATGGCCGACATCGAGCGTGATGTGGAAAAATTGAAAGCAGGTTGCCCCGTGCAATATGTACTGGGTGAGACGGAGTTTTACGGACTCCTGTTCAAGGTCTCCCCGGAGGTGCTGATTCCGAGACCGGAGACGGAAGAGTTGGTGCAGATGGTCATTGAGCGGTATAAAGGCCGAAACGTGAGGATCTGGGATGTCGGCACGGGCAGCGGTTGCATCGCCGTTGCACTGGCGAAAATGTTACCCGATGCGGAGGTCTTCGCCACGGATGTCTCCGAGGAGGCATTGGCGGTAGCCCTCGGTAATGCACACCGCAATGGGGTAGAGGTGACTTTCGCCCGCCACGACATGCGCGATACGGCACACCCGCCTTTCGAAGGTGTGCGATTCGATGTTCTCGTCAGCAATCCGCCCTATATCCCTGCTTCCGACCGTGCCACGATGCACCGCAATGTTACGGAATACGAACCGTCATTGGCACTTTTTGTCCCTGATGAGGACAAACTGTGGTGTTATGAAGCGATTGCCCGCTTGGGACAGCGCGTGCTGAATCCTGAAGGCGCAATAATCGCGGAAACGTATCATGATTATCATGAGGCTTTGACGTCCTTGTTTAAACGGAATGGGTTTGGGAAAGTGTGTTCTTTCAGGGATATGAACGGACGATTACGGTTTATCCATATTGGTCTCTTTTAAGATCCTACAATCTCCCTTCTTCCGCAAAACTGTAATAATTTTCCCGATGAATGATGATATGGTCCACAAGGATGATGTCCATGATTCGGGAAATCTTGTTTATTTTCTCTGTTAGGGCTATGTCAGCCTTGCTCGGTTTTACAGACCCGGATGGATGGTTGTGGCAGAGGATGATTTGAGTTGCTTTTAAAATGACAGCCTCCTGCATTACAATGCGGGTGTCCACTTCCGTACTGGTGATGCCCCCTTTGCTGATTTGGACGGTCTTGAGAATGGTGTTTGCATTGTTAAGATAGATAACCCAAAACTCCTCGTGGTTCAAGTACGCTATTTTGGCTTGCATCAGGTTTACTACGTCCAAACTGTTTTGAATATGCGGTTTAAGTTCCACTTTTTCAGTTCGGATACGCCTTCCGATTTCGAAAGCTGTAAGCAATGTGATGGCTTTCACTTGTCCGATGCCTTTGATTTCGGATAGTTCCTGTAATGTTTTTTCGGATAGTGTGTTAAGACTGTTGTCGGATGAGGAGAGCAAGTGCTTGGCTAATTCCACAGCGGATTCCGACTCGTTTCCAGTTCGGAGCAAAATAGCAATCAGTTCAGCATCGGATAATGCTATGGCACCGTTTTTAGCATACTTCTCGCGGGGTCTGTCTTGGACACTCCACTCTTTGATAGTTAATCGTTTGTTTTCGTAGGTTGAGCTTTTGTTCATGGGGGTTGGTTAGTACATTTGAGATCGTTTGAGCAAATAGGGTAGTAGTATTTGTTCGAAACCTTGGGTGATGTCTGCGGGAATTACATCAATTTGGTATTGCCCACATTTCACTTTGATTTCCTGGAAGTAGTCGCGCACAGTCTGTTGGTAAAACTCTCGGATGTTGTTGGCGTGTACTTTTACCTCGTTGCCGGTCTCCATATCCACGAACTTGTAGAGTCGGTTTTCGAAGGCAAAGTCGTATTCCAGTTGTTTGTCGAAAGTGTGGAAGAGAACCACTTCGTGCTTGTTGTGGCGCAGATGACCCAATGCCAGCAGAAGTTCGTCAAGGTTGCTGGATGTTTCCAGCATGTCGCTGAAGATGATGACGAGGGAGCGGCGGTGAATCTGTTCGGCGATTTGGTGCAGGGTGTCGGTGACCATTGATTGTCGTTGCACGTTATCGCCGATGGGTTGGAGCACTTTCTCCAGTTCGCGATAAATCATCTTATGGTGCGCATCGCCGCCACGTGCACGGGTTTGAAGCTCTAACTTGTCGGAGAAGAGGCTCAGCCCCACCGCATCGCGCTGGCTCTTGAACACCTGCATCAGTACGGCTGCGGCATACACGGAGAAAAAAATCTTGTTCGGTTGTGCAAGGGTGTATTTCTGCCGTTTGGGGAAATACATGGAGGACGAGTTGTCGATGACTAACTGGCATCTTAAGTTGGTCTCCTCCTCATATTGTTTGACGAATAGTTTGTCAGTCCGGGCGTAGAGTTTCCAGTCAATGTGGCGAATCGGTTCGCCGGTGTTATAGGGACGGTGTTCTGCAAATTCCACCGAGAAACCGTGCATCGGGCTTTTGTGGATACCTGTGATGAATCCTTCCACCACTTGCTTGGCCACAAATTCCACGTGGTCGAATTGGGTTATTTTCGTCAAATCGATTGTATATGCCATAGACAGAATTTTAGGGCGCAAAGGTACAATTTTTTCAGACTTTCAAAGAACATTACTGATCAGAATTGAATGAATGCCATTCGTTGAGAAATTTATTGCTGAAGGTCGTCACATTCTGCTCTGAGGAGAACAATTCTGATGCGGTGAACAGTTTACGGGTGCCGTTTTTGTCACAAAACAGAAGGCAAGGAAAATCTTTTTCCGGGATTTTTCGGTGCGATGTGATGTCAGAAAAACCTGGTGTGCCGCATGAGTATAGCGTAAACTCCTTGGTGAGGTATTGTTTTATCCTGCTGCTGATGTCGTATGCGGACAGACCATTCAGCGGATGGGCATAAACATGTCCGATGTGCAGCATTTCAACATTGCTATTGTTGAGGAGTTCGTAAATGGCGTTTACACATCCGGAACACTCCAGATCTTGGTGTAGAATCAATACGCTTTTTTCGGCTGGAAGATCTTGTAGGCAGATTCGGTTTTGGGCTGTGGTGATAAGTTCGCATGGTTTTGGTTTGTCCACTGGCGAATACCGCATGATTTTGTATGCGAGTACCGGTTCGTGAGAAAGAAAGAATTGGTTTTCCTCATTCAGATAATCTTTTCCTCTTTTCCCTTGCCAGGTCACGTTCGATTTCAAAGTCAGCTGGACAATCACATCGTCTCCGGACGCATTTGTCTTTTCTAAACCGTTTTTGAACAGTGTAAATGGGAACTGTGCCGCAACATAGATGCTGTCTTCATGGTTGGATGCTGAATAACGGACTGTGTTTCCGTCTTTTTTGCGTATGGCATATTGCAGCACAGCGTTCCCGGCTATGGTATCGTAATAGGTGAAGAATAGCAGGAGATCCCCTTTTAACGGCATGACCACTTTTGGATAGGAGTATTTGAACAGGTCATCCTTGGTCGCGAAAATACGTTCTATCCCGTATGGTACCGATAATGTTTTTCGGATATATTCCTCTTCAAAGGCTTTCCAGGAAGGAATGTCAAAGATAATCGTGTCCTGAAGTTGCCCGTCTAGTGAATACACCTCCAAACGGGGGAATCTCGTGCTTAGGAAGAATACAGATTGTTGGTTGTGGGAAATGTAGCGATTGGGCTGAATTTGGACAATGTGAGGTGCTTCGTAAGGCAGCTCACGGACCAGAGTCTCCCTGTCGCTGTCAAGATTCTGTTGAAACCACTTGAACCCCTTGTCATGGTCTTCCTCAAAGAAATTAAGCTTCCCTTGATGAATGTATCCCACGAACAAGTTGTGATGACGGTATGTGGCAACCACCTGGTAGTTTTGATTATTGATTTGTTTATAAAGAATTAGTGCTTCCTGTGTGGTGACCAGCAGATAATCTCCGTCAAAACAGAAATCATAAATCCAAAGATTGCGGATATTGTGTTCCGGTTTCTTCAGGCTTTCCGGAAGTGGAAGCATGATTTCGGTTTGTTCATAATTGTCCAAAGACAGCTTGTGGATAACCGCTTGATAGCCATTCTCCTTGTATTGGTAGCCCTGTTGTTCGACAAAAAAGAATGCGTTATTCTGTATCCTGCTTTTAAGCAGGTTGAGGTTCTTGGGTTGGTGTGTACATTGCATATCGACTATAGAGTCCAATGTGAACTGTTCACCAATCCATTCTTGTCCTGTCGCACCCAGCGATGCCAAAATCAAGCTGACGATGACAAATATCCGTGTTTTCATAGAATCTTCTGTTTTAGGAGTGAGTATTAGTTGCTGCCTACGTTAAGAAGATTTGTCTTCTCGATGTAAATCTTCATCGTGGACGTGTTGGCCGTGCTCGCTGTCACAACACCTCTGACAACGTATGCCTCCGTTTTCTTTTTTGAGGATTTGCTACTTCCTTTTGATGCAAATGCAAGTTTCTTGGTGTAGGTTGACGGGACGGCTTTCTCAGGAGATCCTGATGCAACGGCTGTTGCGTTGTTTGCAATCGCAGTCTCGTATTGCTGGATGACATCGTTGATGGCCTGTCTGAAGGAATTCAATTTGCCTGATTCTGTTTCAACAGAAACGGTCATGCCGTTGTTGATGTTCAGCGCGTTACAGTTAGGCACTCTGCATGCGGAAAATCCGCTACCTGAGCAATCCAAATGACCTACGCCGTCCGAATTGACCTCGCCTGGTGAGTAGCTCACATAGTTGTAAAGGTTAAAAATTGCGGTGACACCGCCTTGTGATTTGTTGACGATCACAGACGGGACTTTTTCGGCGAAAGCGCCAAAAGTTAAAATACTCAATCCGATTAAAAATAAAATCTTTTTCATAGTCTTTTTGTTTTGTTTTTTGTTTTTTGTTTTGTTTGTTTTGTTTGTTTTGTTTGTTTTGTTTGTTTGTTGGTTGCCTCCCTTTCGCGGAGACGATAGTTTCCTATCTTCGTTAATCTCCCTTGTCGGTTGATTAATGGTTTTGTTTCTTTTGCGGCGGTCTCTTGTTTTTGGTGATTGAGGTGAATGTTTTCACGGTCAAATTCAGTCGGGGGTGCCAACCCTTTTTGAACAGTACAAAGATAATACATAGACAAGCGTTTGTCAAGTATTTTTAAAAATTTTTTTCTCTTTGAGTGTCAGGGGGTTGTGGAAAAGGCGTTTACTATTCAAGGATGAATAGTAAATTTTCGGAATGAAATTTCGCAGGATTTTGGCGAATTGCTGCAAAAATCGAATCAGGGCTACTCTAAAACCACATGATTTTTCGCCATGATTTTTCTGAGGTTGATGAGGGCATATCGCATACGGCCCAATGCGGTGTTGATGCTGACTTTGGTCAGTTCCGCAATCTCTTTGAAGCTGTAGTCCATGTAAATCCTCATTTTTAGTACCTCCTTTTGTTCTTCAGGAAGGTATTCGACATAGTGGTTGATGTCCTCGTATGTCTGTTGGCGGATCAATTTCTCCTCGACAGATTCATCCTTTGAACCGATAATCGTGAAAATGTCAAACTCTTCACCGCCGTCAACAACGGGCATGCGTTGCATTTTCCGGTAATAGTCGATTTTCAGGTTGTTCGCAATCCGCATAATCCACTGGAAAAACTTTCCCTCTTCCTGATAGTTGCCCGATCGGATGGTGTTTATGACCTTGATGAAGGTGTCTTGGAAGATGTCTTCCGCCAACTCTTTGTTCTTGACGGAAACCATAATGTAAGAGAACAACCGCCGTTCATAACGGAGTACGATGGTCTTCAGTGCAATTTCATCACCTGATTGATAACGTGCTATCAGTTCGTTATCGGACAAGGCATTCCAATTCATGATATGCTCCTTTCTTTTATGGGTTAATAAAAACAGAAAGTAGATGTTTCTTCGATAGCGCGTTCTTTTAATGTTTAAAATTGATAATGCCTTTTGTTTATAATTGAACGGCAAAAATACATTTTTTTTTAATACGACATGCTTTCGGGATTTTTTTTTTAAACAAACAGAATGTAGAAAAAGATTATCTTTGCATTTTAATCAAATAAGCATTTCATTATGAGAAAAAAAGGCTTGGTTTTTCTGTTACTGTTTTGTTCTTGTATGGCATTTGGTCAGGTGGAACAATTTGATATTCAGTTGGATAACAAGGTTTATGTGGACGGGATCAGTAGTGTTCAGCTTGCAGTGGGACCCGACCAACTTTCCAAGCCGGTCGGTACATTGGGAGTTGATGAGTTCCATATTTCTTTCGATGATCTGGAGCTGGAGACCCGCCATCTGAAATACACGTTCATCCATTGCACGCACGATTGGAAATGGTCGCAGATGAATCCTATTGAGTATATTGAAGGGTTTATGGAGGAGGACATCACAACGTACGACCATTCTTTTAACACCATCGAGCCGTACATCCATTACCAAGCTTCTTTTCCGAATGAAAATATATCTTTTAATAAATCAGGAAATTATATCCTTTATGTGTATGACGACACACCGGATAATCCTATTCTGACCCAACGGTTCATGGTGCTGGAACCCACTCCGGCCAAAATAACCTGTGATGTGCATTACGCTATAGACGTCAATATGATGTACACCCATCAAGATGTTGACTTTTTTGTTTATCCGGGTGCTTATCGGGTCAGGAATCCCCAGCGTTCGATACATGCCACTATTCAGCAGAACGACAGATGGGATAATGCCAAAATTGGACTCACGTACAATTCTGGTGACGCAGACGAACTGCGTTTCGATTTTACGGATGGCAGGAACACTTTTCCCGGTGGTGCTGAATTCCACACCTTTGATATTACAACTTTACGCTCAAATGCCGATCATATTGTTGGCATTTCATTTGAGAACCGCCATACGCACGCATACGTTTTGCAAGATGAAGCTCGTCCTTATGCCGCTTACGAAAGCCGGGGTAACATGAATGGGCGTTGCTATTATTACAACCGGGACTTGAAGAATGACTATTCGGAGGACTATGTGTTCACGCATTTCACCCTCAAAAGCAGCTTCCCGTTTACGGATGGCGATGTTTATGTGTTTGGGGAACTGACGGACTGGCAGCTTCAGGATGATGCCAAACTGCACTATAACAAAGAGTTCGATTTTTGGGAGACTGATCTTTTCCTGAAACAGGGCGCATACAACTATCAGTATGTATATGTTCCACATGGTAGCGACATCATTGACGCCACCTATATTGAGGGCTCACATTACCAAACTAATAATATATACTATATTTACATTTATTTCCAGGAAGAAGGAACATTTTATGACCGCCTCATCGGTTTTCAGTCTTGCTCGATTTCGGACAAACACTAATTTTATTTGTTTTTGATGCACCTTACCGAATAGAATGCCTCTTTTGGGGTACAGTTGATTTCCACGGTCGCGTTTGTGTAGTAGAAACGGTGAATGGGTGAAGTGTCGGGGCTCCCGTCGGAGCAGGTCCAGAAACCGGCATTCGTTCCGAAGCCTTCTGTTTGACCGTTCCATACACTGCCTGCCGGTAACACGGAAAATCCTGTACTGTTGTTCGTTGAAACGTTTTCAATGATGCAGCAGTCCGCACCTTTCGTCAGGAAGTCGAACTGCCAGCCTTCGGTGGAAGCCATAGGTTTGGCCACGTTGTTGACATCAGTGCCGCATCGGAAATAATCCTTGTAGCCCACAAAATCTTCAACCCCCATCCATTCGAAGTTGGAGGGCACGTGCCAACCATTGGGACAGGCACCCTGCACGCGACCGTCTGTCTCTTCCGTTGGCTTGGCTCCGTTAAGTGTAGAAAACCAGGTGTATAGCCTGCCATAGCGGGTGACGTTCTGCGGGTCGTTGTTCGGTATTTCGGGAACAGGGGTGATGGGGCTGCCATCGGCATATCTTAAAGTGCGGAGATTTTCGCGCATCCAACAATCATCGCCCATCACAACGGTCTGATACACATTACCGTCGATGTCGGTCACAGTGCCGCAGTCGTGAATGTTTTGCGCGTGTGATGAAATCATCGCCAGCAACGTAGCAACTATCAATGCCGTATATCTCGTGATTTTCATGTTGGGTATTGATTCTCTGTACGGACGCGATTTATCGCGTCAGAAATTTTTTATTATCACAACGTGTTTTATACGATTCTGTCCGAAATCAGGTATTTGTTTCTGTCAGAGCCGTTGCGGGCGATAAGTTCAGCGAGGAACCCTGCGAGAAACAGCATCAGACCGAACACCATGGCAAGAAGCGCGAGGTAGAACAGCGGCTGGTCAGTGACTTGGCGGAAACCGGCCACATGATGCGACATCCGGTAGAGTTTCTGCGCAATCAGAATGATGGTGATGATGATGCCGATGAGGAACGACAAAGTTCCCAAACTTCCGAAGAGGTGCATCGGCTTTTTGCCGAATTTTGACATGAAATTGACGGTGAGCAGATCCAAGTAACCGTTGATGAATCGGTTCCAGCCGAATTTGGACACACCGTGCTTGCGTTTCTGGTGGATGACCACCTTTTCGCCAATATTGCTGAATCCCGCCCACTTGGCGATGACAGGGATGTAACGGTGCATCTCGCTATAGACTTCGATGGATTTCACCACGTCTTTCTTATAGGCTTTAAGACCACAGTTAAAGTCATGGAGCATGATGCCTGACATCCGACGGGTAGTCCAATTGAAGAACTTCGATGGTATGTTTTTGGCCAATTTGGAATCGTAACGCACTTTCTTCCAGCCGGAAACCAAGTCGAATCCGTCCTCCTTGATCATGCGGTAGAGTTCAGGAATTTCGTCGGGACTGTCCTGCAGGTCGGCATCCATAGTGATGACCACATTTCCCTCACACGCTTCGAAAGCGGTGTTTAGTGCGGCGGATTTGCCGTAGTTTCGGCGGAAACGGATGCCTTTGATGGCGCTGTTTTTGACATGCAGCTCCTGAATCACCGACCAGGATTCGTCGGTGGAGCCGTCATCCACCATTATGACTTCGTATGTGAACTGGTTCTCATCCATCACGCGCTCAATCCACGCGGCCAGCTCCGGCAGCGATTCTGCCTCGTTCAGCAGGGGTACTATTACGGATATGTCCATTTTTAATGGTTATTGGTTATTGGTTATTGGTTATTGAAGTTCAAAGTTCAAAGTTCAAAGTTCAAAGTTTAAGGCTCAAGGTTTAAGTCTATGTTATTCAGTTTCTTCGTTCTCAGATGGGACGAACTCTTCAATCGGTTTCTTCGAGGTGTAGTGGAACATGGCAATGAAGAGGCCGAAGAACATGCCGTAGAGTAGATACATCAAGGCACTGACAGTAGCATACTGTCCGTTGCGGTCGTAGCGGGGCACACGGGATTTCGTGGCCTCGAAGCGCTTCTCCAAAGGGTCGATGCTTGCAAGCGTGTCGTTGGTCTTTTGGACGATGCTTTGCACAAACGGTGTGGAAGCTTTCCCGTCGTTTTGTTCTATGTAGCTGACCAGTGTCTCCATCATTACACGTTTGGCGTATGGAGTGAATTTGCCGAGCTGGTACTGCTCTTTGTCCGTTTCGGGTTTGGAACACAGTTTGTCGGTGTAAAACTTTTGGAAGAGCAGGACGCCATTGTTGATTTCGTCGCGGATCTGACTCTGTTCTGCCTCGTTTGTCAGACAATGCTCCACATTGAGGGCAACGGTGTCGTTGCAGAGGTTGTCCTTTTTATCGTTCATTATTACGGAAGCTGCATCGCAGAATGCGGTCAGTTCGTCAGCCGTCAGCGTGTCTTTTGCGAGATTCTGCTTGTATTTTTCCAGAGCGACGGTATATTTCTGCTGTAATCCATCCTTTTCGAAGAGGGAATAATGCAGCATGTCGTAGCCGAAGAGGACGATTGCGCCGATGACGGACAGTACAATGCAGCTCAGGAATGCCTTTGCGAACGACAATCGTTCAGGATAGACCTCCTTGAATTCCTTCACTCCGTGATACAACACGAGAATGAAGCCGATAATCATCGCGAGGTCAAGCAGCTGTGCCATTTGATAATCGACTTTACGGGCAAACATCTTGAGAATCTCAATGCCAGCCAGCATAATGCCCACAATGACACCCCATTTCAGGTGTATCTTCCAGAAAGATTTGTTTTTCAACATTCCTTTAGCTTTAGCTATTGGCTATCAGCTTTTGGCACTTGGCAAATAGCCTATAGCCAAAAGCCAATAGCTAGACTGGATATTATTTCGGGCAGCAGAACTCGGTGAGGACGCTGCAGGTGGACTTCGGGTGGGCGAAGCCGATCATGAGGCCTTCAGCGCCGGGACGGGCGCACTTGTCGATAAGGCGCACTTCCTTGGAAGCAAGTTCGTTAAGTGCTTCGTTGGTGTCGGGCACCGCGAATGCGATGTGGTGGATGCCCTCTCCGCGGTTCTCGATGAACTTTGCGATGGTGCTCTCTGGGCTCGTTGGTTCCAGAAGCTCGATTTTGGTTTGTCCAACCTTGAAGAAGGCGGTTTTCACCTTTTGGTCGGCGACTTCTTCAATGTTGTAGCATTTCATCCCGAGGATGTTCTCGTAATAGGGGATGGCTGTTTCCAGACTTTTCACGGCAATGCCGAGGTGTTCGATGTGGGTAATGTTCATATTGTTTGGTTTTATTTGTTAGTTACTTCGTGTTGATTACTTCGTGTTTTTTAGCCTTCGGCTGTTGGCCCCACACTGCGCTTCGCTTGTGTGTGGGTCAGTCGCGGTCGGGGGTGGCGTCGAGCCAGGTGGTTTTGTGCTTGATGAGTTTGATGAGCAGGGCGATGACGGTGTAGGCGAGGGTGATCCAGAGCATGGGGCGGCTACAGCCGAGGCAGACGTTGTCGGGGCAGTTGCGGACGCAAATCAGGTGGAAGAGAAGGTAGTCCACGACGGTGTAGGAGACGAGTACGGACATGATGGTGGCGTATTCGCGGCGGATGAAGGTTTTCCAGGAGAACTGGAGCATGCCGCCTTCGAGGAGCGACCATTTCGGGATGAACGCGGGCACCCGGGCGGCCCAATCCTCGAATTTGTCGCCGTATTTGGAGCGCAGGAACGCTTCTTCGGCCATCATGATGCGTTCGTAGTAGATCCAATAGACAAGGGAGACGACGAGGAATACGCAGATGTTCATCGTGAAGACGAGCAGACCGGCCCAGATGAGGTAGTTGGCGAGGTAGAGCGGGTGGCGCACCACGGAGTAGATGCCTTTGGTGTTGAGGTGGTCGGCGACCTGTCGGGCGGTGTTGCGGCCGGAGGTGCCTTTTGGGGTGGTGCAGACGGTGTAGGCGCGCAGGACGAGGCCTGCAAAGGTGAGCGCGGCGGCGAAGACGGTACAGACGACCATCAGGGGCGAACCCCACGTGTCCCAAACGTAGATGCCGCTGTTTGTGAGCCATAATAACGGTAGGGCAAGCACGAAAATAAGCACCGGAATCTGTCCCCGATACTTGAAGAGCTTCGCGCCGGTCGCTTCCATTGATTGAATTAAAGCCATTTTTTGCCGCAATTTTTCAGGCTGCAAATATACACAAAATACGAATACCATAAAAAAAGGATGACAATTGCCATCCTTTTTCATTAACCATTAAAATCTTTACATTATGATTACCCTCTGCGCTCTTTAATACGGGCTTTCTTACCCGTCAAATCACGGAGATAGTAAATTCTTGCTCTACGAACGACACCACGTTTCACCACCTTGAGGTCTGCGATCATGGGGGAGGTGAAGGGGAAAACTCTTTCCACACCGATACCGCCAGAAATCTTTCTCACAGTGAAAGTCTTGTTCACATTGTTGCCTTTGATTTGCAGAACCACGCCCTGGAAATTCTGAATACGCTCTTTGGAACCTTCTACGATTCTATAGGAAACATTCACGGTATCACCGGCTTTGAATTTCGGGAACTCGCGGGTTGTTATAAAATTATCTTCTACGTATTGAATCAACTCGTTTTTCATTGCTCTATCTTTTTTCTTCTAAATTCTCCTTAAATTTGAGGCTGCAAAAATACACTTTTTTTTCATATCCGCAACCTTGTCGGGAATATTTTTATAATATTCTTATATGGTTGTAAATCACCATGTTGTAATATTGCTGATTTTGAAGCGGAAGGTTTTTCTTGAAAATACACTTTGATTTTTGTTCTTGTTTGCGCAAATGCACCGCACTTTTTAAATCAACATATCGGTGTCCTCTTTTTCTATGTCTGGAATCAGCCGTCTGACCAGTTTGTAGTCGTAGAAGAAGCGGCTGGCGATGACACGGACCACCGTGTAGGTGGGGATAGCGATGAGCATACCTACCACGCCGCCGATGTGGCCGGCAATCAAGAGTACTACGAAAATCTCAAGCGGACTGGCCTTGATACTGGTGGAATAGATGAGCGGTTGGTAGATGAAGTTGTCCACCAATTGGGTGGCCAGCATGACGCCCAGCACAATTGCGGCAAATAGCCAGATGTTTACCCCTATCCCGATTCCTGCGCCATACTTTAGGATAACGCATAGTGTGACTCCGATTAACTCGCCGATCAGAGGACCCACGTACGGGATGATGTTCAGCAGTCCGGCAATGAAGGCGATGCCAAGGGCGTAGTTGAGATCAACACGGGCAATGAGCCATAGGCCGAGACAGTCCAGTATTACCACGCCGAGAATTTCGACAATCAGCCCGACAAAATAACGAGAGAGAAGTCGCTCAATGTCAAGGATTGTTTTTTTCATCTTATCTTCAATTGTGTCAGGAACAAGTGCACCGACAATGCGTCCGAAAAGTGTTTCATCTTTGATGAAAAAGAAAGAAATGAATATGACGGAGAATAGGCCCACGACAAGTCCGGCAACAGCAGAAGCAACGGAACCTAAGATACCGGAAATGTTCGACAAATCCATCACTTCGGAGATTTTTTGGATTAACAATTGGACACCGTCGAAATCTTCGCCCACCCATGGGATTACCTTGATAATCCAATTGTTGAATTGATCAATGATGTTTTGGCCGTCTATACTTCCCTGCTCATTCATAAAAGCGGCTTCCCGCACTATGTTTGTGACCACAGGGATCACCTGCATGATTATCAGAATCAGCAGCGCGAAGATGATAATGAGGGTGATTACCGCCAGCAGTGCGTCTGGAGCCGATTTTCCTTTGATTTTGACTTTTCGGAGCAGCCGCAATAGAGGTTGACCGATTAGTGAGACTACAAAGGCCAACAAGATGTAAGCCAATACGCTCCCAAAAAAGTAGCATAATAGGGCTGCAATTGCCAAAGTGCCCAAAATGATGATATAACGGGCTAATTTGTCGATACTGCGTTCTTTTTCCATGATATTTTATTCTTTTAATCTTAAAACATGCAAACCGCTCCCGTATGTTTTTATTTCGTGGCCTTTTGGGGTGGGGAGCCACACTTCGGCAGTGGTGTTGGCGGGGATGAGGAAGTACCATTCGAGCATGTCGCCGTGACGTGTCCACTGGCTTATGATGTTGCCGGACGCGGATTCGTAGGAACAATTTACGAATCTTAGTCCCTTGAGGAAATAGGGCTTTAGCTGGATTTTGCTGTAACCTGGCTCCAGGGCGCGGATGCCGCCGAGATACTCGTAGTCCCAAAGAATAAGGTCGCCGAGAAGCATCACATGGTTGCCGGAGTTCATCGATGGGTCAGCGGTGTTACCGTTCCAAAGCTCCCAGATGGTGGTTGCTCCGTTTCGTACCATGTAGCCCCAGCTGGGGTAGGTGTCGTTGGTGGCGAGTTTCAGTGCCAGGTCTCCGCGTCCGCGTTCCGTAAGTGTACGCATCAGATGCTGGATCCCCACCACACCTGTGGAAACGTGTCCGCCGAACTCTTTTTCCGTCTTGTTGATAATGTTGGCGAAAACTTTTTCTTCCCACTCTTCTGGCACCATGCCGAAAGTCAGCGGCAAGATGTTGGCGGTCACTGTGCCGTTTTCGTAGTTGGCCGTCGCGGCATCAAAAAACATATCGTTGTATGCACTGTAGAAGAATCTTTTCTCGAAACGGAAGAGTTCTATGTCGTCAGTTAACCCTAAAATCTCTGCAAAATGTTCCATGATGTCGCACAAATAATGGTAGAAAGGGGTGGAAATGGCCCCGCCTTCAGTGTTTCGGAACGGGTCGTTTGAGCGAATCAGTTCAGGAGACTCCGGTGGAACACACCAGTCGCCGTAACAGTCGCGGTTGATGATGCCGTCTCTTCCGTAGGTCATCCGCATGTGTTCCATCCATCTTTTCATTGCGGGGTAGTGTTTGCGGATAACTTCGACATCACCGTAGCGGGTGTATAGCATGTCTGCCACGGTGATGAACGCCCCCGGCCAGGTCATATTGTCGGTATAGCGGCGCCAGTATGCCGGGCAAACGTCCGACAAGCTTCCGTTCTCCCATTGGCTGTCCTCAATGTCCGTTAGCCATTTGGAGTAGAGCCGGTAGTTGTTGAAGATGTACGATTCGCCGTAGTTGCCGGTGGTGCGGTCGCCGGTCCAGCCCATCCGCTCGTCGCGCTGCGGACAGTCGGTGGGCATCGACCGGTAGTTGCTCCGGATGCCCCAGTAGGCGTTGCGATACACGGCGTTCATGATCTCGTTGGAACACTCGAAAGTGCCCGTGGTGGACATTTCGTCGTAGAACACAAGTCCTTGGAAATCTTCGGGTTTCGGCTCTTCGCGCAGACCGGTGATCTCTACGTACCGAAAACCGTGGTAGGTGAACATAGGGTGCCATTGCAGAGACGTGCCATGGCGCGTCTCTACAGACGATACAATATATCGATCCGTCGCCTCCGCACTGCGCAAGTTGTCCACATAGAGGGAACTGTCGGGTTTGAGGAGCTCGGCGAAACGCAATGTTATTGTGTCGCCATCCTGAAAGCGTGATATGTTCATCTCCATATTGAGATAGCCTACCATGTTTTGTCCCAGGTCGAGATACCATTTTCCGTTTTTCTGGAACATGGCGACGGGGCGCAGCGTGTCCTGTACCTTGATGTTGGGATTGGGTTGCGGAATGATCTTTCCTCCCGGAGCCTCCACCTCTTTCGCGGGATACCAGGATTTGTCATTATAGCCAGAGGAAGTCCAAGCCCCGAGACTAAACCGTTCGTCGTTCGTTTCACCGTCGAACTCGTTAGACTTCCGGATAGGGCCTTGGTCAGTGATTTTCCAGCTCTTGTCGCTGACAATCCGTTCTTTGGATCCGTCCATGTAGGTTACTTCCAGTTGAAGTAGCAGACGTGGGGTGCCGTAGTGCATGGCATGTGTCAGGCCGCCCCATTCCATCTCTTTTTCGTTGTAGCGGACGGTGGTGTAGCGTCCGCCCGCAAGGGTTACCCCGACAGCATTGTTGCCTTTCTTGAGCATGTCGGTGACATCGTAGGTGTTGAAATAGACCCGTTTGGTGTAATGGGAAAGGGCGGGCTTGAGAATTTCTTCGGGCGCGACCTCCTGACCATTAAGGAAGGCGCTGTATAGCCCTAATCCGCTGATGTATAGATGCGCTTCGCGAATGTCGCTGTGCAGGGAAAACTCTTTGCGCAAGTAGCGTGCTGCGACGCACGTGTTCCCGTGGATGTCATCGTTGTAGAAGTCTCCGCCAATCCATTGGGCAGTCCAGTCATCTTGATTTAACAGGCTGATTTCGAATTTGTTCACACTGCTTTGTGCAGTAACTTGATGGTTGTCTTCTCCGCAGGTAAGGGTAGCGTAAACTCGCCAGTAAGCCTTGTCGCGGCTGTGCAGTGGTGTGCCCTCGTAGGGGATGAACAGCATTTGGCTTGAATTCACGACTTTGGAATCCCATAGGTCGCCGTAGCCGTGCCATGCCAGCTCTTCCGAGGAGGAAACAATAATGCGATAGGAAATCTGCTTTACATTCTCGGCATCGGTCTCGTAATTCCAGCTGAAACGAGGTTGTGCAGTGGCTAATGGCTGCGAACCGTCCTGGTGCTCTACGGTAAGGTTGTTCAATAATATAGTGTTGTTCTGGGCAAGAACACCACTGATGCTGATAGTGAAAAGTGCAGTTATAGCAGCAATAAGTATCTTTGTTTTAATGTTAGACATATTTTTTATTATTGGAATTCCAGCGGCAAAAATACTAAAATGTTCTATTTGAGAGAAACAAAAATTTCCAACAATTAACCATGAACTGGCCAAAAATATTTGTTTGTGAAAAAATCATGGATGTTTTGTGCGAATTTATGCGTAAAAAAAAACAAGAAATACCACAAAAATGTCGTGTGCAAATCAAAAAAATTGTATTGGTGTGTCTTTTTTGTTGTTTTCTGTGAATTTGTCAAAAAAATATTGTTTTGAGCGGTAAACGAATCGATAATCGCATGTTTTGTTTATATTTTAAATTTTAATTGATTTATGGTTTTATAATCGGTGTCCCGTGTTGAAAACAATTTTATCTTTGCGCCAATTGTAATACTAACAATGATAACTTTAAAATAAAGAAAATGAAGAACTTAAAAGATTACAAGAATACGGTTTACAAAATAATTGGTGCAGCAATGACGGTACATCGTGAGTTAAGCTGGGGTCTGATGGAGGGCGTTTATCAAGAAGCTTTGCATCTGGAACTGCTTGATTGCGGCATTGAAAATGAAATGGAGAAGCAGATTAATTGTTATTACAAAAACCGATTGATGGATAAACAGTATCGTATGGATATTGTAGTGGGAGATATTGTGTTGGAGTTGAAGTCTGTCAAAGAGTTGCTGCCTGTCCATCGTGCGCAGCTGTTCAATTATCTTAGGTTGACCAAAAAGCCGATAGGAATTCTGATTAATTTTGGAGCCACGAGTTTGGAAGGGGAGCGTTATGCTTTCATTGAGAACGAAAACGAGTGTGTTCTGTTAGACAAAGACATGAATATACTTGTACAAGATACGGACGATGACTCTGATGAATGGTGATTCGGTAGTAGCTATTAAACGTGAATTACCATGAATGAACCATGAATTATCCAAGAATAAAATTATGCGAAATTCATGGATAATTCATGACAATTCGTGTTTAGCAAAGAACAAGAATTACGATAAAAGAACCATGAATTACCCAAGAATTAAATTTATGCAAAATTCATGGATAATTCATGGCAATTTATGTACATGTTACTATTTCAGCAACTTGAAGAACTCGACCATCAAGTCCCAGCACATCTGCACGGTCGCGATTTCGAGCTTCTCGTCAGGAGAGTGAACGCCACGCAATGTCGGGCCGAAAGAGACCATGTCCATGTCGGGATATTTCTCGGAGAACAGTCCACATTCGAGACCAGCGTGGATGGCCAGCACCTGCGGATCTTTGTGAAAGACGTTGCGGTAAGCTTCTGTCAACACGCGCACAGCTTCCGAGTTCGGATTCGGGTTCCAGCCGGGGTAGCCGTCCGAGTTCACCACGTCGGCACCGATCATCCAGAAGGTGGTGGAAACCTTATCGACAATAGTGCGTTTCTTTGACTCCACAGAGCTGCGCTGGCTGGTGGTGAACACAACCTCGCCATCCACGATCTTCACCGAAGCCAGGTTGGTGGAAGTCTCCACGAAGCCCGGAATGTCCTGCGACATGGCGGCCACTCCGTGCGGGCATACCACAAGTGCGTTCAGCACGTCAATCTGAAGGGTTTCTTCCAAAACTTCTTTCACGGCAGCGGCAGGCTCCACAGCAACCGTCACGCCGGGGTCGGTAGTGTGGAACTCGGCCTTGTATGTCTTGTCCATCTCGGCAAGATAAGCTTTCCAACCCTCGACTTCCTCTTTCGGCAAAGCCACGATGGCATATCCTTCGCGGGCAATAGCGTTGCGCAGGTTGCCGGCATTGATGTCCGCCACCCGCAAGTTGTAGTCGCTGTAAGAGTTCCAAAGAATGCGGGCAAGGAGTTTCACAGCATTGCCGCGACCCTTGTTGATGTCGTCACCGCTATGACCGCCCTGCAAGCCTTTAACCTCGACCTTGAAAAATTCGCAGTCGCCTTCAACGGGTTCGTAATCAACGGGAACTTTGGCCACAGTGTCCTGACCGCCGGCGCAACCGATAAAGAACTGGCCTTCGTCCTCAGAATCGAGGTTGAGAAGCATCTTGCCCTGCATGAATCCGGCTTCCACGGCAGCAGCACCGGTGAGACCCGTTTCCTCGTCAATGGTGAAGAGACACTCGATGGGACCGTGTTCCAGTTCGTTGTCGTCAAGGACGGCTAACGCGAGGGCCACGCCGATGCCGTCGTCGGCACCGAGGGTCGTACCTTTCGCCTTCAGCCACTCGCCATCGATATAAGTCTCGATGGCATCCTTGTCAAAGTCGAACACCTTGTCATTGTTCTTTTCGCACACCATATCCATGTGTGCCTGCAGAACTACTGGTGTGACGTTTTCCTTGCCGGGAGTCGCAGGTTTGGAAATCAGCACGTTGCCGACCTTGTCGCGTTTGGTGGGCAATCCTAACTTCTTGCCGGTCTCCTCCAGCCAGAGAGACATCTTTTCCTCGCGTTTCGACGGACGCGGAATCTTTGTAATCTCATTGAAATAATAGAAAACCTTTGAGGGTTTCAGGTTCAACATTTCTTCGTTCATATTCTTTGTGTTTTAAGTTGATACTTCAAATTTGCGGGGGCAAAGGTACACTTTTTTCGTCAGTCTCCAACGATTTTCTTTTCAATGTACCGCCGTGTCCGAGAAATGCGTATCTTTGCCGCCGCTTTTTTAATTATGAATCAAGAATCAGGAATGGTTGATTAAAGAAGCCTCAAACGATTTAGAACTAAACTTGTTATTGCAATGTTTGAAAGTTTATCCGACAGATTAGAACGGTCATTTAAAATACTGAAAGGCCAGGGCAAGATTACCGAAATTAACGTGGCCGAAACCACCAAGGAGATTCGCAAGGCGCTTATTGACGCCGATGTGAGTTACGCCATCGCCAAGGAGTTTACCAACAGCGTAAAGGAGAAGGCTATCGGCATGAATGTCATCAATGCCGTGTCGCCCAACCAGTTGATGGTGAAAATCACCTACGACGAACTGATCGCGCTCATGGGCAATCAGGCAGTCGATATCAACCTCAAGGGTTCGCCCGCCATTATCCTGATGGCCGGTCTGCAAGGTTCTGGTAAGACTACCCACAGTGCGAAACTTGCCAATCTTCTCAAAACCAAGCGTGGCAAGAAGCCCTTGTTGGCCGCCTGCGACGTTTATCGTCCTGCCGCTATAGATCAGCTGCAGGTGTTAGGGCAGCAAATCGGCGTGGAGGTCTATGCCGAACTCGACAACAAGAAACCCGTGGAAATCGCAAAGAACGCGGTGAAACGCGCCAAAGACTACGGTTACGATGTGGTCATCATCGATACCGCCGGCCGTCTTGCCGTTGACGAAGAGATGATGAACGAGATTTCCAACATCAAGGAGGCCGTCAACCCGCAGGAAATTCTCTTCGTGGTGGATGCCATGACCGGTCAGGATGCGGTGAACACGGCCAAAGCTTTCAACGACCGCCTCAACTTCGACGGTGTCATCCTCACCAAGCTTGACGGCGACACCCGTGGCGGTGCCGCGCTCACCATCCGCAAGGTCACTGAAAAGCCCATCAAATTTGTCGGTATGGGCGAGAAGATGGAGGCTCTTGACGTGTTCCATCCGGAACGTATGGCTGAGCGCATCCTCGGTATGGGCGATATCCGTTCTTTCGTGGAACGTGCTCAGGAGCAGTTCGACGACGAGGAGGCTGCCAAACTTTCCAAGAAATTGGCCAAGAACCAGTTCGACTTCAACGATTTCAACCAACAGATTCAGCAAATCAAGAAGATGGGCAACGTGAAGGATCTCATGGGCATGATTCCCGGCATGGGCAAGATCATCCGCAACATGGATATAGATGATAATGTATTCAAGAGTGTGGAAGTGATGATCCAGTCGATGACCCCCGAGGAACGCGCCAACCCCGACATCATCAACGGGTCGCGCCGAAAGCGTATCGCACGCGGTTCCGGTCGTGATATTCAAGACGTTAACCGTCTCATCAAGCAGTTCGATGACATTCGCAAGGTGATGAAGGCTGTGAACAACGGTTCCGGCAAAACAAGAGGGATGATGCGTGCCATGAATGCCCGAGGAAGAAGATAACGGCCACCATGAAAGAGATTTACCTGGCTGACGGCTGCTTTTGGGGCACCGAACACTATTTCAAACAGATTGACGGAGTGTAGGAAACAGAGACGGGTTTCGCCAATGGCAACACCGAAAATCCGACTTACGAGGAGGTATATGCTGATTCCACCGGCTACGCTGAAACGGTAAAAGTGGTTTATGACGTGAGTAGGGTAGGGCTACCTTTTTGCTTGACATGTTTTTCCACGCCATCGACCCGACATTGTTGAACCGTCAGGGGCACGATGTGGGCACGCGCTATCGTACGGGTGTGTATTACACGGACGAGGAGGAACTGGCCGTTATCAAACGCATTTTCGATGAGAAACAGAAACTGTACGAACAGCCGATTGTGACGGAGATTGCGCCGTTGCGCAACTTCTTCCTCGCCGACGAATACCATCAGGACAACCTTGACAAACACCCCGACGGTTACTGCCATCTGCCGTTGGAGTTGTTCGAGTTTGCGAAGCGGGCGAAAGAGAAGGAATAGTGCTCAAGCTTTCACCCCTCAAAATACTCGAACGCATCCACGATGTCCAAATAGACCCCGTCGAAGCCGGCACTCAAGATGCGGTTCAGGTAACTGTCGCCGGCGCCGCAGATGATGTCCTGCCACTCGGAACACCAGTAACGGACCTTGTAATTGCCCGGCCACGATGGGTTCTCGCGAGCCAGCCATGCCGGTTTGTGTCGTTTCCACGACGACTGCCAATAATAACGGTAATCTTCCGCCTCCCCGATGGACATGTAGCAGATTACCAGCCGTTTGCCACCGTTGGCCTTGTGCTTCAGACGTTCCACTTCCGCAGCGGTGAAGGCCGTCCCGTCATCGAAAAAAAGATCCATGATAACCATGTCATAGTTGGTGGCTTCCACCGACTCTATAAACTGATTCTTGCTACTGAATTGTTCGGCGTTCAGTAGATACAGAAAGTTCTGTGTCTCGCTTAGTTTGATGATGTCCTGTGCGTTTTCGTGAGTGGGCGCACCTGCGGGGATGACATCCAACTCTCGACTGGGCGCGGCGAATGAGACAAAACACTCTGCATCGCAGCGACTTCGGGCATCGGCCACGTGATCGGGACGGGAACAGTAATCGGTCACTAAGATGCGGTTTCCCGTCTGCTGCGAGCGACGGAGGTAAGAGAGCAGATAGTCGGTTTCGTCCGACGGAGTGGGTTTGTCGTCGCGTGAATAGCCGTAGAAAAGATCTTCCTGCCCATGCCCGTCGATGGCAGCTAAATAGGTTTCGGCCAGTTCCGAATGGGCATCGTCACCCATCGCCACTAATTCGATGCCGTTCTGCGGAATGACCACAAAGTCAGCATCCTGCGTTCTCGCCGTTTCGCTGATACGGATCACAAAATCGCGCATCGCCTGCCGGTAGTCGTCGCAAGGCTCCACATTCGATCGGTTGCAGGCCACAGTAAGTAGCAACACCACCCCAAGGCTGAAAAGACGGACAAAATATAGCCGATTCCGTTTCATGAATTATGAATTAGAAAGCCCGCTCGATGATTGGCTTCAGAATTTTCACGCCGGCGAAGCGATGGCCCTGCTGGTCGAAGTAGTTGAAGTCCTGACAGTCGGGGAAACGTTGCTCAAGATGGTGGTGGTCGCCGAGCAACTCGTCGTCGGTGGAGAGGGCGAAATGCAGCAACGTGCCGTCACATTTGAGCTTGTCGAAGACTTTCCGCTCGAAGTCGGCGAATTTGGCCAGATCGGCGGCGGTGAACTGGTACTCCTCTTTCGTGACATAGTTTTTCTGCTTGCCAAGGTGCTTCGCCAATGTCTCCGACGGACGGATGGTGGGGTTGATGATGACCGCTGGCAGCTTGTGCTTCATGGCACAGTAGATGGCGAAGAAGCCGCCTAATGACGTTCCCATCACCAAGTTCACGCGCTGGACGCGCACCATCGAGTCGAGTTTCTTCTGCACATCGGCGGGATTTTTGTAGTCGAACGTGGGCGACAAAACCTCGCATTCGGGAAACATCTTCTTGATTTCCATCGACTTGTGTCCGCCGCCTGCGGAGTTGAAACCGTGGATATAAAGAATCTTTTTGGTCATAAACTTTGTTTTGAGGTGTCTAAAGTATGCTTTTTTCAAAAAAGAGGCAAACATTTAATAGTCAATGATTTGCCAGTAGCCTCCAGCCAACCTCACGCTTTCGTCTGGTTCGCGACACCGTCCTGCTTGGCTTTCAGTTCTTCATCAGAGAGACCGAGGTAACGGTCGCTGACCACCTGCATCTCGTTGTCGAGTTCCAGCAGATAGGGCACGCCAGTGGGGATGTTGAGTTTCACAATATCCTCGTTTGACATGTTTTTCATGAACTTGATGATACCGCGGATACTGTTGCCGTGCGCCACGACCAGCACTTGTTTGTACTGGCGCAATGATTCCACGATGTTGACGTTCCACAACGGGATGATGCGCTTGGTGGCGTCCATCAGCGATTCGGTGGCGGGGCGGGCGGCTTTGAATTTGATGTCTTGGTAGCGGATGTCAAATTTCGGGTGGCGCGGGTCGTCGTCGGCCAGCGGTTCGGGCTCCACGTCATAACTGCGGCGCCACTTGTTGACTTGCTCTTCTCCGTAAACGGACACGGCCTCCTTCTTGTTCTGTCCCTGCAACGCACCGTAGTGCTTCTCGTTCAGCCGCCAGGTCTTATATACAGGCAGCCACATCCGGTCCATCTCCTCCTGCACATAGTTCAGCGTTTTGATGGCGCGTTTCAGGAACGAGGTGTAGGTGTAGCGGATGTCCAGCCCCGGTTCGTCGCGCAGGATGCGGCCCGCCTGCTTCGCCTCCTCGATGCCCTGCGGCGTGAGATCCACATCCGTCCAGCCCGTGAACTGGTTCGACAGATTCCATTCGCTTTGTCCGTGTCTTATCAATATGAGTTTGTACATTCTTTTATAATGGTTATTGGTTATGGGTTATGGGTTATTGAAGCTTGTGGTTAGTGAATTGACTTTTCATCTTTCTTCATCGTCCGGCATCGTCCTACAGTTTGTTTTCCCTATTCGGGAAGACGATTGTCGGTTTGAAACGCTTGGCCTCTTCGAAGTCCATGGAGGCGTAGGAGATGATGACCACGACATCGCCGACGGCGGCTTTGCGGGCGGCGGGACCGTTCAGACAGATCACACCGGAATCTTTCGCCCCCTTGATGACGTAGGTTTCCAGCCGTTCGCCGTTGTTGACGTTCAGCACCTGCACTTTCTCGTTCTCGATCATGTTGGCGGCTTCCATCAACGTTTCGTCGATGGTGATGCTGCCCACGTAGTTCAGATTCGCCTCCGTGACGGTGGCCTTGTGTATTTTCGATTTCAGGACTTCTATGTTCATTTTATAATGGTTATGGGTTATAGGTTATTGGTTATTGAAGCTAATGATATAAGGTTAGGGGGTAATAGCTTAAAGATTAGAGATTATCGGTTTGCAAGTTTAGAGACGTTTCCTGAAACGTCTCTACAGGACAAATAATAGGCTATAGCTAATACTTCACGTTGTCGATGAGTCGCACCGGCCCTACATACACCGTGATGAATCCCATCACGCCGTTAGGGTTGTCGAGAGTGTCGGCGGTGAGTAGCGTTTTTGCATCGGCGATTTCGAAGTAGTCGAGCTGGAATTCGGGGATTTTGGCGATTTCCGATTCCACGAACTGTTGGATTTCCGGCACGCTCTTGCACTGCTTGGATGCTTCGAGGATGCGGTGGATGTTGGCTGCGGTCTCGAATTCGTGGGCCGAGAGACGGCGGTTGCGGGAACTCATGGCCAGACCGTTGGGCTCGCGCACGATAGGGCAGGGGACGATTTCGGCAAGGATGCGGCACTGGGCGCACATCTCCCGGATGACAGCAATCTGCTGGTAGTCTTTCTCCCCGAAGTAGGCCTTGTGCGGGCGTACCCATTCGAGCAGGCGGCGCACGATGACACCCACACCGTTGAAATGTCCCGGGCGGGCGGCGCCTTCCATCACGTTGGCCACGGTGCCGAAGTCATAGACCTCGGTGGGCGCGACGGGGAAGACTTCCTCCACAGAGGGC
>JAEEKL010000257.1 GCA_016282395.1 Bacteroidales bacterium
CCGAACCTTGGGTGTGCCAAACCACGCCTTGCGCCTTGTCGGACTGCACTCCCCTATCCACATTCTTGTTGGCGGCACGCTGTTGCTGGTAACGGGCCACTTTCTTGATGATCTTGTTGTCGTCGCGCTCAAATACGATGAAATGTTGCAGGATGTCGAGTACACGCTCAGGTTGCAACAAACCGATGATGCCGAACTTCATCTGCTCCAATAGCTGTCCGTTGGGCAGCCGTTCTACATCGAAGTGCATCAGGCCATCGTTTTCGTCCTTATAGACACGGCACAACTCGTTTTCGGGGTGCAACAACGGATTGTCGTATTTGTCGGCGATGACCGAATCCTTCCATTCGTTGAAATAGGACGACGACGCGCCCGGAATGCCGTATTTGCTCAGCCTTCCGTTGCAAGCAACGCCAAAGAGATGGCACATAAACAGTTTCTCGCTGCGGCGGTCGTAGGTCTGGAACTGACGCACACCTTCAAGCCAATTGGTGCCGCGCCGTGCGCACTGCTTAGCCTCGATGGGCACTAACGGTATGCCATTGACCAACAGGCAGATATCCGCACGAACCTGTTGCACCGCGTATTGGTTGGTGACGATAAGGCTGTTTTGCCATATATCCTCAAAGTTGATGAAGCGTATGGTGCGGTCTTTATGTTCAATCGTGATATTGACGCCGTCGCAGAGCTGGTTGAGGAACTTCTCGTTGCCCTCGATGGGGATGGGATTGCGCAGGTTGTTGAGCAAAGTCTCCACCGCCATCTTGGCCGCCTGCTGGCTGATGCTGTTCAGTGCCATCACCTGCTCCACCAGTATCGGCTCCACCACTGCGTTCATCTGCAAGCGGTTATAGGGTTTCAAATCCTCCGCCGAGCGATACTCCCAACCCAATTGGGTGAGCCATTCGGTGACTTTGGACTCTACGGATTTGGATTCGGATAATTTTGCCATATCAAAAAAAACGTATTATTATATTTCTTTGAATATCAAATTATTACAATAGAAAACGTTTAAAAATCGTCTAGAAATCGTCTAGAAATCGTCTAGAAATCGTCTAGAAATCGTCTGGAAAACATTAGGAAAACATTAGGAAAACATTAGGAAAACATCTGGAAAACATCTGGAAAACATCTGGAAAACGTCTGGAAAACGTCTGCTATGTCTTTAAATAATACCGTCTTTCTTTGGATACAATCATCTCTTCTACAACCATTTGATGAAGCATATTTCTAACAAAGTTTCGTTTTTGATCATCATTCAAGATCTTAGACAATTTTGGAATGATAAGAGAATCTATCTCTTTTCTGGTTGTTCCTTTTGCATTTTGCTTCTTAATGAGTTCGTATGACAAATCAATGTAATATTTCTTGTTGAAAGCCTTGTTCTGAACATATTCTACCATTTCTCCCACTTGTGCTGATGCTGTTTCCGACAAAAAGTAATTTCCCTTCCTTCCGTCAATCAACGTCTTTGACTTCAACAGTTTTGCCATCTTAGCATCAATCGGCTGTTGTTTCTGAACCTTATCCAAAGCAATAATGTGTGCAAGTGTAAGATTTTCGTCTTCCTTCAACAGCTTGACATACTTTTCGTTAATAACTTTGCCATAGATAGTTACTGAAACCTCTTTTTCTGTTATAGTATAATCTGGCAATGGGAAAAGACGTTTCCTTTGACAGACAAACATTCTTTTAATGCCGCTTCCTATGGTGTCAATCATGTTCAAATTGACCATTGCAACACATAGAAAGGTGTTGCGGTAATACCTTTGCGGAGCATCCTTTTCTATCACATTTTCAATAGTTTGTGGAATAAAGGCACCTCCATTCGAAAACAACAATGAATCTGGGGTTTCCACCACATTGATTCGTTCACTCAGCGAATAATCCTGATGGGCTATGCAATTGTGCAAAGCCTCTCGGATGACATAATTGTCGTATTTCATCACTTCGTCCGGAAACAAAGTGTTGTCAGGAAGATAGCGGAAAGTGATATTCCTGATTTGGGAGAGCAACTTGTCCACCGACATCAGGAAAGGCGGATAAAAGTGCTTGTAGTCCACTTCTATACCATCTTCATCTTTCAAAATCCAAGTCATTTGTGCAATTGCAGGCATAAGACGGACTGCCGATTCGGGTGTCCCTAAAAGGATGAGGGCTGCATTGGTAATCTTGCCGTTGACTGTCAGTCTTGCCTTGTTCAAGAAAGTTGCATCGCTCCAGTGGTTGATTTCATCGGCAATGTCGGGGTTTTTCTTTCTGAACTCAAACCGGGCTTTGTTCAATGCCTCGCTGTCCAAATCATCCATGGTAGCACCTTCTGCAACTTGAGCCGACCAGTCAAATGATCTCTGGTTCCGTATGGTTTCCATCTCTTGCAGGTTGAGGGCAACCAAACTCTCTCCATCTCGCCCATAGAAATGTCCGTCAAAAGCAATCGGAACGCCTTGCGGTGCGGCGGGTATCTCAAACAAAAGAACACGTTTGCCTTCCACTTCTAATTCAAAAACATTTGAAAACGTAAGATTTCCCGTTGTTTTTTGGGCAATTTCGTGTTTCAGCGATTGCAGTTTCTTTGGGTCGTTTCTGTAGGAGGTTCCGACCACTCCTCGCTTCTTGTCGTGAACCCCGAACACAAGCCAACCGCAACGCACACCTTGCAGATTGGCCTCGTTGCTCAAAGCGGAGAAATACTTGCCAAGTGTATTGAAATCAAAGTTTTCCTTGGCCTCCTTGAACTCAACCGTTTCATTCTCCGAAGTCGAACGGAGTTCTTCAAATTTGTTCCTTATATCTTCGATAGTCATAGGCTATGTTTGTTCTGCAAAAATAATCATTCTATTCGATTTGTTTCCTCGTAATAATATGAATAATCAATCCCTTTCATAAACAATTCTCGGTCGTCAATCTTGTCGGTAAGGGCTCCGGTTAACAACTGACGGATGAGAGTGGTGTCGGCGGCGCTTAGTTCCATAGCATGGAGATAGTCGTTCTTGTTGATCTTGCTCCAATCAATGCAACTTTTCAGCCGTTTTTTCAGGATCATGTCGAGCCAGATGCGCGTTGAGCGACCGTTGCCTTCCATAAAGGGGTGCGCCACGTTCATTTCCACGTATTTGTCCACGATTTCTTCAAAGGTGGTTTCGGGCATTTTGTCAATGGTTTGCAGGGCTTGGGGCAGGTATTGGGCCACACAGAATGTGAATCCGCCTTTTGAAATGGTCTTGGTGCGGATTTGACCCGCAAAATCGTACAAACCGCCAAACAGGTAGGCATGGATTTGTTGCAGGCCTTTGGTGGAGCCCACGTCGCTATCCTCCACTAGATGGCTTTCCCACAGTTCGTATGCTTTTTTGCGGCTCTGCCCGTCGATGGTGTTGTCGCTGTAGGTAAACCAGTCGAGGAAATCGGCAGTCTTTTTGCTGGGGATAAGTTTCACCAATTCAGTTATATCGTCTTGAGAAAAGCAATCGGTAGCGTATTTTTTACCATCTGCAGCGGTCATTTTGAGTTGGCTACATTTTGTAGTCAACTCGTTTCCGGCTTTTCTCAGTCGGGTTTTGAGCACGCTCCAATATTTTCTCGGATTGGGGCTTTCGGTGATGGCGGCAACAATGTCAACAGCCGAGAACCACCATTTGTTCTGGCTCTCGTCCCACACAGCCCGCACCTCGCGATCGTTATAAAAGCGGATGGAAGTTTTCATTTCAATTGACAATTAACAATTTACAATGTACAATTATTATTTGGGTGAGCCATTCGGTGACTTTGGATTCTACGGGCTTGTTTTCGTGCAGTTGTGACACATATTTTTTAGTTATGAGGATTTTCTATTAACATTTGGAATTTTAGCTACATCAATACTATCGTAAGACACCCCTGTTAAACGTTCAAATTCTGAAATCGCATAAGTATCCATCATACCAGCAATATAATCAATAACACATCTAGCAATCTGTTCTTGGCTGTCGCTTTCTTTTGGTCTGTAATCAGGTGGTAAAAGCAAGTAATTCTTATTTATATTCTTATCAACAAAGATATTGAACAAAGATTTGATAATTATTTCGCCTTTCAATTCATACAAAGCAATTGATGTGTTACGGGTTACTCCTTTGAATATAATTTTAGACAAAATGGAGCATAATACTCTATGCATTGAATCCATGCATAATTCGTTCTCATTTATATCTGCGTAATTTTCAAATACAATACTTCTTACAAAATCGTCAGTTAATTTCGATGTCAATTGTTTTCTGAACAGGTGTGAGTATTCTTGTATTGTAGTTGACTTTTCTTCATTATCAAGACCTTCTTTGATTCCTTTAACAATCTCCCAAAACTCATTTGCCGCTCTATCTATATCCTCTTTTTTTATTCTATCCTTTACGTCTTTAAATGTCTTGATTTCATGTGTGATCTCGTCAATTGTAAACAATCCTTGAGCCAAACCGTCTTCTAAATCATGTACAGCATAAGCAATATCATCGGCAATTTCTATTATTTGGACATCAAGAGTTCGATCTTTTATATCATTCTTTTGACGAAATTCATCCATAAAACAATAATCTTCATGATACATGAACTTTTTGGGATTACCTTTCTTTTCAATATTTTCATCAATGATATATTTATTGATTGCGAGTAATGTTCTGTGAGTCAAGTTAAGACCTTTTGGAGATGACCCATGTCTATCCAGTTTACGTAAAACTCTAAAATTTTGAGCATTGCCTTCAAACCTATGACCGTAGAGCCTTGCGATTTCATCTAACACCCGTTCACCTTTGTGTCCAAATGCAGGATGTCCAATATCATGTGCCAATGCTGCCGCATCTAAAAGATATAATTCCTCGTCACAATACATTTCATTTTCTTTTCCGCATTTCAATGCTAATGTTTTCGCCAAAGATCGTGCAATTTGAGACACTTCAAGGCTATGAGTCAATCGATTCCTATAAAATGCAGTTGTTTCAATTCCTAATATCTGCATTTTACCTTGAAGCCTACGAAACGACGATGAATATAATATTCTTGCATAATCCCTCGCATATTCGGATCTGCCATCAGCACTATCTTCAGTATATTCACGACCCTTACATTCAGGATTCTGGAGTTTTTCATATATATTCGAAATCTGTTCAATAATAGATGTTTCAAACTTATCCATAGCCATTACAATTAGGATTATTCATTAAACTCATCTTCAGAAATCTCAAATGCCTTTACAAATCCGGATGTCATTGCCGAATATACTTCATGATGACATTTTGGACAATAAGCTTCTTCCCGTTCTTTTCCTCCAGGAAATAACTCTCCTGTTTCATTAATCTTTAATAATGCGCCACAATTAGGGCATTTCATTTTAAAACTGTCTCCCATAATATTTTAAACTATTTATTAATACTCACTTTCCCCGTCAGCAAATTCTGCATCAATGACTTCTTCAGTCTTTCGAGGACGACGATTTTGTTTTGTTTGTTAATTATTTCGTTTTCAACATTATTTATTCTAGAAACAATTTCGTCTTGTTCCTTCTTATTCGTTGGAATAATGATAGAAGTATTCCTAAGACTTTTAGAATTAATATTTGCTTGACTTACAGCTGGTGTCGCCTTCGACCTTAACGAACATTGAATTGGATATGAATTCAATGCATAATTGACAAAATACGGATTGTTATCTTTCGAGACTCGAATTCTAATCAAATAGGAAGCAAATACGTAATCTCCGTCCAATTTAAAGACACCCACTTTGCCTACAAGATCCATACTATTGGTACGGTTGAACAATATATCCCCTTTTTCCAATTTGTATTGACACAATGCGGTTTCATTCAAGTTCACATAGACCAAAGGATAGTTTTGCATTTCACCATTCACAATGTTATTCATGCGAAACATTGGGATATTGCCAGTTTCAGATGAAGCTTGATTCAATCCATATTGCACAAAATCAGCAATCTCATCAATCCTCTTCACCTCCCACCCCACGGGCACTTTTCCGAACTTCTCATCCACATAAAACTCATCCTCTTTGCGAAGCGTGCCGTCGGGTTTCATGCGGCCGGTGAGGAGGTTCTGCATCAGGCTCTTCTTCAACCGCTCGGCGGCGGATATGCTGGCTTGCACTGTTGCTATCGCCTCGTCAACCTTGGAGAGAATGGCGGCTATGGCGGATTGCTCGGACTTGTCCTTTGGAAACATCAATTTCATATTGCGAATGTCACCATCTCCTATAGCAGGATAATTAGAACCTGCCACATAGCTATAAAATTGACTTTCACCGATTTCACTTAACAATTCATAATAGGAAAATAGATTGTCACTTTCTTCCTTTGCCGTAAGCACATAAAAACCTGTAGAACAAATCCAATTGCTATCATCGGGCTTTTTAAATACTGCAAAAGACTTCAGATTTGGTCTTACACCAGAAATGAGAATGTCATTTTCTCTAACAATACGCCTTGCTCTTCCTGGCGCATCTACAAAACGAAAGCTTTCACAATTCCCATAGTCAATATGATTCGTTGAAACAAATTCAATTGGAATATACTTGAACTTATAATTTGCGTCCGTGTTCGAAGGCAACGACAATTCATTAATGTGAAAAACCTCTTTAAGTTTCTTCACTTTCCATCCCTCGGGAATAGTTCCTATTTTAGTCTGTTTCTCCATCATTGTTCATTATCAATTGTACATTGTTCATTGTTAATTCTATAGGTTCTGTTCTTGTTTGCACCGTATGCAACTATTAGCCCGGATTTTACCATGGAATTTAGATAATAGCGCGTTCTCGACAGGCTTATTTTTAGAACCTCAGACATTTGATTCGTTGTAACATCGGTGTTCTTTGACAAGTATTCTAATATTATCGCCTGTTTATCGCTTGTTTTGTCGCCTGTTTTTGAATTTGTCGCCTGTTTGTCGCTTGCTTTATCGCCTGTTTTTAAATTTATCGCTTGCTTGTCGCTTGTCTTTGTGGTTTTACTCCTGCTATTTCGCGTACTTTTTGGTCCACTTCCCGACTTTGCATTTAACTCATATTCACACACTTCCCAACGGCCATCCTTGTCGGAGCCTACACGCTTGACAAGTCCCTTTTCACGCAGTCTGTTTAAAATCTTCCATACACCACTTCGTGATAATCCAGTGATTTTTTGAAAGATGGGAATTGGAGTAGATGGATTTGCCTTTATCGTTTCGATAATGAGCAGCTCATTCTTCATGTTACTTTTCATGTTACTTTTCATGTTACTTTTCATGTTACTTTCTTGAGAGTCCAAAAAAGTATCATGATACTTTTTTTTGGTAACATTGTCTTCTCGTAACGCAGAATTAAGTCTAACCTTCACCATAAAGTCCACCTGCTTAAATATTGGCGCAGGATTTCCCGCCTCGGCCATTTCGCGGAACAAACGGTCAACACCTTCGCCAAATTCCTTCACCAACTTGTACTGCTGCATAAACTGTACAATCTTGGGATTGCGTGAAAAATGCATCTGGCGGATATTGTCGATGCGCACCATACCCGGCAGTATGCCCGGACTTTCAACCTCATAATGGTGGTCGAATATTTTCACCATGATGTCGGTTCCCAAAATGCTGTAGTCGCGGTGGGCCACGGCATTCACGATGAGCTCTGTCCAGCAGAACGGTGGATATTGGGGAATGGTGACAAATCGGGCATCCTCCCCCAAAAAGCTGTACTCCTTGATCTGTGTATCCACAAAATCAATGGCTTTTTGGGTCATCTCTACAATGCGTCCCTCAAACCAGACATCTTTCACCACGTTCATTTCACGCCCGAAACGTTCCTCGTCGCCATCATAACGTACAATTCGGATTCGCGCTCGCTGGAAGAACTTCTGCGGGTCCTTGCCAAACAGCAAGATAGCTGCCCCGGAAACTTTATCCACTCCGTTTACAGCGGTAACATAATCTTTGTTGGTGCGAAGGTATGTCTCGGCATCTTTGGCGTAACCAATCTTGTCGCAATACTGCTTTACAAAATCAAGGTCCAAGTCGTCCATCGTAGCTCCATACACGGGTTCGTCCTCGAAATAGCGTCCCCCTTTGGCATAGAACAGCTGCATCCGCATCTCAAAGTTCAGCTTTTTCGACTTGTCGCCAACGCGATAATAAGCTTCGTCGGACTGGTTGGCATGAACGCGCATACTGGGTTCGATATGCATCACTAACACGCGGTTGGCATCTCCACCATCATCCGTACAATCCACAAAATGCGCTTCTGCATTGATCGAAGGAATACAAAAGTCAAATGGCACACGCAAAAGCTCATTCAAATGGTCTTCGTTTCCATTAACGCCTGTGATTCGTCCGTCATCCTCAATGCCGATTACGATATCGCCGCCGTCAGCATTGGCAAAAGCCACGGCAATCACCGCCAAGGCTTTCGGTTCAACACGAAAACTCTTGCGGTCAAACTGCTGACCCTCCGGCTGGTACTGTAAAGTATGTATATCGTACTGCATCATCGTTCATTGTAAATTCTTCAACAGTGTCTCCAACTCTTTCTCCACATCCGATTCCGTCTGCATCGCCTTTTGGAAATCGGCAATGGCTTCTTTCAGGTCAATCTGTTCCTCGGGCTCAAAGGTATCCACATAGCGCGGAATATTGAGGTTGAACTCGTTTTCCTCAATCTCGTCCATATCCACAATGGAGAAATAACGCTTGCGCAGTTCGGGGTCGGCGAACATCTGTAGCAGTTCGGTCTCCACATTGGCAATGGCTTGACGAATTTTTTCAGCTTTTTCCCGGAAGGCTGTTTCGCGGGCAGTCTTGTCGGAAGTCAGCTTTTCTAAAGCCTTCTGCGCTGTTTCCACTGCTTTTCTCTCACTTGCCGTCGTTTTCTTGCCTAAAGCCTCTTTCTCTTTTATGGTTGATTCCGCTTTTGCCAATCTGTCGCGCATCTTGGCCATCTCTTCCGCCGTGTCGTTCTCTACCTCAGACAGTTGAAAAACGAGTTCTTCGTCAATCTGATTATGAAGCCTGTTCTTTTGCTGTGCAATCCATTTCTGAGCCTTTTCAACATCGCCCCAGCTTTCGAGCATAGTGGAAATGCGCAACACATCCTGTGGCTCCAATACGCTCATGTTGGCCTCTTCGCGGTACCAGCCTTTCTTGGCGGCATACACCATCAGCACCTTGTTCTTACGCTCTTCGGGCTTATTCTTGTCGAAGAATATAATGGCACCTGGGATAGTGGTACCATAAAACAGGTTGCCCGGCAGCACCACGATGGCATCAATGATGTTGATATGCTGTTTGAAATCAACACCTTGCAGGAAACCACGCCGAATCGTGTACTCCACATCTGCCTTGCGGTTCTGTCCATCTTCCTCTTCGGTCTTCTCGGGTTGGCCGCGGAACAGCACGCCTTGCGGGCACACCACGCCTGCCTTGCCTTTCTGGTCAAGCGAGGCGATAATGTGCTGCAAGAAGGCAAAATCACCATTGCTGTAAGGTGGAATGCCATAGACCAAACGGTTATAGGGGTCGGTAAACTCTTTTTTGTATTCAATCTGCGGCGTGCCGTCCTTCTTGTTCACGGTATTGCCTTTCTTGTCTTTCTTGGGTTCGCCGTTTTGCGCCCAGTTCTCCATTGAGAAGGGGAAATTGGCCATCACCTTGTCGAAAGTGCGGAGCTCAAGTTCGTTTTCCTCGCTTTTGAATTTCGGGTCGCGGATGGTGTCGCCCTGCTCGATGCGGGCATCCAAGCCGTGCAAAATCATGTTGATGTTGCAGATAGCCCATGTGTTCCACACCAATTCCTGACCAAACAGGCGGATGCTCTTTTGCGTGTCGTAGCTGGCACGGGCATACTTGGCGGCATTCAGCAGGAAACCGCCGGAACCGCAAGTGGGGTCATACACGGTTTCGCCTTTTTGCGGTTTCAGGTAGCGCACAATGATATCGACGACCTCCTGCGGCGTGTAGAACTGTCCCGCCATAGTGCCGCCCTTGTTCTCGTCGGCGAAACGCTTGATAAGATATTCGTATGCATCGCCAAGGACATCCACCGTGACATTGTTGTTGCTCAAATCCACCGCACTCAAGTAGTTGACAAGGTTGGTAAGCACCTCAGGGTCGAGTTTCTTGCCGCCGGAGCCATTGGGGGCCGGCTCGTTCCAGCGTACCGTGTTGATGATGCCTTTAAGGAAATACTTGCCGTTCTTGTCGATATTCTGTTCGGCAATGGCGTTGACGGCGGCATCCAACTTCTCGTTTTTCTTGTCGATAGGAGCCAAGCGCACATCATCCCAAAAGCATCCGTCAGGGATTGTAAAGTCGTGCTTTTTCTTGGCAATCACTTCCAGCTCACGTGGCGAAGGCTCACGCACGTAGTCAATCATAAACTGTTCTTTCTCGTGTTCAATCTCCCACTGGTAGTTGTCGGAGAGACGCTTGAAAAACAGCAATGAGAGGATATACGACTTATAGTCCTCCACTTTGTCGCGAAGGATGTCTGCCATACCGAAAAGGAGGTTACCTAAGGCTTGCTTCGTAATCATTTGATTTAATATTGTCTTTGATTTATGTTTTACTGCCGTCTGTTCTTTTTTTTTCAGAATGAAACTGCAAATTTACAGAAAATTCAAACACAAAAAGACAACATTATTTTATTTAATAAGCTACAGCACATATTTGCATCCTGCAACCGACACAATAAAAAACGGCATCCATGCGGATACCGTTTTTTTGTAATAAAATCTAATAGTTAAATTACTCGGCTGCGGGAGCTTCCACTTCAGCTGCCGGAGCCTCGGTTGCCACGTTCTCAGCGGGAGCGGCAGTTTTCTTGCTGCTGCGGCGCGTGCGTGTGGATTTCTTCTTGGTTTTCTCAACAGTGTAGGTTTCGTTGAAATCTACAAACTCGATGATGCACATCTCGGCGTTGTCACCTTTACGGAAACCGGTCTTCAGTATGCGGGTGTAACCGCCCGGGCGATCGGCAATCTTCGGGGAAATCTCTCTGAAGAGTTCCGTCACGGCAAACTTGTTCTGCAGTTCGGAGAACACCATACGACGGGAGTGGGTCGTGTCGTCTTTGGAACGGGTCACGATGGGTTCCACATACATGCGCAACGCTTTTGCCTTAGCCAAGGTGGTGTTAATTCTCTTATGCATAATCAGAGAGGTTGCCATATTGGACAACATAGCCTTTCTGTGGGCATCAGTTCTACCTAAATGGTTAATTTTTTTAGCGTGTCTCATTGTTTTATTCGTTATCTATATTATACTTTTCTACATTCATACCAAATTCCAAACCCTTGTTGTGGACTAACTCTTCCAGTTCAGCAAGCGACTTCTTACCGAAGTTGCGGAACTTGAGCAGGTCAGCCTTATGGAAAGCAACCAAATCACCCAAAGTTTCCAACTCTGCGGATTTCAAGCAGTTGAGTGCTCTCACAGAGAGATCCATATCAATAAGTTTGGCTTGAAGAATCTGACGGATATTCTTTTCGCTGTCCTCGGTCACCTCCTGGCTTTCAACCTGATCCTGAGATTCGAGAGCAATATTTTCATCCGAGAGCAGGGCAAAATGCTGAATCAGAATTTTGGCAGCCTCTTGGATAGCATCCTTCGGATGGATGGAACCGTCCGTATCCACTTCTATGATCAGCTTCTCAAAGTCGGTCTTTTGTTCGACACGATAAGGCTCAATCGTATATTTAACGTTACGGATAGGCGTGTGGGTGGAGTCAACGGCAATCACATCAATACCGTCATGGAGCTGGCGGTTGTCCTCAACAGGAACATAACCACGACCCTTGTCGATGGTGATTTCCATGTTCAGACGGACGGTGGGTTCCATACGGCATATCAGCAATTCCGGATTCAACACTTGGAAATAGTTGAGATAGCGGTTCATATCGCCGGCTGTAAACGTGTCCTGGCCACTGATGACGATGGAGACTTTCTCGGAAGTATAACCCTCGACCTTATTTTTCAAGCGAACCTGTTTGAGGTTGAGGACTATGTCGATGACATCTTCCATAACGCCCGGTATGGACGAAAACTCCTGCGCGACGCCTTCGATTTTCACAGAGGTAATGGCATAGCCTTCCAATGAAGAGAGCAGCACACGGCGCAGGGCATTGCCCACGGTGACACCGAAACCTTGCTGCAGCGGACGAAATTCAAATATGCCGTGAAAATCGTCGGCCTCATTCATGATGACCTTATCGGGTTTTTGAAATGTTAATATTGCCATTTTTCGTTTATTTTTTGTAATTTGTGACTTGTGACTTGTGACTTGTGACCTATGATTTGTGATTGTTTGTCATGAGATAACCAACCTCTATTCACTGTTCACTATTCACTAATCACTATTTAGAGTACAACTCGACGATTGCTTGCTCGTTGATGGTTTCCGGAATTTCCTCGCGCTGAGGATATTGCATAAACTTGCCAACCTTGAGGTTGCCGTCCCATTCGAGCCATGCGAAATTCATCGCCTTGCCGCTGAGAGAGTTCTCAATCACCTCAAGGGTTTTGGAACGCTCGCGAACCTCCACAGTGTCACCCGGTTTCAGCAGCATGGAAGGGATGTTGCTGATTTGGCCGTTAACGGTGATGTGACGGTGAGTGACCAGCTGACGGGCAGCATTACGGGTGGGGGCGATGCCCAAGCGGAACACCACATTGTCGAGACGGGACTCGATGAGTTGCATCAAGTTCTGACCCGTGACACCTTTCTTGCGGGATGCCATGTGGAAGAGTTTACGGAACTGGCGCTCCAGAATACCGTAGGTGTATTTCGCTTTCTGCTTCTCCTGCAACTGCATACCGTACTCAGAGAGTTTCGTGCGTCTGCGAGACTGACCATGCTGACCCGGAGCATAGTTCTTTCTTTCGAAATATTTGTCGGGACCGTAGATGGGTTCCTTGAATTTTCTTGCGATTTTCGTTTTGGGTCCTGTATATCTTGCCATAACTTATATTTTTTCGATGTTAATGAAAATAAATTATACTCTTCTGTGCTTGGGAGGACGGCAGCCATTGTGCGGCAGCGGAGTGACATCCGTGATCTCTTCCACGATGATTCCCGTGGTGTTGATGGAACGGATAGCTGACTCACGGCCTTGTCCGGGACCTTTCACGTAAACCTTCACTCTGCGCAGACCCAAGTCGTAAGCGACCTTGGCGCAGTCCTGAGCCACCATCTGGGCGGCGTAGGGAGTGTTCTTCTTGGAACCTCTATATCCCATTTTACCGGCGGAAGACCAGGAAATCACCTGACCGTCGTTGTTGGTAAGGGAAACGATGACGTTGTTGAATGAAGCATAGATAAATGCCTTACCCGAGGCCTCAATTCTAACGACTCTCTTCTTCGCTGATTTTGTATTTTTTGCCATACTGTTATTATTCTACTGTCAGTGATTAATTACTACTTGGTCGCTTTCTTCTTGTTAGCAACAGTTTTCTTACGTCCCTTACGAGTACGGGCGTTGTTCTTGGTGCTTTGACCACGCACTGGTAAACCCAAACGGTGACGAATGCCTCTGTAACAACCGATATCCATCAGACGTTTGATGTTCATCTGCTCTTCGGATCTCAGGGGGCCTTCCACTTTCAACTCATTCACTAATCCACGAATCAATGCCAATTCATCGTCGTTCCATTCATTTACCTTTTTATCCCAACTGATGCCGGCTTTCGTCAGAATTCTTTGGGCAGTGCTTCTGCCGATTCCGTAAATGTAGGTCAAGCCGATTTCACCGTGTTTGTTTTTAGGTAAATCAATACCTGCAATTCTTGCCATATTACTTTAATGTTTTTTTATGATGATTAATTATTTAATTCCAACGATTAACCCTGACGTTGTTTGAATTTCGGGTTCTTTTTGTTAATCACATACACCACACCATGGCGTCTCACCACGATGCAATCTTCGGATCTTTTCTTGACTGATGCTCTTACTTTCATTGCTTTATTGTTTTTTATTATTTTCTATTAATTCTATAAAATCGTTTCTCTACCGAACTTCTGTCCCTGTCGGGACAGCAAGGATTAATTCTTGTGCCTGTAGGTTATACGTCCCTTTGTCAGATCGTAGGGGGACATCGCCACTTGGACGCGGTCACCCGGAATGATCTTGATGTAGTGCATTCGCATCTTCCCTGAAAGATGGGCCAAAATCACATGGCCGCTCTCAAGGCGCACCCGGTACAGACCGTTGCCCAATGCCTCAATCACTTCACCGTCGATATCTACTGCAGATTGTTTTGCCATAACACTATATTTTAATATAATTCTTCTGTTCCAATCACTTCGCCTAACAATTTGTAGGATGAGATAACCTCGGTGCCTTTTTCGGTGACTACCAGCTGATGCTCGAAATGAGCGGCCGGCTGTCCGTCCGGGGTGCGGGCGGTCCACTCGTCATCGTCAAACTTGCTTTTGAAGCGGGTCTTGTTTTGTCCCTGTCCGATCTTCACCATGGGTTCCACGCAGAAGGACATTCCCGGCGCGATGCGCAGTCTGGAGATGCTGTCGAACTTCCGCACCGCATAGTTAGGGATGCTCGGTTCTTCGTGCATGTGCCTGCCCACGCCGTGGCCGGTAAATTCCTGGGGAACGGAATAGTGGAACTGGGAAACATACTCTTCGATGGTCTTCCCTATTTCCGAAAACGTCGTTCCTATCTTAGCCACCTCAATGGCCTTGTAGAGGGACTCCTTGGTGCGTTTCAGCAGCAACCGGGTCTCCTCGGCCACTTCGCCCACCTCAAAGGTATAGCAGAAATCGCCGTGATAACCGTTCAGCAGCGCCACGACATCCACCGAGATGACATCACCGTCACGAAGGTAGAGATTCGGATAGGGAATCCCGTGGACAACCACATCGTTTACAGAGAGACAAAGAGCGGCGGGATAGCCCATGTAGCCTTTGCAAGCGGGGATAGCATGATGGTCGCGAATGCACTGCTCGCCAACCTGGTCGAGGTACGTGAGCGGCACACCGGGCTTGATCACCTTGGCGACCTCCGCCAACGTAATCGCCACCACGTTCGCACTCTCACGCAGCTTCGCGAAATCCTCCTCGTTATATATGACTACTTTGGACATCTCGTTGCGGTTATTTTATCAGTGACCTCCATAGATTCCACCACCGGTACGACCCTTGATACGGCCGGATTTGGTCAGACCGTCGTAGTGACGCATCAACAGGTGGCTTTCAATCTGTTGCAGGGTATCCAACACCACACCCACCATAATCAGGAGGGAGGTGCCGCCGAAGAACTGTGCAAACTGCTGGTTCACGCCGAACAGACGCACGATGGCGGGCAGGATAGCAACGATACCCAAGAAAATAGAACCGGGCAACGTGATGCGAGACATGATCTTGTCGATGTATTCCGCAGTCTGCTTGCCAGGTTTCACGCCGGGGATAAAGCCGTTGTTCTTCTTCAAATCCTCCGCAATCTGCTGCGGGTTGATGGTGATTGCCGTATAGAAATAGGTGAAGGCAATAATCATCAGGAAGAAAACGACATTGTAGCCCAAACGGTTATAATCGATGAAGCTGCTCCAGAATCCAGTGGTCGTCTCCTGGGAGATGTTCACGAAAGTCAAGGGGATAAACATCAACGCCTGGGCGAAGATGATAGGCATAACGCCTGCTGCATTCACTTTGAGGGGCAGGTAGTTACGGACACCGCCGTACTGCTTGTTACCGATAACACGTTTCGCATATTGAACGGGAACGCGACGGGTGCCTTGGACGAGCATGATACAGAGACCGATAATCAGCATCATCAGGATGATTTCCAGAATGAAGATGATGGGACCGCCGTTCATCTCGGTGATACGAGCCGTAAATTCCGCTTTCAGGGCGAAAGGCAGACGGGCGATGATACCGATCATAATAATCATGGAGATACCATTACCGATACCATTGTCTGTGATGCGTTCGCCGAGCCACATGATGAACAAGGTGGCGGAGATCAGCAGGATGAAGGCGCAGATGGCGAATGCGGAGAATCCGAGGATGCGGGTCTCGAGCATGGAGGGAGCCACGGCACCGGGGAATTGCACGGTGAGTTGGGTGATGTAGGCAGGAGCCTGCACGGCCAACACGGCCACCGTCAGATAACGGGTGATCTGGTTGATTTTCGTACGTCCGCTTTCACCTTCCTTGGCAAGGCGTTGGAAATAAGGCACTGCCAGGGTGAAGAGTTGCACCACGATGGATGCCGTGATGTAGGGCATGATACCCAACGCGAAGATGGATGCGTTGGAGAATGCACCGCCGGAGAAGAGGTCCAACATGCCGAGCAGACCTTTCTGGGCTGCGCTGCTGAAGGCGGAAAGGGCGCCTGGGTTGATGCCCGGGAGCACGACGTGCGCGCCGAAGCGGTATATCAGGATGATGAAGAGGGTGTAGAGAATGCGTTTTCTCAGATCCTCGATCCTGAATATATTCTTAATGGTTTCAATAAATTTTTTCATTGTAAAGACTTTTTAATGACGATTACTCAGCTGCGGGAGTGTTAACGAGTTCTGCCGTGCCGCCGCACTGCTCGATCACAGCCTTGGCTTTCGCGGAGAATTTGTCGGCCACGACATGCACCTTGGCGGTGAGCTCGCCCTTCGCCAGGATGGCGATGAGGTCGTTCTTCTTGGCCAAACCGTTGTTCACGAGCACTTCGCGGTCGATTCTGTCGAGGTTCTTCTTCTCGGCCAGCTGTTGCAGAGTGCTGACATTGATGGCGTTGTATTCAACGCGGTTGATGTTCTTGAAGCCTCTCTTGGGCAATATTCTGTAAATGGGCATCTGGCCGCCTTCGAAACCGATCTTGCGGCTGTAACCGGAGCGGGATTGCGCACCCTTGTGTCCACGTGTGGAAGTGCCGCCTTTTCCGGAACCCTGTCCTCTGCCTATTCTGCGTTCTCTGTGTGTTGATCCTTTTGCCGGTTTTAAATTGTGTAAATCCATCTCTTTATGTTCTATTGGTTATTAATTACATTTCTTCTACGCTCACTAAGTGCTTGACGGCGTCCACGATCCCAAGGATTTGGGGGGTTGCCTCATGTTCGACAGTCTGGTGCATTTTGTGAATGCCCAAAGCAACTAAAGATCTTTTCTGGCGTGCGGGTCTGTCAACCGCGCTTCTTACTTGTGTGATTTTAATCTTTTTCATCCCTTCTAAAATTTATTTTTTATTATTTACATTCAAAAAAAAATAGTCCATTTTTGAAAGAAAAATGCAACTATTCACCAAAATCGTAACCATAAAATCCCTTCGCCTCTACCCTACTCTATTACATTACAATCCGTGAAATCAATGAGTTACGCGGTTCAACACAACATTTCCACCCGCCTTTGCATTCCACTTCAAAAAGCCCGCAAAAATACACTTTTTTCTTTATCCCCAATACAGTGTTGAAATATTTTTTTCGACAGACTATTATTATCCCACAAATACTTGATTAATTGAAACTTAAACAATTTTGTATTTTGTCTTTTTTGGGGTGTACCGGCGCGGTCATGGAGGAATCTGTGTCGCGCAGATGTATAGCCACGCCGACCGGACTTTCCGCAAATGTTTTCACCTTTCCGCGAGACCCCCACACACATTTATCGTATTTCATCGGCAACAAAGCTCCTGTCCCTGTCAAAGTCCCTCAAGGAAGCTTTTCATCATTCATCATTAAAAGAGCCGCCACCATGTGACAGCTCTTCATTTTTAAATATAAATCTGAATTAGAGATTAGTCGCGGATTTTGAGGGTGATGTCATCAATATAGTTATAAGAATAGACATAATTGCCGCTGCCCAGGACATTACGGAACGCTATGCGGTGTCCGGTGCCTGTGAAACCGGTGAAGTCGCACACCACATATTCCACATTTGTGGTGCTGTTGTTAATTCTTTTCACTGGGACAAACTCCTGACCGTCCCAAACGCCCACCTCCAACTGGTAGGCGGCGTTTGCCTGCCGCAGGTACATCTCCAAACGCAACTGGTTAATCTCTATCTCTTCAGACAGCGCAGGCATCGCATACACACAACGGTTTTGCATTTTCAGGGTATAGTCGCCGCTATGAGCGAAAGAACTCTTGTAAAACAGCTGCGGACGACTGGCATCCGTCATCGCCACATCCTCCTGCACCAACTCCCAACAAACAGGCTGCACACCCGTAGAGGCTACGGTGGAGGTGGTGTATCCGTCGAAGTTCTCACTGAATGGAAGGGTTTGGATGGTGCAATTGTTAACCTCTGTGGTGTCTCCGCCAACTGGATTGACAACATACAACCCAATGTCGTCTATATAATTGTAACTATAGACATAGTTGGCACCGCCTAACGTGTTGCGGAATGCGATGCGGTGACCATTACCCGTGTAGCTGGAGAAATCAATCGTGACATGCTCCATCTCTGTGCCGGTATTGTTGATTTCCGTCACCATCTCGAAGTCTCCATTTTCATTCACAACCCCAACTTGCAGTCTGTAAACCGCCTTAGGCTGCCGCACATACATCTCCAATCGTACTGAACGCATGTCAATGGAATGATCCAGCACAGGCATGGCATACACCCCTCTGTTAACCAGACGGAGACTATAGTTCCCACTGTGAGCGTAATCACTTCTGTAGCACAGTTGCGGACGGTTGGCGTCGGTCATCGTCACATCCTCCAGCACCTGCGTCCAGCACTCGGGTTCCACACCCGTAGCCATCGTAGTGGAAGTGGTGTAGCTATCGAAATTATCGCTGTATGGCAGCATGATGGCAGCACAAGCAGCCGCCGTGGTAAAGCTAAATTCTTCACCGTATGCCGTGCCCACGCTGTTGGTCGCGTAAGACCGGATATAGTAGGTGGTGTTCGCTACCAGACCGGACACCTGACTTGTGAACGCACCCGTACCAGTGCCGTTACTCGTATGATTGCCGTCCACCGTCGGGTTGTGTTCGGTTCCCCAGCACACGCCGCGCCCCGTGACAGTTCCTAAACCGCTATCCATAACATCGCCGCCACAGACGGCCATATTTTCCATAATGTCGTTTACTGCACTTGTGGTGACCGTAGGCAACAGGGCCGTTTCCATCCGCGTCAGCTGGTCTGCCAGCACGCACAGGTCTATTTCGCCACAGGCTGCGGTCTGGACAACCCCAGAGGCTCCGGTGCCATCACTTTTGGAAGAGTTGGGAAGATCGCCCAAAGTGATATACCCCGCATCGTTCGCCAGTTCCCCGACACTCTGCGGAATCATGGGTTTATTCTTCAAATCGTTATAATCGCCACTGAAGCCGTTGGCCGCCTCGTTTGCGTATAAGGCATACGGCACGCTCAACAGTTGCTGGGTGATGGTCACGCCATAATTGCTGCCGCCGTCAGGGTCTGTTTCGGTCTTGAGAAAATAGGGGCCGTTCGCCCAGTCGATTCCTTCAAACCTGCCCTGTTCTACCTTTCCACCACCAATTTCGACAGTCAATAGGCCGTTGGAGTTCGTATAAACGGTGTGCGTTTCCACATACACAACATTGCCGTCCGCACACCCTTGCAGGATACTCACACGCACGCCCACTGGCGCATCAGCGACGATAATGTTCCTCGCATTGCGAACCGCCGCCTGGTAGCTGAATCTACCGGGCGCCTGAGCGAAGAGAGCAATTGCAGACAGTAAGAGGATGATTAAGGTTGTAAGTCTCTTCATGTTCTGTTGATTAAGGTAAATATTGTCGTTGTTTCATTTTTTTTCCACAAAATAATGAGCAATTTTCTAACAATCAAAACATTGCATATTTTCTTGCATATATTTTCCCGAATTTTCTATTGCGGCGGCAAAGGTACGAAAAAAGTTTTATAGATGAGTTTCTTTTTGGAGGTCAGGATGACAAAAAAAATAGGGGATCACGATGAATGGGGGGTTGCTCCGACAACACAGGAAGTAACGAAAGACAAAATCACCCGCAAGGGCAGGCGAAACGAAGGGGCGTGTACGATACGTCTTATCGCAAAAAAGGGTGCCTAACCGACACCCTTTTTTGCTTAACATATATTTATATTGGTATAACCAACCTTACCTGATTGAAATCCTGTCAATGATAATCTTTCTGTCCTTGGCAGCCTGCAGGCCATACACTGTTTCGCGAACTTCGTTGGTGGAGAAGTTGTGGTTAATCTGGCCTTCGGGGACGCGGTGGATGGTGAGGCCGGGCTTGCTGCCGTTGATGTAAGGCGCGAGGACACCGCCGTTAGCTCTTGCCATATAGTTGAGGACGCTCTGGATACGACGGGAAGAGAGTTTCTTGTTATAGTCGCTGTTGCTGAGCGGGCTGGCGAAACCGCTGATGGTGAACTCCACCTGATGGCCGTCCTGAAGGGCGTCAACGAGGAAGTTGGTGAGTTTCACGAGGCGGTCATAACCCGTCTGGATGGAGTCGTTGAAGAAATTCTCCACCGCATTTTCGGCGCTAGTCTTCTTCGCTCCAGTCAAGCCTTTGCCAGCACTGGTAATATAGGTATTCTTGGCGGACATATAGTTGTTGTAGAGACCCATATATTCGGTGTTGGTGGTTTCTGTGCGGGTGCGCGGGTCGGGACGGTCGTTCTCGAAATAGAGGGTGATAGGCTTTGCGACATCCTTCTTCATCTTTTCCATCTCCTCTTTCTTCTTCTCAGCGGCCACCTCATCCTCGTAGATAAACGTCACGGGAATTTGGACAATCATATCCTGCGGCTCGCAGCTTTGGGTGGACGGAATCATTTTCGGGAAAGACTTCACCACGCGGAGTGCCTCATCATCAAACTCCTTATAGCCGGAGCTGCTGACCACCTCGATGTCCGTCAGGGTGCTGTCCTTCAACACCTTGGCCTGAACGGTCGTCGTACCGGAAATTTTCTGGTTCTTAAGGTTGACGGGGTACTTTTTGGTTTTGTTGATGTAGCGGCACATAGCCTTGTTGCCGCCCTTGAATGTGGGGAGAGTCATAGCTGCAGTGGGGACTTCGTGCTGTCCATTGGAATCCGCGAAGACAATAGCGTAACCTGACTTCTGTCCTTTCTGACCATACACATTGCCCTTGTCACACTGCGCATAACTCATTGTGAAACAAACCGTTAAAAACAAAACGGCCACTAATTTCAAAGAGGAAAAATTACTTTTCATACTTATATTTTTTTACATTATTTTCCAAGGCGCAAAGATACATTTTTTATTTATATAATGACACAATAATTTTTTTTTGCTCATTAAACACATCATTTTTGGGAAAATCGTATTTTTGCACATTTTTGTGTTGATAAATCTATTCGCAAATTATAAAAATACAATAATGGATAAAAGATTTACTTTCAGTTGGTTAGTACTGATTTCGGTAGCCTTTTTGCTATCCGTCAACAGCACACTGCTTGCACAAAGTCAGCAATTCCACACCGACACTGTCTATCATCAGGAGTTCGGGTGCGACAGTTTTCTGCTAACGGCCAATCATACCTATTTCCATAATGACACCGTAGTGAAGATTCCACATTATGTCGCCGACCAAGGAATTGTCTATATGGATGTGCTGGATGTGTATCAAATTGTCATCGGGCACAGCTACACGTACAAAGACACCGTGACGGCGCGAGTGTGCAGAAACAACCTGCCGTATGCCTACCACGGGAATTTCTACACCCAGACCGGCAACTATTGGGTCCACATACCCACGCTGCAAGGGTGCGACAGCCTCAGCACCCTGGTGAAGTTGGTGGTGTTGGAGGGACAGAAAGACACCACTTTTGCCTCGATGTGTAATGCGGAGCCTGTCGTGGTCAACGGCATCACATTCACCAACCCGGGAACATTCAACTTCCCGCAAGGAGTGGACGAAGACGGATGTCCTGTGGTACAGACCTACGTAATCACCCCCTACACAGTGGGAACTGACACGGTGGACATCATGGTCTGCGAAAACGAACTTCCATATACCTACATGGGTTATTCGTTACCCACCCAAAACAACTACAGGGTACCCTACGTGTCCGAAGGCGGATGCAATGCCATCAAATACGTACGACTCAGAACATGTCCCATCTATGAAATCTACGACACGGTTGACGTGACTGTTTGCGAGATCGACATGCCCTACGAGTATGGGGGCGAAACGTTTAACGAATCCGGAACCTACCAGATTCCCGTCCCCAACCAGTGCGGATGTGACAGCGCTTTCGTCACACTGAACCTGCAAGTCACACAACCACAGACAGAAACTGTGACGCTGACCCTTTGCGAGGGTGATTTCCCGTACAGTTACGATTCGCTCCATGTCTTCTCGGAACCGGGTGCGTACTACATAAATGAGGATGCCGATTCCACCTGCACCCATTTCACCTATCTGGTCCTGAATGCGTACCATCCCCTCTATGACACAATAAACATTTGTACTCCAGACAGTTTCTATACTTATAGGGACACAACTTTCACTTCCTCAACAACTTACACCTATTATGACACGAATGCCTATAATTGTGTGGATTACCTCACATTGAAGATAAATTTGAACTCTCAACTTGTTTATGACACGGTTAATGTGACAATTTGCGAATCCGAAAAACCGTTCGTGTTTGAAGAGAGCGAATACTGGTTCCCAGGCATTTACGATGTGATGATTCAAAACCAACAGGGGTGTGACAGCGCAGCCGTCAGGTTCCAGTTGGAGATGATTCCGAACGCGACTGTGAGCAGAGATACGGTCATCACCCGAAATGATCTTCCTTTTGTATATTACGACAGTGTGTTCACGAAAAGCGGTCTCTATTGGATGCAGATTCCTGCGGCTCCAGAGGATGGGTGCGACACAATCCTCTATTTTAACCTTACCATTCAACAACAATATTTCCAACTGATAGACACCACGGTTTGTGAGGGCACCGTAGTGGAATACCTCGGTGAGGAAATTTCCACGGCGGGTCCCCACGAGTTCATCTACCATTTTGCGGGCTATGACAGCATCATTACATTGAACGTACACCATCTGCCCAGGTATGTGGACGAAACTGTCTATGTGGAATTGGGCGAGTATGACCTGCCCTATTTGTTCGCCGACAGCGCATACTTTGAGGCTGGCTACCACGAGCGGGTGCTGCAAACGGTGTCGGGATGTGACAGCTTGGTTTCCTTATACCTTACCGTGATTCCTGCCATCATTAACAATGACACCTTGTACCGGGAAGTGTGTTCCAATGACATGCCCGTCACATTGTACGACAGTTTGCTTACGGAACCCGGTGTCTATCGCTACTTGATCCACACGGAAGAGTCCTCCATTGACTCCGTGTTTTATGTACGGCTGAATGTGAAAGAGTCGCCGACACTGATTATCGCCGACACCTCGTATCTATGTGCGGAGAGCACGGCAACCCTGACGGCCCAGTCCACGGGAAGCCTTTATGTGTGGAGCAACGGGGAACAGATGCCATCCATCACAGTGAGCCTGCCCGGAGTGTATGGGGTCACCGTGACCAATGCCTTTGAATGTTCCGCTTCGGCATCCGTCCAGGTTATCCCAGTGGAACTGCCGGATGCCTTGGTGATAGGTGACAACGAGGTGTGCTATGGCAACAACCTGATGCTGCAAGCGATAGGCGGAACAGACTTTTTATGGGATGACGGCTCCACAACGAACGTCATCACCGTTTCCCCAACTGAGAACGTCACCTACACAGTCACGGTCAGCAACGTATATGGATGTTCAGTGGTGAAAGAGCACACCGTCACGGTGAACCCGCTGCCACAGTTAGTCATCCAAGGCAACAACAGTATATGCTCAGGATCCTCCACCACATTCCATGTCTCAGGAGCTATGAGCTACACCTGGAACAACGGAAGCCATGCCAACCAGATCACGGCGAACACTTCGGGAACTTATTCGGTGACGGGCACCGACCCCAAAGGTTGCCGCAACTCGTCATCCGCTACTTTGACCGTTCATCCGCTACCCGTCATCCAAATTAACGGACGAAATTCCTTCTGCCAGGGCGGCAACACCACGATAACCGCCACGGGCGCCAGCACCTACGTATGGAGTTCCGGCGAGGTGACGCAGTCCGTTGTGGCCGACCATGCCGAGCAATACACGGTGACGGGAACCGACCAATATGGCTGCACCGCCACGAGCAGCGTCATCATCTCCCAGTCCACGGTAAACGCCAGCATTTCCGGGAACACCTATCTATGTCACGGCCAAGGCACCACCCTGACGGTTATGGGAGACGACGGGAACACCTACCGCTGGTTTGACGGCAGCACCAACAACACCATCAACATCAATGCCGCGGGAACGTATTCGGTCACGGTGACCAACACCAACGGCTGCCAGAACACCCTGTCTGCCATGGTGAACGAATACAACACGACAGTGCCGACCATCAGCGGGAACCTGACTATCTGTGAGAATCAGACCACCACGCTGCGTGCCTCCGGCGGGAGCACCTACCTGTGGGATGACGGAAGCACAGGACCGATGATCACGGTGGGCGCAACCGGCACCTATTCGGTGACCGCCACGGGTGCTTACGGCTGTACGGCTACGACTTCTGCCACAGTGCTGGTGAATCCCATACCGACCGTCAACATTCTCTCACTGGGTACAATTTGTAAAGACGACGAGGTGACGCTGACCGCCATATCCAATGCCGGAACGTTTAATTGGAACTCCGGACAGAACACGGCGGCCATCACAGTGTCACCGACAGTGAACTCCACATATACCGTACTGGTGACCGATGAGAACGGCTGTTCCAACACTGCTTCGACACAGATTACCGTGAACCCGCTCCCCCAGCTATACGTATCGGGACAGACTTCCTTCTGTCAGGGCGACACAGCGCAGCTGAACGCCACGGGCGGCGTGTCCTATTTCTGGAACAACGGCCAGTATGACGCCAGCATCAGCGTCACCACGCCGGGGACCTACACAGTGACAGCAACGGGTGCCAACGGTTGTGAGGCAACGGCGCAGCTGACCGTAACGATGAACCCGCTCCCGATCGCCACCGTGACCGAATCGGTGGAAATCTGTCAGGGACAGCAGGCACAACTTTCAACAGACGCCCCTGCGGGATGCACTTACACGTGGTCAACAGGAAGCCACCAAAGCAGGATTTTCACCTCGGAAGCCGGCGAATACCAAGTGACCGTGACCAATGCAAACCAATGTTCACGGGTTTATCAGTCATACGTCATTGTGCATGAATTACCTGTCATTAACATCATCGGTGAAGCTGAAATATGCCAAGGACAGAGCACAACCCTTACCGTCAATGGCGATGCGGTTGCGCAATATAATTGGAGCAGCGGCGACCAGAATGCCAATATCACGGTCAGCACCCAAGGCCAATATTCCGTGACGGCCACCAACAGTTACGGTTGCACCGCTACAGCGTCACGTTCGGTGGTGGTTCATCCCTTACCGGTAGCGACAATCAGCGGAACCCTGGCAGTATGTAAGGATGCCAGCACCACGCTAACAGCCACAGGCGGTGTTTCCTATCTGTGGAGCACCGGCAGCACGGCAAGCAGCATTTCGGTGTCCCCCACCGAAAGCCAGTCCTACTCGGTGACGGTGAGTGACGCTTACGGATGCGAGTCGAACACATCCGCATCTGTTACGGTGAACGCTCTTCCACTCATCAGATTCAGTGGACTCACCACTATCTGTGCAGGAACCAGCACGAATGTCACGGCATCAGGGGCCAACACCTACGTATGGTCCACGGGAGGCCAAAACGCCACCGTTTCACTCAGTCAGGCCGGCATGTATTATGTGACAGCCACCAACAACCACCAGTGTGTGAACACGGATTCTATCCAGATAACCGTGAATCCGAACCCTGACGTGCAGATTTCAGGAGATGACTACGTCTGTTTGGGCAGTACCATGTCGCTGACCGCTTCCGGTGCCCAAAGTTACCAGTGGAACACGGAGGAGGTTTCAGCTACCATTGCCGTATCACCGGCGGCAAACACCACCTATTCCGTCACGGGCTATGACGCGAACGGATGCCAATCCACAGCTTCAAAAGTGGTGAGTGTCAAATCGTTGCCCGTAGTTACAGTGTCTGGTTCGCAGACCATCTGCGCTGGCAAATTCGCCATACTGACAGCTTCAGGCGGTTCCTCCTATTTGTGGAGTACGGGCAAGGTGGGTAATACGCTCACCGTGTCCCCGTCCGGCAACCAGACGTATGTGGTGACAGCAACCAACGACTTCGGTTGCTCTGCCAGCCTGGACGTTCCGATAACCGTCAACCCGCTGCCGACCGTCAACTTCTTGGGCAACACGACCATTTGTTCGGGAGCCACAACCAGTATCACGGCTGAAGGCGGCAACTCCTACAACTGGTCCACAGGCGGGCACAATGCCACCATCAACATCAGCAACGCCGGCATGTACTATGTAACCGTCACGAACTCCCAGAATTGTTCTCGGACAGACTCCGTATATGTGACCGTGAATCCGAACCCAAGCTTGCAAATTGAAGGTCCCAGTTACATCTGCTTGGGTGATGTGACCAGCCTTACCGTTTCCGGTGCACAGACCTACGTTTGGAATACGGAGGAGATGTCAGCCACCATCAATGTGGCGCCGTCCGTCACCACGACATACACCGTCACAGGCTATGACACGAACGGTTGCCAGTCCACCAACGCCAAAGTGGTGAATGTGGAAGCTCTGCCTACAATTTCCGTGTCCGGAAACAAGACCATCTGTATCGGACAGTCCACGACACTCACAGCCACTGGCGGAGTCAACTTCCAGTGGAGCAACGGGGTGACGGGTAACAGCATTGTGGTCTCCCCCACCTCAACCCAATCCTACGTGGTGACAGTAACCAACAGTCTTGGCTGCTCGTCAAGTCTCGAAACAACGGTCACCGTGAACAGCCTCCCGAATATCACATTCAATGGCACAACGGAAATTTGCGATGGCGCAACAGCCACGATTACCGCTTCCGGCGGTGTTTCCTACCAATGGTCGAATGGCTCACACTCCGCTTCCGCGAGCATTACGGAAGAGGGATACTACCGTGTGACGGCCACGAACGCACAGAATTGCGTGAATCTGGATTCCGTGTTCGTGAAAGTGAATCCGAACCCGGTGGTGCAAATCTCCGGCAGCAACTACGTATGCGCCGGCGGCATCACCACCTTGACAGCATCGGGTGCGCAAACCTATCTTTGGAATACGGAGGAGGTCTCTCCCTCCATTTCCGTCACCCCTTCCACTGCCACCACCTACACCGTCACGGGTTATGACCAGAACGGCTGTAGCATGACCGTGAGCAAGGTGGTAAATGTGGAGGCTCTTCCTAACATCCAAGTGCTCGGTACCCGTACCATCTGTGCGGGCCAGTCCGCATCTCTGACTGCTACGGGCGGTTCGGTCTATCTATGGAATACGGGTGACACCATCAGTGACATCGTGGTTACTCCGATGACAAGCCAATCCTACGTGGTGACAGTCACCAACGCATACGGCTGTCTGGCCAGCTCCGCCGTCACGGTGACGGTGAATGCGCTGCCACAGATTCACTTCAACGGGAACACCACCATTTGCGCCGGCACCACCACCACCATCTCCGCCATCGGCGCCAGCTCCTACTCCTGGTCCACGGGAGCGCAGACTGGCAACCTGAATGTCAGCAGTACCGGCATGTACTATGTCACGGCCACAAACGCCCAGAACTGTTCAAAGACAGACTCCATATATGTTACAGTGAATCCGAATCCAGTAGTGCAAATTCTGGGCAATAACCACCTCTGTTTCGGAAGCATCGCCACGCTGACCGCCACAGGTGCCTCCACCTACAGTTGGAACACCGGCGAGAACACCGCCGAAATCTCCATCGCACCGGAAAGCAACACCACCTATTCGGTTACGGGTTATGATACCAACGGCTGTTTCGCCACCGTTCAGAAAGTGGTGAATGTGGAAAGCCTCCCCGAAGTGCAGATTCTGGGCAATCGCACCATTTGTCAGGGCCAGTCCACCGTACTGACCGCTATGGGCGGCAACACCTACTTGTGGAGTAATGGCAGCAACACACAAAACATCGCCATCTTCCCCAATGTCAGCACGACATATACGGTGACGGCTTACAACGCCTTCGGGTGTTCCACCGTCGAATCCGTCTTGATTACGGTGAACGTCCTGCCGTCAATTGTATTTAACGGAAGCACCTCCATTTGCCAAGGGGAAAGCACAACGATTACCGCCACTGGCGGAAACACCTATTTATGGAGTACAGGAGCCAACACCAACAATATCACTGTGTCAACTCCTGGCATGTATAAGGTGAGCGTGACAAACTCCCTGAATTGTACGCGAATGGATTCTGTAAACGTTGTCGTGTGGGACAACCCCACCGTCAGTATCAACGGCAACAGCCTGATATGCCAAGGATCGGTGGCGTCACTGACCGCTTCCGGTGCGGAGACGTATCTGTGGAACACGGGCGAGTCAAGCGCGGCCATCACGGTGATGCCAGAGCAAACCACCACCTACAATGTCATCGGCTATGATGAGCACGGCTGCAGCAGCACTGTCAGCAAGGTGGTTAATGTGGAGGCTTTGCCGCAGGTGTTTATCTCCGGCGAATTGGCCATCTGCCATGGCACCTCCACCACGCTCACCGCTTCAGACGCATACTCATACGTCTGGAGCACGGGCTCTACAGCGAACAGCATCACGGTGTCCAACCAAGGTGCCTATACGGTGACAGTCACTTCCGAGAACGGATGCCAGTCAATAGCCTCGGCAACCGTCGTGGACAACCCATTCCCGACATTCACATTGAACGGACCTGATGACATCTGCGAGAACACCACGGAAACTTTGTCTGTCACAGGCGATTACACCTATTTGTGGAGTACGGGCGAAACGACAACTGACATCACCATCACCACGGGTGGCGTTTACACGGTGACCGCCACCAACGATTACGACTGCTCTGCAACCGCCAGCGTGAATGTCAACCTGCTGCCTGCGCCAGAACTCACCATCATGGGGGTCTCGACCTTATGCCAGGGCGACACCACCGTGCTGACCGCATCCTCCGATGCCGTCGAGTACGTTTGGAACACCGGGGACAGCACGCAAAGCATTGTCGTGATTCCCGACAACTCGCTCTATACGGTTACGGTGACTGGTGCAAACGGCTGTACCTCCACGACCCAGCATCTGATCACCACACTCCCCGTTTACGACATCACCGTCAATGGCGCGATTTGCGAGCATCAGGGATTCAACAATTACGGCTTTGACATTCCCGTGATAGATACGGCCGGAACTTACACCTTTGTCCAGAATTTGCAGACGGTCACCGGCTGCGACAGCACAATCACCCTGTTGCTGACCGTACAGCCGCTGCCTCGCTTGGACACCATCAACGGGCCGCAAAACATCACCCAATATGGTAATGTTTACTACTCCATCAACAATCCGCAATACGCGAACTCCTACGAATGGTTGATTTCCAACACCCACTGGACAATTGATTACAGCTATAACAATGCCACGCTGAATGTCAACAACAACGGCACCGGCATACTGACCGCTCGCGGCATCAACAACTGCGGATATACGGAAATCACCCTCAATCTCTACTGTAACGTCGGTATTGAGGATTATCCCGCCAATGCCGTGGTTACCCTCTATCCAAACCCCGTCCAGCAGTCGCTGTACATTAACACAGAGAACGCCCCCGATATCAGCAAGGTGCGCCTTTACAACGAGGCGGGCCGATTGGTCTATCAGACTGACTGCAACGACACACACTTCGAAATCGACTGTACCCGCTTCGCAAACGGCCACTACACCGTACAGTTCCTGAACGAGAAAGGACGGCGAGTGGAATCCCGTAAAATTGTCGTGAAGAATAACTGATAACGAATATGTTGTAGAGACGCAAAATTTTGCGTCTCTACCAATCACCAATCACCAATCACCAATCACTAAACACTAAACAAACACCAATCACCCCGCTTCAATAACCCATAACCCATAACCTATAACCATTACAAATATGGAATATAACTTCAGAGAAATCGAAAAAAAGTGGCAAGAAAAATGGAAAGAAACAGGTTTGTATAAGACCGAAATTGATCATAACAGACCGAAATACTATGTACTGGACATGTTCCCGTACCCGTCAGGCGCAGGGTTGCATGTGGGGCATCCGCTCGGCTATATCGCCGCCGACATCGATGCGCGCTACAAACGTCAGAAAGGCTTCAACGTGCTACACCCTATGGGTTACGATGCCTTTGGCCTTCCAGCCGAGCAGTATGCCATCCAGACTGGCCAGCATCCGGCGGTGACCACCGAGAAGAACGTCAACCGTTACCGCGAACAGCTTGACAAAATCGGTTTCTCGTTCGATTGGGAACGCTCGTTCAAAACCTGCGACCCCGACTATTACAAATGGACGCAGTGGACGTTCGTCCAGCTGTTCAAATCCTACTATTGCTACCAAGCCAACCAAGCCCGCCCAATTTCCGAATTGGAAGAGGCTTTCGCCGCCAATGGCACGCTTGGTTTGGAGGTGGCGCAGACCAAGCCGATGGAGTTTACTGCCGAGGAGTGGATCGCCGCTTCCGAAAAGGAAAAGCAAGAAATCCTGATGAACTACCGTCTGGCCTATCTCGCCGACACGTGGGTGAACTGGTGCCCGAAACTCGGCACGGTACTTGCCAACGATGAGGTGGTGAACGGACTCTCTGTGCGCGGCGGCTTTCCCGTGGAACGCAAACTGATGAGACAGTGGATTTTGCGCGTATCCGCATACGCGGAACGTCTGCTCCAAGGGCTTGAAAAAGTTGATTGGACGGATTCCCTGAAGGAAATCCAGCGCAACTGGATAGGTCGCAGCGAAGGTGCCGCCGTGTGGTTCCCTCTCGCCAAACAGGAACCGTCCGACTGGAAAAAAATCTACATGGGTGATTATGAAGGGGTGAAAAATGAGGCTGCATTCGAGATCTTCACCACCCGCCCCGACACCATCTTCGGTGTGACGTTTATGGTCTTATGTCCTGAACATGAGATGATAGACCAAATCACCACACCTGAACAGAAAGCCGAGGTAGAAGCTTACGTCACGTGGGCCAAGAACCGTTCCGAGCGCGAACGTCAGGCGGAAGTCAAGAAAGTGAGCGGCGTCTTCACCGGCGCATTCGCCATCAATCCAATCACCGAAGAGCGCATCCCCATCTGGGTGAGTGACTACGTGCTGTCAGATTACGGCACCGGCGCCATCATGGCCGTGCCAGCACACGACAGCCGCGACTTTGCTTTTGCAAGACATTTCAATCTACCTATCCGTCAGGTGGTTGCACCTGCCGTGGATGAGGTCAGCGACCCTGACACGTGGGAGGAATCCATGGACAGCAAAACGGGCGTTTGCGTCAACTCGGGCTTCATCACCGGCATGACCGTCAAGGAAGGCGGCAAAGCCGTGATTGAGAAGATCAAGACGATGTGTGTCGGTTATGGCACAGTAAACTACCGTCTCCGCGACGCCATCTTCAGCCGCCAGCGCTACTGGGGCGAACCGTTCCCTGTCTATTACAAGGACGGAATGCCTTATCCGATTCCCGAATCCGAACTTCCCTTGCTGCTTCCCGAGGTGGACCAGTTCCTGCCCACCGAGACAGGCGAGCCGCCGTTGGCCCGCGCCAAAAACTGGACCCACAACGGTTATCCGATGGAATACAGCACCATGCCCGGATTCGCCGGCTCCAGCGCGTACTACCTGCGCTATATGGATCCGAAAAACGATAAAGAATTGGTTTCCAAGGAGGCTGACGAATATTGGCAGAATGTTGATCTGTATGTCGGCGGCGCGGAACATGGTACAGGACACCTCATATATGCCCGTTTCTGGAACAAATTCTTGTTTGATATAGGCATCAGCTGCAAGGATGAGCCGTTCCAGAAGCTCATCAATCAGGGCATGATCCAGGGTCGTTCCAATTTCGTTTATCGTGTGGTCGGGACCAACAAGTTCGTCTCTCTTAATCTCAAAAAGGAATACGAAACCACGCCTATCCATGTGGATGTCAACATTGTACACAACGATGTGTTGGACATTGAGGCTTTCAAGAATTGGATGCCCGACTTCAAGGATGCCGAATTTATCCTCGAAAACGGCCAATACATTTGCGGTTGGGAAATCGAAAAGATGTCTAAGTCGAAATACAACGTGCAGAATCCTGATGATTTGGTGGAAAAATACGGTGCAGACACGTTGCGCATGTATGAGATGTTCCTTGGCCCGGTCGAGATGGCCAAACCGTGGGACACCAACGGCATCGAGGGTGTTTCCCGTTTCATCCGCAAATTCTGGAAACTCTACTTCGACGGCGAGGGCAACTTTAATGTCATTGACGAGGAACCGACCAAAGCCGAGTGGAAGACATTGCATAAGACTATCAAGAAGATTGAGGAGGACAACGAACGTTTCTCCTTCAACACGGCGGTAAGCGCGTTCATGATCTGTGCAAACGAACTGAACGACGCCAAGTGCAACAAACGCGCCATTCTTGAGCCGCTCTGTATCCTGATGTCGGCGTATGCTCCGCACATCACCGAAGAACTTTGGTCGCTGCTTGGACACGAAGAATCAATCTTAAAGGCCACCTATCCGATTTATGACGAGCATTATATGGTAGAGGACGAGTATCTGTATCCTGTCTCTTTCAATGGCAAGATGCGTCTGAAAATGTCGTTCCCAGCTGATTTCGGTCCTAAAGATATTGAACCCAAGGTGTTGGAAAGCCCCGACGTACAGAAATGGCTTGCAGGTGCTACCCCGAAGAAAGTGATTGTTGTGCCGAAAAAGATTGTTAATATCGTGTTTTAAATGGTTATTGGTTATTGGTTATTGGTTATTGAGTTTGGTTATTGATTATTGGTTATTGGTTATTGGTAAATTGGTAATTGAGTTTGGTTAAAAGAGGCTGATTCTTGATTATAGTTGACCATAAACCACCACCAATCTTTTCAATAACCACTAACCCCAACTATAACCTATAACCTATAACCTGTCAATAACCTATAACCCATAACCTATAACCTTTACAAGGTGAAACAGAAAGATTTCGTATTCAACCTCTGTCTGCTCATTTTCCTGAACCTCTTAGTCAAGCCTTTCTGGATGCTTGGCGTGGACGTGGGGGTGCAGAACAGCGTGGGCGCGGAGAATTATGGACTCTATTTCTCCATTTTTAATTTCACCCTGCTTTTTTATATGGTGCTCGACATGGGCACATCGAACTTCAACAACCGCAATATCGCACAGAACACGCAACTGTTGGACAAACATCTGTCGAGTTACATCATCCTGCGGTTACTGCTCGGGGTGGTCTATTTTGTGGTGATTTTTGCAGTCGCGCTACTTATCGGCTACCGTGATGTCCAGCTTCGGCTTCTGTTTTGGATCGGGCTGAACCAGTTCCTGAGCGCTTTCCTGCTCTATGTGCGTTCCAACATCTCCGCCCTGCTGATGTTCAAGACCGACAGCGTTATCTCGGTGACAGACAGGCTCTTGATGATTCTGTTTTGCGGGCTGCTGCTGTGGGGGCATGTCACGGAGAAACCGTTCCGCATCGAGTGGTTCGTGTGGTGCCAGACGGCGGCATACCTCATCACCATCGCGATTGCCCTCGCAATTGTCCTGCGCAAGGCTCATCTGCGAAAGCTGCATTGGGATGTTCTCTTTTTTATAGTCATCATCAAGAAGAGTCTGCCATACGCGCTGATTACCCTTCTGATGGCCTGCTATTACCGCATGGATTCTGTGATGCTGGAGCGGATGCTGCCCAGCGACGCTGGTGCGGCGCAAGCAGGAATCTATGCTTCCGCCTTTCGACTGCTCGATGCGCTCGTGATGGTTGCCTACCTCTTCTCTGTCATCCTGCTGCCATTGTTCTCCAAGATGTTGAAAAACAAGGAGAACGTTATTCCCGTGATACGCACCTCATTCGCATTGCTCTTCCTGTTTTCAGTCACCGCCGTTGTGATTTTGTACGAGTATCGCGAACCTGTCATACAAATGTTTTACCCTGATATTGCAGAAAGCAGTGTTCCGGTCTTCCGACTGATCATTCTCGGGCTGATTCCCATATCCATGACCTACTTGTTCGGCACGCTGCTTACCGCCAACGGCAGCTTGAAACAGCTGAATATCATCGCCGCCGTTGGTATTATCATCAATGTGACGGCCAATCTGCTGCTGATTCCGCGTATGCAGGCATGCGGATCCGCCATAGCCAGTTTCTGCACGCAATTCGCGGTTGCGGTGATGCAATTCGCTATTGCTCTGCGGATCGTAAAGTTCCCGTTCTCCACATTCCCATGGCTACGATGCCTGCTATTCACGGCTTTGCTTGTCACGGCCACAGTCCTCGCACCACGCATCCTGCACATCGGTACGCTGTGGTCTTTGCTGGTTCTCGGCACATTCTCCCTTGTGCTCGGCTTCGCCACAGGCCTGCTGCGCGTCAACTATTTGAAGACTATGTTTGCCAAAAATGATTAACATCGCCTAATCGCAAAAAAGGCGCAGCCCCACAGCCACGCACTTATTCTGCGTTAACAGAATTACTGCTGATGCAATAATTCTTGAAAATTCGTTGTTGATTTGTGGTAATTTGTGTTCATGGATATTGGTCAACCCTTGACCTCTGACAGAACAAAATGCCAAAATGTCAGTGCTTTTTTCCTTGGAAATCACTGGCATTATATTTTGGCACAGTTGTTGCAATAGATGTCCGCGTTCAGCAATGAACTGCGTAAAAATCAAGATTGTTTAATAATTAAAATCATACAAAAATGGGTAAAATAATCGGAATAGACTTAGGAACAACCAATTCATGTGTTGCGGTGATGGAAGGCAGCGAGCCTGTCGTCATCCCCAACAGCGAAGGCAGAAGAACAACGCCTTCCATCGTGGCATTCG
>JAEEKL010000258.1 GCA_016282395.1 Bacteroidales bacterium
ATCCTGCCCAAAGACATTAACCCATTCAGTGCCGTACATTCGAGCGACGTTTCCGTAAAAATCGACTTGAATAATTCCAGTCTGAATATTTTCAGGTCAGACGGAGGCCATTGGTGTTTATACATACATTTCCAAGACTACAATCTGGACTTAGGATATAAACTGCTCACCAAAGAGCTGGTGCAACAGATCGACACCCGGCTCCCCGCATGGCTCTCCGAGGCGCAAGAGATTCTGTATGATGTCCAAAAAAAGGAGAAGGCCGACCAAATCGGGCGCAACAGCATCCGCATATTGGTAAAACAACGGATGAAAGAAACGGGCTGGGAGTACCAGCTGTCCACGGAAAAGGACAACCTGTTGTTGGCCGTGAAACTACAGAAGAAGCGGATGCTGAAAGTGACATTGCCGGCCGACAATATGGAGCGGGCGAAACGGTTGTTGGCTGAACTCGGCGACTATGTGTCCGCCATCGACAGCGTGCCGATGAACTTCCGCATCAGCTTCCAAAGCAACAAGATATCGTGGGAGAAGAATGACTCTGCCACACAATAGCACACCCTTGCCCTATTTTTGCCGCAACTTTAATATTCACCAACAGTTGCGCCCGACACGTATCAGGGAAAAAGTTATGAGTAAAGTTTTCAGAATCACTCCAAAGACAACCAAAAGAGTAAATAACACCGTGTTGACCCCAGAAATGGAGATTATTGTCACGACGGAACATCACACTCAAGATCCATTCTACAATGGAGCCAAAGAAATCATTGCTATGTATATGGACCGATATGGCTTTGATTATAAGAAGGCTAATGCCACAAAAGCTTGGTTTGACTACGAGCGATTGGACTAAAACCACCAAAACATCCAAGAGGAGTAGTGGATGAAGAAAGAATCCTCGGCATCCTCATCGGCGGACTGATGAGCTTCGAAGAGAGCTAAATCTTGGAAATATTTTCTGAAAAATCATACCAAAATTTTTGACATTATAAAAAATTTCGTATCTTTGCAGAAAAATTAAGGATATGAAAATCGTCAAAAGAGAACACTATCTGCAAAAGATCCGTGATGCGTTCAAATTTATTCCCATCGTTGTCCTGATAGGAGCTCGCCAGGTGGGAAAGACCACCATTATGGACAGTTATGCCGATGAATCTGGAAAGACTGTCCTGCGACTGAACGGTCAAGATCCTGAAGTGGCAGCTCTTTTTGACAAAATGAGCGTATTGGAAGAATATCTGCGTGTATGGCTTGATCCCAATTTCGAGGGTTTGTTGCTTGTTGATGAGTTTCAATACGTAGATAATGTTTCAACAATGCTCAAGTTGTTGACCGACAAACATAGAGACCTGCGCATCTTGTGTACCGGCAGTTCCAGTCTCGACATTCTCCAGCGCGTGGAGGAGTCTATGGCAGGTCGTGTGCGAATTATAGAGGTGCTTTCGCTCTCATTTTCAGAATATCTGCTTTTCCGTGACACCAACCTTTGGCAACTGCAACAAAGGGCGACAGTCGCCGATGAAGCGCTGATGTCGCCGCTGCTCAATGCTTATCGCGAATATCTGATTTATGGCGGATTGCCAAGAGTGGCATTGGCCACCAAAAACAATGACAAAATCGCGCTCATCAATGACATTTACCAAACGTACCTGCTCAACGATGTCCGCAAATATATACGCAACGAGCATTTTGTGGGTTTCACCCGTCTGATACGACTGTTGGCCGCTCAAATTGGCAATTTGGTGAATATCAACGAGCTGAGCAGGGAAAGTGGACTGAAATATGCGGTCTGCGAAAGTTATATTCACCTTCTACAGCACATGTATATCATTCGAATGATAGAGCCGATGTCCGTCAATAAAAGAAAAACGATCTCGCAGATGAAGAAAGTGTATTTCTACGACCTCGGACTGCGTAATATGGTGTATAACAGTTTTAATGAATTGGAGTTTCGCGCCGACAAAGGGGCGATTTTTGAAAACGAAGTGATGCTCGAACTTTGGCGAAACCGCAGGGCAGGTGATAACTTGCTGTTTTACCGTACCCTTAACGGCACCGAGGTGGATTTTGTGATGGACGGGCCAGAACGTAAATTGTTGGTTGAATGCAAGTCGCAGCATTGCACCAAACCATTGAAAATCCCATCCCTTACCAATCTTGCCGCTGACTTGGGCGAAAACGGAATCAATAGCTATGTCGTCAATCTCAACTACTTTTCCGATGCCGCTCCTGTACGGATGATGCCCTGTTATTGGTGTGACAAGATCGGGTAACTTCCAGCAGAATGCCATTTTGCCACACTATGCCACCCATTGGCACATTTGTACTCTATATTTGCAACTAATTTTTACAATTATCCAGATTATGCCAACCACCTACATCTCCAACTCCGCCCACAACACCAACGTCCTCTCCCGCGTGGCCGCCGTCAGGAAGTCGCTGTGGATCGGCACCGACGATGGTAAATCCATGCAAACCAATACGTTCATGAAAAATTATGGATATCCATTTACACACTATGTTAATCGAAATAAGTGTATTTTTGCAGTCGTAAAAAATGCGTATTTACGCAAAAAAAACGAATAGAATGATGGAGGCGAAAAGAGAACGTTACATTTCATCCTTGCTAGAACGCCGGAACAACGGGCTGATAAAGGTCGTCACAGGTGTGCGCAGATGTGGAAAATCCTATCTGCTCTTCAACCTGTTCAAACGTAAACTGATGGAACTGGGCGTGCGCGAAGACCATATCATCTCCTTCGCTTTGGACGATTACCAAAACAGGGAATATCTTAGTCCTGACAACCTGAACCAACATGTCAGAGCAAGAATTGTGGACAAGGACATGTACTACATACTTCTTGATGAAATCCAACTTGTGCCGAACTTTGAACACCTGCTGAACGGTTTCCTCCACATTCCCAATGCAGACACTTACGTTACTGGCTCCAATTCCAAATTCCTCTCCTCGGACATCATCACCGAATTCCGTGGCAGAGGCGATGAGGTGAGGGTGTATCCCCTCTCGTTTTCTGAATTTTTGTCAGTGTTTGACGGCACCGAATCCGAAGCATGGAACTATTACCAAGTTTATGGTGGTATGCCAGGACTGCTGGCCATCGGCAGTGAAAATCGAAAAGCCTCCTATCTGCAAGCCTTGTTTTCTCAAACCTATTTCCAAGACATCATTTCACGCTATAAACTGCGCGGCAACGAGGAAATCGAGGAACTGATGAATGTTGTGGCCTCCAACATCGGAACACTGACCAATCCGTTGACACTGACCAACACCTTTGTTTCTGAAAAAAAGATGCGCATAACACGTGACACCGTCGCTTCCTACCTGCAATATATGCAGGATGCCTTTATCATAGAAAAAGCGCAACGGTATGATGTACGGGGCAGACACTATATCGGCACGCCCATGAAGTACTATTTTGTGGATGTCGGTTTGCGCAATGCCCGCCTGAACTTCCGACAACACGACTATGGACACATTATGGAGAATGTCATTTATAACGAACTCAGAATGAGAGGGATGTCGGTGGATGTTGGAATGGTGGAAGTGAACTGCAAGGAAGACGGGAAATCGAAAAGAAAACAATTTGAAGTAGATTTTGTGTGCAACAGAGGTGGCCAACGATACTACATACAATCCGCATACGCTTTGTATGATGAGGAAAAGCGCCAACAGGAGACCCAATCCTTACGGCACATCAACGACTCCTTCAAAAAGATTCTGGTACAAAAAGATCCCATTCTTCCGTATTACGACGACAACGGCTTTCTCAATCTTGGTCTGTTTGATTTTCTTATGGATGAAACTGTTATAGACAAGTAATACACGCTTCCACTATGCCCACCACCTACATCTCCAACTCCGCCCACTACACCAACGTCCTCTCCCGCGTGGCCTCCGTTAGGAAGTCGCTGTGGATTGGCACGGCGGACATCAAGGACCTCTACGTGAAAGTAGGGAACGGCACGCTGCCGTTTCTCGCGGTACTGGCACAGTTAGTGCGGAAGGGCGTGGAGGTGCGCCTCATCCACGCCAAGGAGCCGGGACCGGCCTTCCGCGAAGATTTCGACAAGTACCCGTCGTTGGCGAAAGGGTTAGAGCGGGTGCTCTGTCCCAGGGTCCACTTCAAGATGCTGGTCTTCGACGGCAGCGCGGTCTATTTCGGCAGCGCAAACCTCACGGGCGCTGGCATCGGCATGAAAGGGGCCAACACTCGCAACTTCGAGGCGGGCATCCTCACCGACGAGCCCGAATTAGTGCGCCAGGCCATGCAGCAGTTCGACGAGGTGTGGATGGGGCTGCACTGCGCGAAGTGCCTGCGGCGGAAGTATTGCGGGGACCCGATAGTGTAGCGTGTTCTGATATGCGCAAGACCAAGCGCAACCGGCAAAAAAATAAAAATTGAACAAAACAAAATAAAAATTATTATATCTGCCGCATCAACAATCAAAAATCAAAAACAAAAAAAACCATGAAAAACATTGAAGAACAAATTGTTATCTATCAAACCGAAGACGGAAGCACTGCAATTGATGTGCGCTTGGAAAACGAAACCGTTTGGCTTTCCCAAGCCCAAATGGCCAATTTGTTTCAGAAAGACCGTTCTGTTATAGCACGTCATATCGCAAACGTGTATAAAGAAGGTGAACTGGACGTTGAGACCACGTGTGCAAAATTTGCACACGTGGGTGTTGATGGTGACCAAACCTATTTTACAACACTTTACAATCTCGATGTCATCATCTCCGTGGGCTACCGAGTAAAGAGCTTACAGGGTGTTGCTTTCCGCAAATGGGCCAACCGTGTGCTGAAAGAGTATCTGATAAAAGGCTACGTTGTGAATGAGAAAATCCGTAAAAAACAGATTGGCGAACTCCGGCAGCTCGTGCAGATGTTGGGAAGAACCATCCAAAACCAGCCGTTGTTAAAAAACGATGAGAACCAGGCGCTGTTCGACATTGTGGTTGACTACACCTACGCGCTCGACACGCTCGACGATTATGACTATCAGCGGTTGACAATGGGGGAGACCACTCAAGAAGAGATGTTTCAGGCCACCTACGACAACGCTAAGCAGGCCATCGCGGCGTTGCGGGAGAAGTTCGGCGGCAGCGCACTCTTCGGCAACGAGAAAGACGGCTCTTTCAAGAGCTCCATCGGGCAGATTTACCAAACCTTTGATGGCAACGACCTCTATCCCAGCGTGGAGGAGAAGGCGGCCATGCTGCTCTATTTGGTCACCAAAAACCACTCGTTCAGCGACGGCAACAAACGCATCGCTGCCACGCTATTCCTCTGATTCCTCAACAACAACGGCATCCTTTACGCCCCCGATGGCCGAAAGCGCATCGCCGACAACACCCTCGTGGCCCTCACGCTGATGATTGCGGAGAGCAAACCGGAAGAGAAGGACGTAATGGTAAAGGTGGTGGTGAATCTGATTAACCAGAAGAATTGACACCGGCGCGGGCATCGGGAAAAAATCTGACCATAAGCGCGAGACCGAATATTTTACTATGCCACACTCTTGCACACCGGCATGTTATCTTTGCCGCCGTGTCTGCTAATAGCAAATTCCTATAAGATAGGCTGGCATACACTATTTTTGCCAAAAATTCAAGAGTATGACAATCGAAAAGAACCAAAGCGCCCTGACACAACTGTCCGCCATCTACCAGCCCGGCACGCTCAACCTCATCGGCGGACGCCCCGGGATGGGCAAGACCACCCTCGCATTCCAACTTGCAACGGAATCCCAGCTACCCACCGCGTATTTCTCGCTCAAAATGAAACGAGAGCAACTCCTTCTGCGCCACTCCGCCGGCCAATGTCCAGAATGGATCCACCTTGACGACACGGCAACTTTGACCGTGGAATCAATCCGGGAGAAGGTGCGCCAACTGCAGGAGACATACGACATCCGCTGGGTGATCATCGACTACCTGCAACTGATGACCTCCTCGCAGCCGTATCCGAACCGCGAGGACGAAATCATCCATATCATCCAGGATTTGAAGAAGATGGCCGTGGAACTGCAAGTTGCGGTCATCGTACTCACGCAACTGATGCGCACGGTTTTGATGCACGACGACTACCGCCCCACCCTTCAGGACATGCCCAATTGGGAGCATATCGGAGAATGGGTGGATGACGTGCGCCTGCTCCACCGCGACGATTATTACAACATCAGGGACGGCAAACGGGACACGCTGGAGTTACTGGCGACAGAATGCCAGAACGGAGATGTTGGAAACCTTCAACTGACTTGTTTTATGCGGAGCACTGCGTTGAACATCATACTTAACATACGGGAAATGAAAGACCTGAACCTGCTTCGAGCCAAGCTTTCCACCACCGAAGAGGAAATCCTCCGCGTGGCCAAGCCCTTCGATGGCGATCTGGACTGGGACACACCCACGGAGAAAGTGCTTGACCAAATGTTGGAAGAGCGCGCCTGCATCCTCAACCGAATGTTCGAGCTGCACTGCACCAAGGCTGAGGTACGCCGTTTCGAGCACGTGAACGAGGCACTGCTGAAGATGATGAATCGCTTTCACGAAGAGCAACAACAACTTAATCGACAGCTGGATATGCTTCCCGACATCGGCGAGCACAGCGCCAACCGTTTCCACTTGATCGGGGAAATAAACTACTGTCACGACTATGAGGACCCGAAGCTCTTCCCGATGGAGGAGGATGCGTTCTACGGGTCGCACTGGAACGAGATGCTGTGGACGGTTTCGTCGCTCTCGCGGATGGACGCGCACACGATTCATAACGGCGAATCCAATTACCTCGACGACGGCCAGACCTGGGCGGAGGGTCCGCTACGCATCCCGCAGTTCGAAAACATCTGCGTCTGCTACCTCGTCCACGCCCTCTGCACGCACCTGCGCTACAGCATCCCCGACCTCCTCAGGATGAGCACCTACATCTGCAAGCGCTCGATGTGGGAGCTGTCTGAAGCGGAGGTTGATTAGTAAGTTCTTCTGATATGGGAGGAGATTTCCCCGAATCCCGCTATTCAAAACGAATAATTTGATTTGAATAATTTGATTTGAATAATTTCATAATTTTTCTTATTTTTGCCGCCGAAATGTTTTGGATATGAGAAATACAGAAAACCCATTTACTGTGATTGGACGAATCAAACCGGAATATTTCTGCGACAGAAAAGCAGAATCTGACCGACTCGTCAAACTCTTGCGCAACGGCAACAATGTACTGCTGAAATCAGACCGCCGCATGGGTAAGACAGGACTGATCCAATTTTGTTTTGACAAAGCAGAGTTGCACGACCATTATTACACCTTCTTCGTTGACATTCTGCATACCAGCTGTCTGCAGGAACTGGTACATGAACTCGGACGCGCCGTTTATGAGCAAACGGTTCCGCGCGGCAAAAAAATGACGCAAAGCTTTGTGCGAATTCTCAAAAGTATCAGTGGGAAAATGGGCTTTGACGGCAATACAGGACTCCCTACATTCAGTCTTGGACTGGGTGATATCGAACAACCGACATATACCTTGAAGGAAATTTTCCAGTACTTGCAAACCGCAGACAAACCTTGCATAGTGGCCATAGACGAGTTCCAGCAAATCGGCAAATACCCGGAAAAAAATGTGGAGGCGCTGCTGCGGGGACATATCCAGCAGGTGAACAATTGCAATTTCGTCTTCGCCGGCAGTGAGAAACATCTGCTGGGCATGATGTTTGAAAACGGGAACAGACCTTTCTACAAAAGCGCAGACAATATGGATCTATTGCCAATCAACCGTGATGTATATGTGGATTTCATTTGCCAGATGTTTGGAAATCACGGAAGAAAAATGGAAAGACAGATTGCTGAAGTCGTGTATGACGCATTTGAAGGACACACTTATTACGTACAAAAAACAATGAATGAAGCATTTTCCAACACCGATAAAGGAGCTGAATGCACTGTTGAAACCATTATTCTTTCCATTCAAAACATCTTGGAGGATAACAGCACCCACTACCGGGAAATGCTCTCCAACTTGCCTGCCAGCCAAAAGGCATTGCTTTACGCCATTGCAATAGACGGCTGGGCGTCACAAATCACCTCCGCCACTTTTGTAAAACGCCATAAATTACTGTCTCCCAGCTCAGTACAAGCAGCCGTAAAAAAACTCTTAGGCGAGGAGTTAGTAGTGGAGCACAACAAACGTTACCGGGTAAACGACCGTTTCCTCGGGATATGGATTCGACGGATAATGGGGATTCCCTATTCCCTGCTCACCAATCACTAATCACTAATCACTATTCACCAAACACTAATCACCAACCACTAATCACCAACCACTAATCACCAACCACTAATCACCAACCACAATGACCGACTTTGCCGCCATAGATTTCGAGACCGCCAACGGACAGCGCAGCAGCGTCTGCAGCGTGGGCGTGGTGGTGGTGCGCGGCGGCGTCATCACCGACACGTTCTACTCGCTCATCCATCCCGAACCCGATTACTACGCATGGTTCTGCCAAGAGGTACATGGTCTCTCGCACGAGGACACCGACGACGCCCCCGTATTCCCCACAGTATGGCGGCAAATAGAGCCGCTCATCGCAGGACTGCCCCTCGTGGCGCACAACAGTCCTTTCGACGAGGGCTGCCTCAGGGCCGTGTTCCGAGTCTATCAGATGAACTATCCTGACTACCAATTCCTTTGTACCTGCCGGGCTTCGCGCCGCCATTTCGGCCGCCGTCTGCCTAACCACCAACTGCACACCGTGGCCGAGGCCTGCGGTTGCCCGATGACCAACCACCACCACGCATTGGCCGACGCGGAGGCCTGCGCGAAAATCGCTATGCAACTATTGTAGGGACGACAACTTGGACAACTTTAGACAACATGATTAGAAATAGGATGACAACTTGGACAACTTTGGACAACATTATGAAAAAAAAGTTGTCCCAAGTTGTCCAGGTTGTCGTACAAAAAAAACATCCCAGTTGTCGTCCCAAAAAAACGTATCTTTGCCACATGAAAAAAGAGTTCATCGTTTTTTGTATCATTGTCTTCACGCTGGTCGTCGAGTCCCGCGCACAGACCGTCTATCAGAAGGACAAATGGGGTGCGAAACTGTACTATATGCAGGAGAACACCATCCGGATGAAAGACCGGTGGGGTGAGCAGCTGCTGTGGTACGATGCCGCCTCGCAGCAGGTGCGGCTGAAAGACCGCTGGGGACAACCACTGATCTACATGGACGGACCAACCGTGCGGATGAAGGACCGTTGGGGGGAACCTCTGCTCTACTTCGACGGGCTGACCATCCGGCAGAAAGACCGCTGGGGCACACCGCTCTACTACCTCGACGGACAAACCCTGCGGCTAAAAGACCGCTGGGGCGCGCCGGTCTATTACTTCGACTTCATCCCCGACAGGTGGCAAATTGCGTGCCTGATACTGATGTGATTGATTTTTGCAGTGGCATCAATTTTGTAAATTATTGACACATAGAAGAATAGGTTGTTTTCCGTATTAAAAACATTACTTTTTGTAACTTATACTTGCTTTTTGTCAAGAACTGTGTATTTTTGCAGCGTCGATTTATTTATTAATCATCTTAAACATTCAGGGTTATGAAAAGCACAAAATTCTTGTTACCA
>JAEEKL010000259.1 GCA_016282395.1 Bacteroidales bacterium
ACTATGGGGGATTTGGAACGTTTGGTGGATGAGTCAATGGTTAAAAATCAAATGGTGGAAGAACTGCTGGAATGGCTTGCCATACGTACCCAGGGAAACGTTGACCTTGCGGCCACGTTGATGAAAAAGGGGTTGCGGAGGCTGAACAACAAAAACAAACAGAAAGATCCGTGCCGTATTATCGTGAAAGAGGACGGCATCTTTGTCGAACTTCCCGACCAAAAACTCAAAAAGGTGACTTTTGGACGGGGAAACCTGTCGAAAACGCTGTATGTCTTTTCCCTTCGCCAGATTATGCGAGCTACGAAGGACAACACGATTCCGCGCTGCCTCTCGCAATTTGAGATGGGGGATTACAAGGAGGAACTGATGTTCATCTACCAAAATGTCAGTGGCAAGCGTGGGGACATCCAGGAGGTGGAATCCTGGTTGGAGAAGGGCACGGTGTCCAACAACTTCGCGAATGCCACCGCCTCCATCCGGAAGTATTTCGACAAGCTTTACGACAACTATGTCATCAAGTACAAATGGGAGAAATGCTACAGTATTGAAATCATGGGGGTGGACCGTCGCGGCAACCCGTGCTACGGCATAAAACTCACCCCGGACGATTTCGAGCTGAAGTGGCCGTTTGAGGTGTGATGGCCAGCGAAACGGGAACTCCGGCTCGAAAGAGTAGGGGGCGGAGCACAACGCGGTGCATACGGGAGAGCCTTCCTTGAAGGCGTGCGCTGGGCCGACGCGCAGCCGGCCAAGAAATAAGGGAGATATGTTCCGATTTTTTTGTTATTTTTGCCCTTTCAAAAGAATTATTAACGAAAAACCATAAATAGTAGAAAAATAGAGTAATTAACATAGTATAAACCATAGCGTTAACTATTATTCGCGTTCAAAGAAAAAAGCGTAGGAAACTGTTTTCTTGAAAAACGGATAAAGTTCGCGGCGAAGCCGTAAGGCGGAAGTCCGCAATGCATCTCTATAAAGTTTGCCCAAAAGGGTGTGAACTAATCTATAGAGATGCAGCGGGTTTCTCCTACGCTTCCCGCGAACGCGAGTAGAGAGGTTCGCACCTTTCTTTTTGCCGTGAGTGATTGATAGTCGCGCTGCAAACATCAATCCTTATGGCAAATAATACTTTACAAAAGGCAAAAGCAGCCAAGCAAGACGAGTTCTATACGCAACTCGTCGACATCCAAAACGAAATGAACGCTTATTTGGATTATAATCCTGATGTGTTCCGTGGAAAAACCATCCTTCTTCCTTGTGACGATCCAGAATGGAGCAACTTTACCCTGTTCTTTGCACAAAATTTTGAGCGATTCGGGTTGAAAAAGTTAATATCCACATCGTATGCCATTGAAAGCAAATACAATCTGTATGGATCTCAATTGTCATTGTTTGAAACAGATTTTGAGAAAACTTCAAAACAATACGATGCTAAAAAATCACAATCTCGCGGGAAAATATTTGTCCTTGACAAGGATTGCAATGCCGACGGATGCATCAATTACCATGATTTGAAATGGGAATATCTAAAAGGTGATGGCGATTTTCGTTCGGATGAAGTAAAAGCATTGCGTGATGAGGCCGACATAATCATTACCAATCCGCCATTTTCTCTATTTAGAGAGTTTATGGCTTGGTTACTCATAGCAAAAAAACAATTTGTTATTATAGGTAGTATGATGAGCATATCTTACAAGGAGGTTTTCCCCCATATTAAAAACAACAAAATATGGTTAGGAAGATCGACTGGAGGAAAAGAGTATAAAAAACCAGATGGTTCTTTCCAAAAAATGGGGAACACATGCTGGTTTACCAATATTGACCATGGCCGAAGACATCAACCATTAACATTGATGTCAACAGCAGACGTTTTCAAATATAGCAAACACAAGGATATACGAGAAATGAACCATTTTTACCATTATGAAAACTATGATGCTATAGATATTCCAAGGGTTGATGCTATTCCCTGTGATTACAATGGTGTAATGGGAGTGCCCACTTCTTTTCTATACCAATATTGCCCTGATCAATTTGAGATAATTGGAATTGCAGAAGGAGATTCTGGAAAAGAACTTGGTTTGCAACCCTATGATCGTAATCTTAAGAAATTAAACAAAAGTCTTAGGGATGGTCAACTGTTTTATTTATTGGAAAATGGCATTCCGAAAAAACCATTTGCACGTATCCTCATTCGCAAAAAATAATCCACTAAATAAATATCAATATGAAAACCACATTAAAAACGAACATTGCCGTGCGTGACATTTGCAACGGATTTGTTTACAATGAATTAGAAGAAAAAGGTTTGTATGGTCTTTCTGGCCAATTAGTCATTCAGCCGGAATACCAACGCAACTACATTTATGGCGATGGTAAAAAAGACGTGGCCGTTATCGAATCACTTCTCAAAGAGTACCCACTCGGTCTTATTTATTTCAATGAACGCGAGGATGGTATGCTGGAAGTGCTTGATGGGCAGCAACGTATAACCAGCATTGGACGTTTTGTGACAGACAAATTCCCGATCGTTGATGCACATGGCGTGCCGCAGTATTTCAGTAGTCTGCCCGCCAATCTCCAAGATTTGATTATGGACAGCAAACTCTTGATTTATGTTTGCAAGGGTGGAGAACAAGAAATCAAGGAGTGGTTCAAAACCATTAATATCGAAGGAAAACCACTAAAGCCTCAGGAACTTCTTAATGCGATCTATTCAGGCTCGTTTGTCACACTTTGTAAAGAGGTGTTCAGCAAACGCAACCAGCCTATTATGCAGAAATGGCAGTCGTATATAAAAGGTGAAGTGAACCGACAGGATATCTTTGAAAGGGCTTTGGATTGGGTAAGTGGTGGCAATATTGAGGACTATATGAGTCGTCACCGCCACGACACCAACATAAATCCAATCAAACTCCATTTCGAAAGCGTCATTCAGTGGATAGAGAACGTGTTTCCCACTTATTATGATCAAATGAAAGGCTTGGAGTGGGGCCGCCTCTATGACACATACCATACCAACCCTTACAGTCCTTCCGCTGTGGATGCAGAAGTCGCCCGACTGTTTGCTGATGACAGCGTGGAAGACAAAAAGGGAATTTTTGAATATGTGTTAGGAGGAAAGCAAGACACTAAACTTTTGAAAATCAGAATTTTTAGTAACGCTGACAAATCAACGGTTTATCACCGGCAAACTGCCGCGGCAAAGGCTGCTGGCGAGTCCAACTGTCCGTTGTGCGCTCTCGGTCATGATGCCACCCGCACCAAAATATGGAAACTCGAGGAGATGGATGCTGACCACGTGACAGCATGGAGCAAGGGCGGCGCTACCAGCATCGCCAACTGCCAGATGCTGTGCAAAACGCATAACAGGGCGAAAGGGAACAAATAGTTGCCATTCATTTTCACCAATCTGCCGTTCTCCATCAAATTTTCCGAGAACGGCATTTTTTTTGCTAATATTTGTTGTATCTTTGCCATCGAATTATTACGGTGTTATGAGCAAGAAATCTATAAGATTCTACAATGACCACGAGGTTCGTGCGGTTTGGGATGAGGAGAACTCCAAATGGTGGTTCTCGGCCACGGACATCGTGCGCGCCATTAACGACGAGGAAGACTACACGAAAGGCCGCAACTATTGGAAATACCTGAAAGGCAAGATGGCCAAAAATGGTATCCAACTGGTTAGTGTCACTAACCACTTCAAATTCATGGCTCCCGACGGGAAGCAACGTGCCGCCGATGCTTTGGATGCCCAATGTGTTCAGACCTTGGCCAAAAACTATCCCAACAACCGTGCAAGTGCCTTCCTCGACTGGTTCGTCTATAGCGACAACACCATCGACGGTCAGAGTAAGAAGAAGGCCTACACGCTGTTTGAGAGCGGCATCCTCGACAGTATGAAGCCCGGCACGGTGGAATGCCTCCAGCAGATCCATGCCTACCTCTTCGGCGGGCTCTACAACTTTGCCGCCTAAAAACTCGATTATGACAAACCTATCCTACTTTGATCGTAAAAAACAATTGGTGTCCGTGTTCAACGACACCTTGCAACGGATTGGCAACAGTCGGGAGCTGCAAGCTGCTGTCAGCCAAAGCATCGCCTCACAGCAGTATATCGGCGATGCCGACAAAATAGACCTTCCCGCACCCTCCTATACCGAAAAAGCGCAAGTGGTGGTGAGCCGTCTGCGCTCCTTCGAGGCGGCGGCAAGGTATCCCGGACAAAAGGTGGCGGTGCTGAACTTTGCCTCCTCCACCTCTCCCGGCGGTGGGGTGGAGAACGGTGCTTCGGCGCAGGAGGAGTGCCTCTGCCGCGTGTCAACCCTCTACCCGTGCCTCAAAACCCGGATGGCGTGGGAGAAATTCTACGCCCCGCACCGTGTCGCCCATAACCCTCTTCACAACGACGACATTATCTACACCCAAGACGTGGTGGTGCTAAAAGACGATGACTACAATCTCCTGCCCTCTCCGTTCCACGTGGATGTGATTACCTGCGCCGCCCCCAATCTGCGGGAAAGCCCTTCCAACCGATACAATCGGAACGACGGCGATGCAGTGCATGTCAGCCCGGAAAAACTTTTGGAATTACACCTGAAACGCGCCCGCAAAATCCTCACCGTTGCCGCCTCGAACGGGGCTGAGGTGCTGATTCTCGGCGCGTTCGGCTGCGGCGCATTCCGCAACGACCCCGCGGTCGTGGCCGCCGCCTACCAACAGGCACTGCCGCAATTCCTGAACCACTTCAAAACCGTCGAGTTTGCAGTCTATTGCAGTCCGAGAGACCAACGCAACTATGATGCTTTCACAAAAATCCGTAATGTATAAACAACCTCATCCTCTCACACCACAAGGATCTCACCCACGGTGATTACCTCATTGAAGACCGTCCTCACAAATGCTGTGCGGTCAGACACCTTCGACATGGCAAAAAAAGTTATCAACAATCCATTTTATTGCGATTTTAATTTCTATTTTTGCAGCGATTTTTCAAAAACAAAGCTATTATGCTACTAAAAATCGAATTAGAGAATTTTTTCTCTATTAAGGAGAAGGTTTCCATTGATTTCCGTGCGGGGAATATTAATACGAAACAAGGGCGTTTGCTGTCGCAGAATGTCATGGAATGGAACGGTCAAACGATACTGAAAACCGTTGGCCTGTTCGGCCCGAACGCATCTGGCAAATCAAACATAGTGAAGGCTATCAACTGTTGCTGCCATTTGATTTTCGAATCGCATCTGTACAACGAAAACACAGTTTTCAATTTCCAACCTTTCAAATTTGACGGATGGGATAAGAAACCAAGCCGATTTTTGGTGGAGTTTGTATGCAATGACATTGAGTATGAATACTCGTTCTCGCTTACCCGTAATGAAATTTTGGAAGAGAGCCTGTATCATTATCCCAATAAACGTCGGGCAAAAATATTTTCACGGCAAGGGAATCAATTCTCTTTTGCAGAGGGGGCCGTCCCTCGAGCCAAAGATGTGGCATTCAACACCAGCAGAAAGAACCTTTTCCTGAGTCGTGCAAGTTCAATGAATAGGGAGTTTGCCCAAAGACTGTTCCAATATTTTTTAAACACCTTCTTGCTAGATCTTGTTCCGTTGAGCGACTCCAGCATTGAAACACTTTTTGAAAAAAACAAAAAGGTTGTTCTTGAGGCCATGAATGTATGTGACAGCGACATTTGCAATATTGAGTTGCGCAAAGAAAAAGGACATCAATGGAGTGTTGCTTTTGGTGAGAATGCCACCCCTTCAAAACTGCAAGAGGTGGAAATGGTGAGATTCCTCACCTATCATAAGTTTGCCCCGAATATCCCGTTTGATATGGCAACCGAGGAGTCAAATGGGACTCGTCAGCTATTTGGTGTTCTGTTGCGATTGCTCGATGTGGTAAAAAACAAGAAGGCATTGATGGTCGATGAGTTCGATTTAAGCCTGCATACGCTTTTGGCGGATTTCATTTTGGATCTGATACACGCCTCGACAAATGCCCAGCTCTTGTTCACCTCTCATAACACCAATCTTATTGATGTGACTCGTATGAGAAAGGATCAGATTCTGTTTGTCAATAAGAAAGATGACGGATCCTCAGAAGTGTATTCACTATACGACTTCAAGGAATTCAGAGACAATATGGATGCGGAAAAAGGATACAAGCAGGGGCGTTTTGATGCTATTCCATTGGTCAGTTCGTCGGTGAGCAGCTTGAAGAAATTATTGGAGGATTAATATGGGAAAAGGGAGAGAGCGAAATAAACCAAGAAGAATGAAGCCCGTTTTTCTCGTCTTCTGCGAAGGTGAGACGGAAGAAAACTATGTGGATTTTATCAGACGGCAGTACAAATCGCCCATTAAGATTGTGCCTAAAACAGCGGGGACCAATATCTCACAACGGTTAATCAACAAACAACAAAACGAACTGAAAATATCAAAAGATGATCGGATTTCAACATTTTTGATGTACGATTTGGATGTCGCTCCTGTGGTGGAAAAATTGAAGTCGTGTAAGGCAGTTTGGTTATGCAGCAATCCGTGTGTAGAGTTGTGGTTTTTACTGCATAATCAACTGCAAACCGCTAAATTACAGACGGAACAGTGTACCCGTGCTTTGCGGAAAACAAATGAAATTTGGCAGAATTACCCAAAACCGATTCTTACCAATTCACAAAAGGACGCTTTATGGGAAAACAGAACCACAGCTGTTGAACGGGCAAAGACACTTGTCGAAAACAGTAACCCGTCTTCTTCTGTTTACAAGCTGATCGAGGCTATCGAAAAGCATAAGAAATAGCATTTGCACATAGAATCCGCGTCTGCATGCGGCACCTCGCATTCGGCTGGGACAACAGATTCCCGCATTTCTGTTACGGGTGGGGCTCTAAAAATTCCACCACCTCGTCAAATGTGATGAGCCCCGTGTCGCCCTGCGGGTCGAACATGCCGGGAAGCAGTTCGGACAACTCATTCTTCGCCATGCATTCAAGTTCCTGTTGTAGCTCGGAAATCTTTTTTTTCAATGGAGTGAGCTGGTGTTGATAGAACATCCTGCTGATTTCACCATAGCGGAATTGCTGGCTGAGCTGCTGTCTCCGCAAATTCAGCGATTCCAGTTTTTCCTTGCCCTCTTCCTGCTTCCGGCGGTAGTCGGCGTACCAGTTCGTGAGTGCATCGCGCTTGCATTCGAGGTATGCCTTCAGCAGGGTGCTCCGCATCTTTTCCTTCGCCTTGGCACCGGCCTCCTGAGTATCCTGTATTTGCTGCCGCAACACCTGATTCTCGCGCTGAAGGAGGAACAATTCCCTTTCTTTCAGACTGTCGCCGTTGTCATTGGCTTCCAGCAGCTTCACCACCTCCTCCAGCGAGTAGGCTTCGTAACGTTGCTTAGCCTCATCGTAGCGTTTGTTGACCTCCATGAATGAACGCCAAATAGCACTGAACGGACTGGGCAGGTTCTCCGAACGGCATTCCCCGCTGGGGTTGACGATACCACAGCAGTTCCGGCCCGACAGCGGACTTCCCGCGATGTGATACACGAGCCATGTGTCTTTGCGGTAGCGGCCGATGATGGCGGGAATGCAGCTCATCCACCATTCGATATATACACCCAAGGTGGGGCGCTTGAATCCGCCGGTGCCGAAGTAGGCGAGGCCGTTTTCAACGGGTACGGGGGCGAGGAACATACGGCTGTCGTTCAGGATTTTCTCGCGGTGGTCGAGGAAGAAGAAGGCGTGGTCGGTGAAGAATTTCACGGCCTGCTTGCGTTGCTGCTCCACTTCCGGCGGGGTGGGTTTCATGACGGTTTTCCGCCGCCCGATCACCAGGTATTGTCCCGTGGTGTCGAGTTTCATTCGGTTGTCGATGGGCTGTGAGGGCTCCACTTTCGGGTAACACAGCAGTTCGCGACCATTGAGCAGGGTGATTTGATGGATTTGCTTCATCATTCGGTTCCGGTTGCCTCTACACCGGAAGGTTCTGTGCCGAAGATGAGAAACGCGGTGTCCTTTTTCGCTAAAGAACACCGCGTATGGCGGGTTGTTATTTAGCGCGTTTTTTAGAGAGGTTGGCAATTTGACGTAAATCCGTTCCTCTTTCTCATCCGGCGGCAAAACTACAACAAATTTTTGGAATATTGGTTATCTGCTACTCGCAATTATTTTTTTTCATGGGAAAAATGCCTATCTTTGCCGCGTAAAACCAAAATAGAAGCAATGAAAAAAATCCTCTTTTTCGACATGGACAATGTCCTCGTCGATTTCCAGTCCGGCATCGACAAGCTGGACGAAGCAACGAAACAGGCTTACGAAGGCAACCTCGACGATGTGCCGGGCATCTTCGCCCTGATGGACCCTGTGCGGGGCGCTGTCGAGGCCGTACACAAGCTGGCCGAGAAATACGATGTCTATATCCTCTCCACTGCTCCGTGGAAAAATCCCACCGCTTTGAACGACAAGCTTAAATGGGTGAAGGACCATTTCGGAGCCGAAGAGGGGAGCGTGTTCTACAAACGCGTCATCTTCTCGCACCACAAGGACCTCTGCCACGGCGACTACCTCATCGACGACCGTCCCCACAAATGCGGCGCCGGCAACTTCTCCGGCGAGCTGATCCATTTCGACCCCAAAGACCCTGCTGCCCGATTCCACAGTTGGGAGGAGGTGGTGACGTACCTGATGGAGAAGTGAAACTCCAGCTGGCGTGGCACTGCCTTTTTTTCTACTCGCACCCTGTCACCCCTATCAAAAAGCTGGATTCGACGTGACGTTCCGTACCCAAATCAACAATATCACAGGAACAGATCGTCCATCGTCACCGTGGCGTTGAAACGCTCGGAGTATGTGTTCGGCTTGAGCCCATACGTGGTGATGAGAATGTTGTGGATGGCATCCTTGGTTTTACTAAGATGTGCGAAGGTGTTGTTCCGTTCTCGCAGGTACTCATCGTATTCGCGGGAGAGAACGAACTCCGACTGACAGTATTTCATCTCGCATACGTCAATCACATGATCACCACGACACAGCAAGAGGTCTATTTGTGTCCCCGGCCACTCCGTCCCGTCCTTGTCGGTTTGTCGGGGCGAGGACCAAGAACAGACATGGGTCAACACCCCGTTAATGCTAAGTTTATTGCGTATCTGGTGAATATGGTGCATACATACCTGTTCGAAGGCATATCCTGTCCACGCATTGCGAGTGTTGTCCTTGATATTAGTCCAGAACTGCTCGTCAAGACCAGTGCGATTGCCGATGAACTTCAGATGAAACAGTGAAAAAAGGTCGGTGAGTTGATAGATGCTGCCTTTCTCTTTCTTTCCGAATGCGGAGTATTTCCGGATAAAGTCGCATTTGCACAGATTGTCCAACACCTCAGTCAATGCCCCGCTGTCGCCAGTTCCTAAATCTTCTTTAATCTCCTTCAAAGACAGTCCCTTGTTCTTTTTGGCCACCACCTCTACCACCTGCCGATAAATAGTGGATGATTTGAATAATGATCGGAACAGGAATCCGTATTCGTTGCGAAGCGGGGCTCCTGTGCTGAAAAAAAGGTGGTTGATGTTTACATCAAACGGCACTTGTTTGTCCAGCATGTCTAAATAATAGGGGATTCCGCCGAAAATCATATAGGCTTCCAGAATCTGGTAGCGATTCCAATGAATGCCTTTCCTGAGTTTCAAGAATTGTTCCACCTCGTATAGATTGAATGGCGCAATATAGATGGGGCGTGTGGTGCGCCCATATAATCCCCCTTTGTCACCAATGATTTTGTTAATCATCCACGAAGTTGCCGATCCACATACAATCAGTTTCAAACCATCGTAAGTGGATCCCCAAGTGTTCCAGAAATAACTGAATGCCGCGATGAAACTCGATTTGGGCGTGTCCATCCACGGAAGTTCGTCCAAAAAAACAACAATGCGTTGTTTTTTGATGGTTTTCAAATGTTCCTTCAGCTGGTCAAAGGCCTCGAACCAGTTTTTCGGCAATGGCCGTTCCACTTTACTATATTGGGAGAGGGCGTCCTTGAACAAGGCCAGTTGTACTTTCATCGGGGTTTCAAAACTTCCCGTAAAGAAAAAGTCGAATTTCTCTTTGAAAAAATATTTGATCAGGTAGGTTTTCCCCACACGACGACGCCCATATACAGCAATTAGACGCGACTCCTTTTCTGAGCAGAGATTTGACAGCAGTTGCTGCTCGTATATCCGACCGATTATCCTGTTGTTAATAAGCATAATAATTCCATTAAAATGAGATTGCAAAGATACAATATTTTTCCGAAATTCAAATTATTTTACTGCCGAAAGTGTGGAAAAAAATAAGATTCGGCATGTTTATAATTTATAATAATGCCGAATGTTGTAATTTTTCTTAGATTCGGCGCAATTTTCCCTCTGGCCCCGCAACCGGGAATCCTTCAGAGAATCCCTACGGTGCGCATAACCCCATACTTTATTCCGATGGTGATACTCCCCTTTGTTTTCCGATTTGCAAGTGGTGGATGAAATGATTACAGGTGGCTGCGAAAAGTCAACTGTTGATAACTTTATCCTTGCGCAATCGCTAATTCGCTGATATAAAGTTTGTAAGAAAAAAATATGTTGTTGATAAAAAACGAAAGGCAGTTTTGTTGTTTTTTGTAATTTTGACGCGTTTTTTATTTGAAACGTTAATATTCACCAAAATATCACCATTATGAAAAAAAGATTACTGTTTTTGTGGCTTATGCTACTGACGATGGGATTTGGCGGTTTCGCGCAAACCACGGTCACCATCGGAACGGGAACGGACGAGTCTTACTATGTGCCGTTCTACAATTTTGACAAGAACTCCTGGACGGAGATGATTTATCCGGCTGCTCTGATCAACGAAAGCGGCTATATCACCTCAATCGCCTTCTATGCTTCAACGGTGCCATCCACCAGCACATACATGTTCAACACCCTCACCATCTACATGGGTACTACTTCAGACACTGTTCATGGCACCTCCTCGTCTTGGATGCCCATGACTGCTCTGACGGAGGTGTATTCGGATGTGAATATGCCTGTACCAACCACTACCGGATGGGTGGTTTTCGATTTGGATAACCCATTTCTGTATGACGGCACCCAAAACTTGGTCATCGCCATCAGCAAGACGATGCCTGCCTATTGCTCTTCCCTGAAATTCCGGTACACTGTAGGACCGGCAAATTGCTGTATGTATCGAGGCAGCGACTCCAGCACCGACTATGCCAACCATCCTGGCAGCAACACAGGAACGCTCACACCCAATCGCCCCAACTTGCAGCTGACTCTCTCTGACAATGCCGATTTCTGCCATTCTGTATCCAACCCCACGGTTTCGGAAATCACGAGTAACAGTGCCACTGTGTCTTGGACTGCTCCTGCAGACGCTTCCAGCTACATCCTTCAATACAAGACCTCTGATCAGGACTGGGAGGATGGTGACATTAACATAGCCTATCCCACGGAGGCAACATACAACCTCACGGGGCTTGATCCCAACACCCAGTATCAGGTGCGTGTGGCCAGCGTTTGCGCCACGGGCAACAGCAATTGGAAAACCACGTCACTCAAAACGGAGTGTGTGGCCATTTCTGTCGCCCAAGTACCTTACTATGAACAGTTCGAAGGTTATGCCTCCAACGCATTCCCTGACTGTTGGACTCGTATAGCCGGCTATAACAGCTATCCGTACATCAGCAATGCCTCCGCCACAGCCCATGCCGGAACAGGCTATCTGTACCTATATAACAACGCCAGTAACCCCATTTACATGGCATTGCCTCAATTTGTGGAAGATCTCAGCACGCTCCGTTTGAGCTTCTGGATGAAACCTGTTGGCACCACCAATTACTACGGTCGTGTGGATTTGGGTTTGATGGCCGACTTGAGCGATACCACCACCTTTGTTCCGCTGAACAGCTGGACTGCTGTGGGAATTGGTTCCACCAGCTGGGCTTACTATGAGATGAATTTGGACACCTTGGTCAATGGCGGCACCGGCTATCTTGTATTCCGCCGCTATGTGGAAGGTACCTCCACGTATGGGTGGTACTTTGACGATGTGAAAGTGATGCCTATTCCCGCTTGCGAGGCTCCCACGCAGCTTGCGTTCAGCAATTCCACCCCATATAGTGTTACGCTGGGCTGGAATCCCGGTGAGGAGAGTGTTTTCACGGTCTATTACAAAGCGGTTGGAGACGAGGCATACGCAAGCATCCCCAATGTCACCCTTGATGCTGACAACACTTACGAGTTGACGAATTTGGTACCTGCTTCCACCTATTCCGTCTATGTGGCTTCTGTGTGCAGCGATGGCAGTGAGACGCCCAGCGATCCTATTCTCTGCACCACCTCCATGATTACAGCCACCCTGCCTTACACAACCGACTTCGGCGAGGATTCTGACCAGGAATGGCTGCTGAATAATGGCACATGTGCCAACTATTGGGTGATGGGCACTATTCCGGACACCACATTCAACGCCCTGTATATAACTACCAATGGTACAACTCCTGGCTACAATATTTCCAGCACTTCGGTGGTTTCCGCTGCAAAGTTGTTCACAATCGGCGATGACGAACAATATCAGATTAGCTTTGACGTGATGATTGGCGGCGAAAACGCTGCCGACTATCTGAAACTCTTCTTTGCTCCCGAAAACGTAGAGTTCCCGGCATCAACTTCTGCCCCGACCTCTTCTCAATACGGATACAACAGCTATTCCACGAATGCCTTTGATTTCTCGGACTATATGTCCGCTTCCACGAGTACTTCCACCATCGTTTACAAATTCAATTTGACGAATGGCAATGTAGTTCACATTGATGCCGTCATGCCGAACCCGAACCAGAATCCCGATGCCAGCTCGACAGCTCAAGTGGTGTTTGTATGGAAAAATGACGGAAGTGTCGGAACACAGCCTGGTGCTATCATTTCTAACGTATCCATTGCACCAGTGACCTGCTACAGACCCGAAAATGTGAATGTTTCCGAACTCGGTGCCCATTCAGCAGAAATCACCTGGGATGAGGGTTACGCTTCCACTTGGACAGTGGAATACGGTCCTCATGGCTTCACCCTCGGCGAAGGCACTCAAATCAATGTCGCGGGTACCCCCGCCGTCACCCTCAACGATCTGGAAGCTGCTACGGAATATGACGTGTATGTGGTAACCCTCTGCGGTGACGGATCTGAGTCTGTCAGTACGTTTGTTTCTTTTATCACCGAATGCGATCCCATCATCTCGCTGCCGCAGACTTGGGATTTCGATTCCGACCTTATGGCAGGAACCAGCTCATACCCGCTGCCTACCTGCTGGAAGCGGATTTCTCCTTCCGGTACCACAACCAAATATCCCTATTCATACTCCAGTTCAACAAACGCACACAGCGGAGGACGTGTCCTGTATTTCTACAATTACTATCCTAATGCCTACGCCATTTTGCCGGAGATTGATGTTGACGAATTGGATTTGGCGAATATGCAGTTGTCATTCTATGCCAAGGCTTCTACCAGCACTTCGGCCATCAAACTTGAGGTGGGTGTGATGTCCAATCCCGACAGTGCCAGTACATTCACATTGTTGCAGTCTTTTACCTTGCCTACCACCTATTCGAGTGAACCCATCATTTTGCCGTTGGGTGCCGCTGTCGGACATGGCAGGTATATTGCGTTCAGAAATACGCAGCTCTCTTCTTCTACAAGCTCTTCTTACTATTATGTGGATGATGTGACATTGGAGGAGATGGCGGATTGTATGAAACCCATTGAACTCACTGCTGTTCCGCAGATTGGTCAGGCGGATCTTTCATGGGTGAACACAGGAGGGGATGTTGACCTCTATTACCGTTCTGAAGCCGAATCGGAATATGTTGAGGTTCCGGCTGTCAATTTGGATGATAATGGTGTTTACACCCTCACCGGGTTGGTCTCCAATATGACTTATTACTGGTACTTGGTGGCGGACTGCGGCGACACGGTGTACACCACCGATGTGGTTTCGTTCCATACGCCTTGCGAGGGTCTAACCACGCTGCCGCAAACGTGGGATTTCGAGAGCGGCAACACGGCCGGCACCACCACCTATCCTCTGCCTTCCTGCTGGAACAGAATCACATCGCCTTCTACCACAACCCTCTATCCCTACGTCTATAACTCCGCCACTAACGCGCACAATGGAACTCGTTTGCTCTACATCTACAACTACTACCCGAACACGTTCGCCATCCTGCCCAATATTGATCCGACTGTTCTGCATATCAATGAGATGATGGTCTCGTTCTTCGCCAGATTGTCCAGTACCACATACAATTCTCAACTTGTGGTAGGTGTGATGAGTGATCCCGCGAATGCGCAGACCTTTGTTCCCGTGGATACTATATCTATGACAAACAGCTATCCAGCTGAACCCTTTGAGGTGATGTTCGACAACTACACGGGTAATGGCACCTTTATCGCTTTCAAGTCAATAGCGCCATCCAGTTCCTCCAACTACACATATCTTGACGATATTACACTTTCCAACATTCCCTCCTGTGACCATCCGACAGGCCTTTCCGCCATACCATCCACATATTCTGTGGATCTCTCTTGGGATGACATGACGGGTACATACAATATTTACTATAAGGCGGATGAGGACACTGTTTACACCGCTATCCAGAATGTGGTACCTACAGATACGATCTATACCATAAACAACCTTGCATCCTCTACGTTGTATAAGGTGTATGTGGCTTTAATTTGTCCGGACGGCAGCGAGTCTGCAACGCCGGTGCTCTCTTTCACCACGGAATGCGCCCCGTACATGGCTCCGTTTATGGAGAACTTCAACGCAGCGAGTGTGATGCCGTACTGCTGGGAGAGATATTCTGGGTTGGCTGAAACCATCTTTAACGGCGGTACGCTAACCTCCACCACGTCCGGATGGATATTCACGAACACGAATGTATTTGGCCAATATCATCCAAAAATCAACATTTACGGCACAGCTGCCAAATACTGGTTGGTTTCTCCTGCCATTGATCTTACGTCCTTGACCAACCCTGCCTTGACTTTCGACCTTGCGCTGACTGACTACAACAATTCCGACCCCATCGAGAGTTTCACTGCACAGGCGGATGACCGCTTCCTCGTGATTATCTCCACTGATGACGGCGCCACTTGGACGGCTGACAACGCCACCGAATGGAACAATAGCGGTACAGGCGATTATGTCTATAACCAAATCTCCACCACGGGTGAAGAAATTATGATTCCGCTGGCGCAATATGCGGGACAAACCATCCGCATCGCTTTCTATGGCGAATCCACTGTGACTGGTAACGGTGACAACGACTTGCACATCGACAACGTGGCAGTGGCAGAGATTCCCTCGTGTATCACACCCACGCAGCTTGTTGTCTCGAACGTGACCGCATTTTCGGCTGATATTGCTTGGCTGGAGAATGGAGATGCCACCTCTTGGGTCGTAGAGTATGATACGGCCGGATTTACCCCGGGCACAGGCAATGTGACTATGGTTAGTGGAACTCCTGCCACTACTATCAGCGGTTTGGAACCCTCAACCGACTATGACGTGTACGTGAGTGCGGATTGTGGTGCCTACACCTCAAACGCCATCACGAAATCTTTCACGACCCCTTGTGAAGGTCTCACCACTGTTCCGCAAACCTGGAACTTTGACGAGAACCTTACAGCGGGTACTTCCAGCTATCCGCTGCCCGAATGCTGGCAGAGAATCAAGGCTGTTGGAACAACCACGTTGTACCCCTATGCGTACAGTTCTTCCACAAATGCCCACAGCGGCACCCGCAGCCTCTATTTCTACAACTCTTATCATGACGGATATGCCATCCTGCCGGGAATTGACAATTCGTCCCTGACCATCAGCAGCCTCCAGGTGAGTTTCTTCGCCAAGGCTTCTGCGGCGAATGCCAATGCCACCTTGGAGGTGGGTGTGATGACAGATTTCATGGACGCCACCACGTTCACCCCTGTCGCCTCCTTGAATTTGACCACCTCCTATCCGACACACGCATACCAGATTCCGCTTTCCCCCTATACGGGAGACGGTACATACGTGGCTTTCAGAAACGTGGTTAACGGTAGTGCCTCCAACTATTTCTACATCGATGATGTTACGTTGGAAGAGGCTTCCTCCTGCACCAGTCCGATGAATCTGACTGTTGTGTCTGCATCGACAAATAGTGTCACGTTATCCTGGACATCCACTGCGTCCGTATTCAACCTCTACTATCGCGAGTCTTCTGAAACCGCTTGGCAGAGCGATAATAATATTGTGTTGGATGACAATGGCGAATATTCGCTGTCAGGTTTTGACGAGGCCACCCAGTATGACTGGTATGTGGAGGCGATTTGTGATGCTGATTCCGTTATGGCCAGCGAAATGGCTCATTTCACCACCACCATGTCTCCTGTTGGTCTTCCATACGCGGCCGACTTTACCGACTCGACTGACACGTGGATTCTCAACAACGGTTCCTGCACCAACTATTGGGCTCGTGGCACGTTGAATGGCACTGGAGCATTGTTTGTGACGCAGAACGGCACCTCGGCAGGTTACAGCACGAGTTCCACATCTGTGGTGTCAGCTGAAAAGTTGTTTACTGTTGGTACGGATTCCACCATTACCATCCAATTCGACGTACAGGTTGGCGGTGAATCTTCTTGGGACTATATGAAGCTGTTCCTTGCACCCGCCACGCAGAACTTCCCGGCTTCCACGTCAGCGCCTTCTTCTTCAGACTACGGCTACAATAGCTATTCGCAGTATGCCTACGACTTTTACAGCAACAACTATGGTTCGCAGAGTTCCTATCATTATATCATGAACCTGACAGGAGGCAACACCGTGCATGTCATTGCCGTGATGCCCAATCCGAACACCAATCCGGATGCCGATGCAACCGCCAAATTGGTGTTTGCTTGGAAAAATGACGGTACTAGCGGCACACAACCAGGTGCCATTATCACCAATGTGCAGCTTGGTGCCATCACCTGTCCGACTCCGACAAACCTGACCGTTTCCAATGTTACCACCACTTCCGCTGACTTATCGTGGACGGAGAATGGCGATGCTACAACCTGGAATATCAAGGTGAATGACGGCACTACGGAGAACATTGTCGCGGCCACCACGAACCCGTACACACTTACGAACCTCAACCCCTCTTCTTCATACACGGTCAGTGTTCAGGCATCCTGTACTGCAAGCGATCAGAGCCTGTGGTCTTCAACAGTGCCTTTCCACACTGCTTGCGATGCCATCAGCGCACCCTATACGGAAGACTTCAACAGCTATACCACAACGGCTACCTCGACAACGGCACCGAGCAGCTATCCGAATGACGAGTTGCCGCTCTGCTGGACTTTCTTGAACAGAAGCACAAGTAGCTCCACCTATCCGATGGCGTTCCTGACCTCATCCACCACTTACGCTGCTTCCGGTAACTGTCTCTTCTTCAAGTCCAGCTCTACCACTCCGTTGTATGCAATCCTTCCTGACTTTACGGACAATATCCAGTCACTCACCTTGCATTTCACCTATCGCAACGAAGGAACCGGTTCGTCCAATGGTACACTCTCTGTGGGTTATATGACCGATCCTGAGGATGCCAATACGTTCACCGAGGTCTCCACATTCCCGCAGATTACCACGCTGACCGCTGATTCTGTTGATTTCAGCACAGTGCCGAGTACTGCAAGCAATGCTTATATTGCATTCAAATACACGGGAGGCAGTGCAAACAATTACTACTTGAGTATTGACAACGTGAGTGTCACATCCAATGGCTCCGGTCCTGTCGTCACCGATCCGACTGTAGCCACGACGGCTGCCACCAACCTTACGCAGACCACTGCCACGCTGAACGCCACCATCACGAATCCTGACAACGTGTCCATCACGGCCAAGGGCTTCGAGTGGAAGGCCACCACAGGCGGTACCTACACGCAGATTTCCGGCACAGGCACAGGCAACACCTTCACGGCTAACCTTTCCAGCCTGACTGCCAACACCAGTTACACCTTCAAGGCGTTCATCACCTACAACGGCACAACTGTCTATGGCAGTGAGATGACGTTCACCACGTTGGAGCAAGGCCAGCTGGCCGAGCCTTCTGCCACAACGGGTGTGGCGACAGCTGTCACAGAGACCACCGCCACCCTCAATGGTTCCATCAACAATCCCGACAACGTGACCATCACGGCGCAGGGCTTCGAATGGAAAGCCGTTTCCGCAGCCTCTTACACAGTATTGCTTGCCACCGGCACCACAATGACCTCCACACTCAGCAACCTGACTCCGAACACGGACTATACTTACCGTGCCTTTGTGACCACAGCTAACGGTACGCACTACGGCAACGACGTGACGTTTACGACCTTGGAAGAAGTGGTTGAACCTTGTGACGTGCCCACCGGTCTCACGGCCAGCGATGTCACGGGTGAGAGCTTTACCATCTCTTGGAACGCTGTTGACAATGTGGAAAGCTATAACATCCAGTATTGTCCGCAAGGAGGCTCGATCTCGTCCGCGTCTTCCACTACAAACAGCTACACCATCACGGGTCTGACCCAGAACACCACGTATCAGGTCCAGGTGCAGGCTAATTGTGGCAATGGTAATGTCAGCGGCTGGACGGAATCCATCACGGTGACCACCACGGGCATCGACAACTACCTCCTCAACAACATCTCACTCTATCCGAACCCCGCCAACGATGTTGTCAATGTAGAATGTACAATAAACAATGTACAATTGGAGGGTATCGAGATAATTGATGTTTATGGGAAGGTCGTCCGCACCATTGTAGGGACGAATAATTATTCGCCCATCCGCATCAACGTCTCTGGTCTCGCCAACGGCATGTATTTTGTGCGCGTGACCACGGACGCAGGTACGGTCACCAAATCATTTGTCAAGAAATGATAATTGACAATTGGTAATTGATAATTGATAATTGATAATTGATAATCAAGGGGAATCTGGACGGGTTCCCCTTTTTTTGTCGCAACTTATCAACAACTTATCAACAATCCGCTTTTTATCAGAATATATCGTATTTTTGCAACCATGTTTATTATGCTTAGTTTCATCAAAAAAAATTTCTAACAATATTTTTCACCAAAATCAAAGAGTATGAAAAAAGTTTTACTATTTATGCTGACGATTCTGATGCTCGGCTTCGTTGCCGCGCCGTTGTCAGCGCAGAACACCTTGACGGTGGCTGACGGATCCACCACCAACAGCTATATTCCAATATATGGCACGTGGGCGGATGCAGACCAGCACAACCAAGTCATTTACCCTGAATCCATGTTGGGAGATATGGTCTCTGGTCAAATTTCTTCCATGACCTTCTACCTCACCAGCACTCCAACATGGACACACAGTGTGACAGTGAGTTTGGGCATTGCCACGGCCGACCATTTCAACAGTGCCACACATGACAATGCCACTGTCACTCAAGTGTTCACTGGCAACTTGAGTGCTTCTAACGATCAGATAACATTCACTTTCGATACACCTTACGATTACAATGGTGGCGACTTGTTATTTGACCTCACACTCGTAGGCGGCTCGTGGAGCAGCGCCTATTTTTATGGCATCTCCTCCACTGGCGGTTCTCTTTATCAATACAATTCAAACACCAACACCCAGAACTTCATTCCCAAGACCACTTTCGATTATTCTGGCGGTGCTTTGTGTAAAACACCCTCCAATGTGACGGCATCCGGTATCACCACCAGCGAAGCCACCATTTTCTGGCACGGCGATGAAAATGCTTCGTCCTACAACATCCAGTATATGCTCTCTTCCGAAACCGACTGGGACAATGCGCTGACAACCACCGCATACGACACCTCTGTTACGTTGAACAACCTGCAACCTGCATCCTCTTACAAAGTCCGAGTGCAGACCGACTGCAGTGACAACACACAAACCGTATGGTCTGCTGTCTGCACATTTTTGACCTCCTGTGACGCCATCACCATCACAGATCTTTGGTTTGAAGACTTCGAGGGCTATACCGGCAGCGGCGAGCAGTCGTTCAACTGCTGGGCAACACCCGTGACCACCCCTGGCGGCGGACCTTTCGTGTATTGCGGCTACGGCCAATCCTGTCACTCCGGAGTCAATTCCGCCGAGTTGAAAGGCTACACCAACATGCTGGTGCTGCCTGAATTCACCAACGACCTCCACACGCTGCGCATGACATTCTGGGCCACCAACTACGGTTCCGGCACCAGTGCTGTTGTGGGTGTGATCACGGACATCAGCGACACCTCCACGTTTGAGGTGCTGGGCGATGCCGGCACCCCTGGACCGCGCGGTTCTGCAAACGCCGGCAACGGCAACCTGATGGGACCGTTCGACTTCAACAGCGTGGAAGCCACCACCGGCAGAATCGCCATCCTTTTCAACGGCCCTGGCACCAGCTCCGGCTGGAACCTCGACGACTTCACCGTGACGTTTATCCCCGCTTGTGCGGAACCCACTGGCCTGGCCAACGTGAACGTGGCAGCCACCTCCGCCGACCTCACCTGGAACGAGGTGGACGGCAGCACTTATGACCTTGTTTACTGGGAGAACGGCGGCGAAGACACCACCGTCGTTTACGGTGCATCCCTCACAGACAATGTCTATACCCTGACCGACCTCAATCCCTCTTCCAGCTACACTTGGTATGTGCGCACAGACTGCGGCGACGGCACTTACGCCCTTTCTTTCGCCCAGCTTTCATTCTCCACCCCTGGTCTCCCTGTGGAGTTGCCTTACGCACGCACCTTCGAGGAAGGCGAGGACAATCCTGTCACGGAGTTCACTTTCCAAGGCTCTGGCGACAATCAATGGGCTGTTGGCACTGCCACCTTCAATCCTGATGCTGACGATCCGACTGCGGAAGGACATTCCTTATATATTTCCAATGACAACGGTGCAACCAACAATTACAGCACCTCAAACACTTCATACGCATACGCCATCCTCAATGTCTCTTTCGATGAATCGTTGGAATATCACCTCGCTTTCGACTACAAGACAATGGGCGAAGGTGGTTCCTACACCATTTATGACTATCTGTCTGTATATTTGATGGATGCAAGCGCGGAAGTTCCCACCAATGCGGTTCCTTCCGGCACTACCCTGCTTTCCCAAAAATATAATGTGGGCGACTGGACACATGCCGACTTCTTGCTTGAGAATGTGGCCGGCACCTCCAAAAAGATTGTCTTCTTCTGGAAAAACGACGGAACATCCGGCACGAACCCGCCGGCCGCTATCGACAACATCAGCATCCAAGGCTTCGCCTGCGCACAACCTTCTAACCTGACCGCCTCAAACATCACATCATCCTCAGCAACGCTGAACTGGCAGGAGAACGGCAGCGCCACCGCTTGGAACGTGTATTACCGTCCTGTGGGCGGCAGCGATTGGACGGTGGAGACCTCCTCTGATGAATTTCTGGATATTACCGGTCTTGGCGGCAACATCAAGTATGAGTTTTATGTCACCGCCGACTGTTCCGGCGAAGAATCCAACCCTTCTGCCACAGCGGAATTCCGCACCCTTTGCGGTGATGAAGGTATCTCTGTGCTGCCGTTCAGCGAGGATTTCGAAGGCGAACCTGTAGATGGTTATGTTGTCTGCTGGACCCGCTCTACCAGCGATTCCACCGGCAGTCACCAAGTATATTTGAACACCACGGATGCCTACTACTATGGCAGCAAAGTGCTGGATTTCGGATACACGCCCAGCTGCTACACGCAAGCCATTCTGCCGATGTTTGACAGCAGCCTTCCGTTGAACAGTCTCAAGGTGGAATTTGACGCACGCAGAGGCAACACCGACGGTGCCTTCTTGATTGGCGCTTTGACAGATCCCACAGATGACGACACCTTCGAGGTGATTGACACTATCGTGACCTCTTCCAACAACAGCTGGAGCCATATCACCATCTATTGCAACAACTATACCGGCAGTGGCCAGTATCTCGCTTTCCGCGCCGACAACTGCGGCAACAGCGCCCGCTTGATTGACAATTTGGTAATCGACTATCTGCCCGAATGTCTGCCCATCTCCAATCTGTACGTGAGCGACCTGACCATGGAAGGTGCCACCATTTCCTGGAGCGGCAATGCAGACTCCTACAACGTGTATGTGGGTGGCAACATCTATAACACTACCGACACCTTTATTGTTATCAATGACTTGAATGCCAGCTCCAGCTATACGGTTTCCGTACGCGCCCTCTGTGCCGCCGATTCATCCGTGATGTCTGAGGCCATTAGCTTCAACACCTCCTGCGGTGCCATCACCGTGACTGAAGAGACCCCGTGGTTCGAGGACTTCGAGGGTTACACCAGTTCTTCCTTCATCTGCTGGGAGACTCCGGTCACTTATACAGCCAACAACGGCACTTTCCCGATGGTGTACAGAAACTACGGCGATGCTTGCCATTCTGGTGTCAATTCCGCAGAATTCAAGGGTACTGAGTGCATGTTGGTACTGCCTGAGTTTTCCAACGACATCAACACGTTGCGTCTCTCATTCTGGGCGACCGCGACCTCCGTTTCCACGGGTCATATCCAAATCGGTGTGATTACCAATGTCATGGACACCTCCACTTTCGAGTTGGTGATTGCTGATGCCGGTATGCCTGGTCCGCGCGGCGGCAGCTCCGCTGGCAACGGCAACTATATGGGACCGTTCGACCTCAACGGTGCAACAGCCACCTCCGGCCGAATCGCTCTCCGCTACATCGATCCCACTGGCACAGGAATGTATCCTCAATCCTGGAATGTGGACGATTTCACCGTAGGACTTGTCCCCGACTGTCCTTCCCCTGTGAAGACCAGCGTGACGGCCACCAATATTGACGGCCACAACGCCACCATTTCCTGGACGGACAACGATCCCACCCACACCGCTTGGACCGTCTATTACAAGGCTTCCACCGACAGCGAATGGAGCACAGAATCCGCTTCTGCCACCACCCTTGACTTGAGCAACCTTACCCCCGAAACCACTTACGACGTCTATGTGGTCACCGACTGTGGCACCACTGTTGACAATCCCGATGCCACGCTGACCATCCACTTCACCACTTTGATCGCATGCCCGGCTCCGCAAAACCTCACAGTTTCCAATATCGGCATGACCAGTGCCACTGTGACTTGGTTCAGCAACGCCGACAGCTACACCATCGAGTACGGTGAAGCCGGTTTCACCCCGGGTCAAGGCACCACGGATGTTACTTACACGACCACCCTCGATTTGTCTGGCTTGACCTCCGGTTCCGCCTACACCGTCTATGTGACTGCCGACTGTGGTGCGGACGGCACCTCCCAGACCGCAACTGTGAACTTCAGCACCTCCCTCTGTGAAGTGGAAGATCAGTGCGCATATACCTTCATCCTTAGCGACAGCTACGGTGACGGCTGGAACGGCGGCACTCTCGCCGTGCAACAGAACGGAATCACGGTGGCCACCTTGGGTCTGCCTTCCGGTAGTTCCGCAACCGAGACTGTGAACCTGTGCCACGGCGTATCTACCGATTTGGTTTGGACTGCCGGATCTTACGCCAGCGAGGCAAGCTTCACGGTGTCTGATCCTTTCGGTGCTGAACTGTATGCCTCTACTTCAATGAGTTCCGGCACCAACACCGTTTACACCTTGATGCCCAACTGCTCAGGATGTGCTATGCCTTCTGGATTGACCGTTTCTGGAATTGATGCCAATTCGGCTACCATCAGTTGGACGGGAACCGCTGACAGCTATACGGTTGAGTACGGCGAAACCGGTTTCACTCCCGGCACCGGCACCAGCGCTACGGTCACTTCGACCACATACAACCTCACAGGTTTGAACGCTGCCACATACTATACTATATATGTGAATGCCGACTGCGGTGCGGAAGGCACTTCTTCTCCTGCCACGGTCTCTTTCATGACCGCATGTGAAACCGTTATCACCTATCCATATACGGATGGCTTTGAGAATGGTCTCGGATGTTGGGTTTCCACGCCTATTTCCGGTTCAAGCAACTGGGCGACAACGAACAGCTACAATAACAGTTCCACATTGCCTGAAGGTAGTTCATGTGTTGCAGTTTCTTCTACCACTCATGGTTATCAGACGGAACTTGCCTCCCCGATTTTCGACCTCACTTCACTGACGAATCCCTATCTCTCATTCTATCATATTCAGGCCGTTTGGGCTGGTGATCAGGACAATTTGTTTGTCTATTACAAGACTTCCCCCACCGCAGAACTTGAATTGTTGACCTCTTTCACTGATGACATTTCTTCTTGGCAGTTCGATTCCATCGCATTACCGAACCCGACTTCCACCTACCAGCTCATCTTTAAGGCTGCGTTGGAATATGGTCATGGTGTCGGTCTGGACAATGTGATGATTTACGACAATGATGGAACACCTCCTGTGGTTTGCAACACACCTACCAATCTGACGGTGAACAGCATTACGGACAACTCTGCCGTAGCCACTTGGACGGCCGGCGGCGACGAAACCGCATGGAACGTGCAATACAAAGCCGCTTCTGCCACCAACTGGACAACGGCCACCGCATCCACCACTTCCTACACGATGAACAGCCTGACCGCAGGCACCCAATATCAAGTGCGTGTGCAGGCTGATTGCGGTGATAGCGAAAGCGCTTGGACCACTACTGTCAGCTTCACCACCACAGGTGGCACTGTAGTGACAGACCCGACTGTTGCCACCAACACTGCTTCGGCAGTCGAGCAGACGACCGCCACGCTGAACGCCACCATCACGAATCCTGACAACGTGTCCATCACGGCCAAGGGCTTCGAGTGGAAGGCCACCACAGGCGGTACCTACACGCAGATTTCCGGCACCGGCACGGGCAACACCTTCACGGCCAACCTCTCTGGCTTGACCGCCAACACGAACTACACCTACAAGGCGTTCATCACCTTCAACGGTACCACCGTCTATGGCAACGAGATGACTTTCACCACGCTTCCTGAAGACACTCCCGAACCGTGTGATGCCCCGACCGATTTGCAACAACAAATTGCACTGAAAGATGAAGGCGGCATCTACGTATGTTGGACGGACAACGCCAATGTATCTCAATGGAATCTGCAATACCGTCTGCTGAACAACGGCGAAT
>JAEEKL010000260.1 GCA_016282395.1 Bacteroidales bacterium
CTCGCACTCTAAATCCGCAGGAGTGCTGGTGATATAACGCAAAAAAGAGCAACTGCATCGCAGCTGCTCTTTTGGGACTCCAAGGTGTGGAATTGTTTAATGTCCTATTATTTGAGTATATCGGAATGCGAGCTTAGTCTTACAAGTTTTTAAATCCTTCTTAAATCTCGAAGAATAAACCAACTCCCACATATCAAAGCGCCTCTACTAATTCTTCCAAATTATCTACATCAAGTTTCTCAAGGGCCTTGCCGGAACGAGCCTCCTTAATTGCTTCGATAGTCTCGTCCTTGGGTTCATCATACGCAATGTCCATTAGGACAGTCTCCACATAGTTGTTCAGGCTCCTGTTCTCTTTCTGCGCCTTAATCTTCAATCTGCGAATCAAGTCTTCATTAAATCTAAAGGCGGTTTGTACCTTGCTTACCGTAACCGTGCTCATAATACTGTTATATTTTGTAGTGCAAATACATAACACTTTTATAACAGTTACAAATCAAAATGATAAATCTATTTGACCTGTGGTCCAATGCGCTCCACCAACGTAGATTTTGTTTGTCCACTCTGAAAACTCGGCCAAAGTAAACGTCTCCTTAGTAGGCCCAAGAAATATACAGTCGTCTAACACAAGATCTCGTCCTTGAATAAACTTGGCCAGTTTCTCGGGGATTGTGTGCCCGTCAAAGCTAAATACAACTCGTCTGTGTGAGTACTTTCCTCGATGAGTCGCTTTGAAGTTGCCCAAGTAATAAGATGAGTCGGGGAGTATATAGAAAACACCAAAATAGTCCCGCAGATTTTGGGAATTATTATAATACCATCTATCTCCAAATGGAATTTCAACATAGCATACTTCATAATAACCGGCAGGCACATTCTCGATTACAGCGCTCTCACTAATGGATCTAAGGGGCTTGGATTCAAACACTTCGTGTGATTCCAGGTTCTCAATTTGAATATAAATGCCCTTACCATACATACCTGTAGATTTGGCCGAAGCAGATATTGCGACCATTGATCCCTGGGCGGAGCATAGTATTGGGAGAAACAAGATGCAAATGGATATTATAAGATTCTTCATGCCACAAATGTAATTATTTCACAAGATTAAATGTGTGTGTAATTGGTATGGTTAATTACCAGATATGCGCAAAATCGTCCCGAAACGCTCAAACCTGGCACTTTTTCTCGCCAGGTATGGACGGTGTTGGGCACGCCACTTTGCCCATGTTTGTAAATAGGTAATTTACTGATAGTCAAGACTTTCGGGTCTTGATTTTCTTTTTCGCGAAACGTATCTTTGTGGGAAATAGATTGGAGTTGTGTATGGATAGAAACTTGAAAAACTTCTACGCATATGGCCCGGAGTTGGAAAAAACTTTCTTTGATGAAAGAACCGGAGGCTTTCTAGTTACCGAGTTGTCCCGTAAATATAAAAATATGTCCTCAAACGATAGAGAGACATTCATAAAGGAGCAAAGAATGGGAATGAGATATGCTTCTTTCGGATTCCAAATCCAGCATCTTGATGAACAGGCAGGTGTTAGCACCCCGGATGCATATGTCCGCCGACAAGGTAAGACGTCAAGTATTATTGTGAACGGTCATTATGCCGATTTCAAATCCTCACGAAGTGGTAATAATGTCGTAGATTATGCAAAGCATGCCATACATGAACAAGGCGCAGAATTCGTTTTATTGGAATTCACGTCTCATCATAAAAAGATTCCTTCAGCTATTCGTGAAATGGTAAGCAATGACATTCATGGATACTATTACTATAGCGATGAACTGACTTACCATGCATTCTAAATGAAACACCCCAGCCGAAGCTGGGGTGAGGACGGTACGAGCCGCCCGAAGCGTAACACGTTCCTGTTTTTATGATGCAAATATAGGTAAAAGAATCTGAATCGCAAAAAAGAGCAACTGCATCGCAGCTGCTCTTTTTTGCTCCCCTGAAGTCGAATTGTTGAACCTGTGGCGGGATTTCCGCGAGGTCGTCAAGTTTATTGACCTAAACAAAGAGTGGTTAACCCCAATGCTGGAAAAAGTTCGTGACAGATTGGGGATGGGATTGGTACATCAAGAATAGTCCTGGCCGACCCTGGAGGGGCTTTTATAATAAATGGAAACCGCCTCGTATATGACGAATTAGTAAGTTCCGTATCATACACTACGGTTTGCCGTGATAGTTGCAATGCCATTCCAGAATCTGGATTGTTGTACTACTTTTTCCGTACTTTCTAAACTTATAGACTATTTATAGGTGGAGGGGCATTAAAGCGCCCGATTTAACAATGGCACAACAACCTTATAAAAGACAGTATCGTCAACTTGATGACGATGTGAAGCAGCGCATCAGCGCTAGCACACGGAATAAACCTAAAACAGAGCAGCACAAAGAACACATTCGCCAAGGGATGCTGCAATACTGGCAGACAGTCCCCGACAAAGAGGACGACTTAAATAATGAATTAAACGAAGATGAAAATGAAGCATAAGTACACCCTAAACATCGACTACCTTAAACTTTGCTATCGCCAGCCAGACGGATTGTTTGAAATATTTGCATCAACACCAGGGGAATTAGTATGTCGAGA
>JAEEKL010000261.1 GCA_016282395.1 Bacteroidales bacterium
AAGGCTCGCTTTCCAGCTGCGGAAAGGCGACCTTCTGCAGATGCCGGAAGGTGTATTCTAAAGCGTTGAGGGAAAGCGGAGATTCGGCCATAGCTGCGGGTTACGATTCGATAATGCCGCCGCCCACCAAGTCGTCGCCCTCATAGAAGACGGCGCTCTGTCCGGGCGTGACAGCGAAAACGGGTTCTTCAAACAAGACTTCCACAGAAGTATCATTCAGATGGCGGAGCGTGGCCGGCGTGCCCGCACTGCGGTAACGCGAACGGCAGGTCACCCTCATCCCGTTCTCAAAATCAGCGTATTTCGCCATATTCAAGCCGGAAACGACACAGCGGGTATGCTGCAGTTCCTCCCGCTTGCCGAGCACCACGCGGTTCCTATCGGGCTGCAGGGCCACCACATACGCCGGTTCACCCAACGCGATGCCCAAGCCCTTGCGCTGTCCCACCGTGTAGTTGTACAGTCCTTGATGCTTCCCCACCACCTTTCCATCCGTGGTCACGAACTCGCCGACGGGCATTCGCTCCTGCAAATCCGAAACTTCGTCTTGTAAGAAATGACGGTAATCGTCGTCTGTCACGAAACAGATCTCCTCGCTCTCCTTCTTCTGCGAGAGCTTCACAAAGCCGTGGTCCGCCGCAATCCGCCGAACTTCAGTCTTGGTGAGGCCGCCCAACGGGAACAACGTCCGCTGCAACATTTCGGAGGTCAACTTCCACAGGAAATAGGTCTGATCTTTCTGAGTGTCAACGCCTTTTTGGAGGAAATAGCGGTCGCCGGATTGCGCGATGCAGGCGTAGTGGCCAGTGGCGATGTAATCACAGCCCAACTCGTCAGCCATCTCCAGCACCCTACCCCACTTGATAATGGGATTGCAGAGCACGCAGGGATTCGGGGTCCGGCATTGCAGGTATTGGTCGATGAAATCCTGGATGACAGTCTTTCTGAAAAGGTCACGGACATCAAGGATATGGTGTTCGAAGCCGAGTTTCTCGGCCAGGTGTTTCGCCTCGAAGATGGCATCCACGGAGCAGCATCCCTTCTCGCGGGCGATACAGCTCTCCGTGATGGAGTCGAAGGTGCGGAAAGTCACGCCGACCAGCTCATACCCTTGCTCCATCAACAACATGGCGGCGACACTGCTGTCGATGCCACCGCTCATGGCCATAAGCACGCGATTCGCCATTCGTTACAGATTCGCTATTGAACCGTCACCTTTCGTACAGATTTCCCTTCCGGCGTGTTGATTTCCAAAAGGTAGAGGCCTTTGGAAATACCGTTAAGATCCAACTGTATCTGGTTGGAACCGTCAACACCCTCAATGGCATTCTGTCGTAACACCTTGCCGGTCAGATCCACAATCCGAGCTGTTACCTGCTCCGCATTAACCAATGTAAACTCGACAGTCAGACGGTCAGTGGCAGGATTCGGATAGACCGACAACTCCTCAACCCCATTATGTCCCTCCACAGAGGCTAACGCATAGTAATCCATAGTGAAACCGTCATTCTGATCCCAGTTGTCACTGACAAAATTCACTCGCATTTTCTTGAAATTCACCGTATAAACGCCTTCGGGTTGTTCGTAAATATCAAAACGCTTGTACAAGGTTGGCGGATTTGTGGTGCTGTTATAGACATCTACAAAATCCCCATAACCGAGATTGAACTTCGAGAAAGCGAAAGCATAGCCACTAATATAGTTGTGGGTCACATTCCAGGTGCAGCTTGTTTCGGGCAGATAGTTTTCGCCCACCTGCGAGCCATCCGAAAGAGTGGCATTCCATACATTCGGCAAGTTGGTGTAGCCGCTACAGGTACGTGCGGGCAGTGTGGAAGAATAGGAAATCAGGAATCCGTAATGGTCTGTATTATCGGAATTTCCGACAAATGTAACCAAAACGCTGTCCGCAAAAATCTCATACTCCTGTGTAGGCACAGCATTACCCGTCACGGACACTTTCACCCCGCTTTCCTCAGTCGGGCCATTGTAAATAGTCACATAATCGCCTTCCTTGAGGTCCAGACGGTCAAAATGGAACTTGTAGGAATCCGCACCGGGCACCGCCACCATCCAAGAGCAATCCGGATTGGGCTGATAGGGTTTCGTGGTGGGAGAACCGTCCGCCACATAGCCGAAGCTGGCCGTATTGCGCTGACGGCCCTGACAATAGTGGCTTTCCACCACTGCAGACGGATAGATGTTGATCAGGGCTTCAGAACCATAGTCAAAATGCATGGCGCCGCTCACAAAATTGTCAATGGCGTAGAATGCGTTTGACGCACCACCCCATCCGTAATTCAGATGGAAAAGGTCGTTTTCATCGTAGCCGTCCAAGACGTAGGCATGACAGTTGGCGAAATCCTGGGAACAGCCTGAATAATACACCACACGGTGATGATCCACCTCGTTTTTGAGAATCTGGATGTATTCCGACACTACGGTGTCCAAATAAACGCTGCGATAATAAGAAGCAATATTCTGGTCGTATTTGAAAATGGAAACCAACTTTTCTTTGGCCTTGTCCGTGTTGGCTCCGGATCCGTCTGGAGTATAACCCATTTGGATAGCCACTCCGAAATGATAGGCCAATTTGGCAATTTCGTTAGCATAACTTTGCGGTTCATTACACATGGCATCATAATGATAGACATGCTGACCGAAATTAACTGTCTGACGCGGATATCCTTGGGGGACATAGGTGGACGAACCCGAGCCGTGGGCCGGGTAACGGTGATAGTTCATGATTTGCGCACAAGCTAACGCCACACAGCCATTCGGCACACGATAGTCGTAATAGGGGCCGGAACTTGCATCCCACGGACAATACGTGTTATAAAACTTATTCTGATTCCACAGTGTGGTCAGCAACGGACCGACCTCGTTGGAACGATAGCCCTTGGAGTCGAACTCCTTGGCGAGATAACGCTCCCAGGCGGCAGCGGCCTTGGGTTTCGCATCCCAATGCTCCCGCTCCGCACAGGCAATCTCACCTTTGTAAAGATAGAAGAATGTCTCCACCGGCGGAATCATCTCGAAATTATTGTCAAAAGAATAGGCCAAAATGGGAGGGGTGGTACGCGATGCGGACACCAACACAAATCCCGTTTCCGGCAATTGAAACAGGTAGAATGCTGTTTCTCCGTTCTCCTGGGTATAAATATCTGCCAACTTGAGATTTTCCGCCAATGCAGCACGATTTTTGTCCATCAGAAAACGCTGGCACACCAATGTCGCTTGGCTTTCAGAAACCCGCTGAGCAAACAACTGGCAAACCACAATCAGTAAGAAACCGAATAAGGATAATTTTCTCATATCTGTATAATTTAATTTGCAAAAAAAGCCCGCAAATGTACAAAAAAATAGAATATCACGGAACACCCTTTAACTCACCCCAAAATCTTTCGATATCAACTCAATTTAACCAGCTGCCTTCCCGAATCCTATTATGACAGTTACATACCTCAAAAGCAATTACATACAACTCGAAAAAGCATTACGACTGAGAGGTTTGAACCCTTCAACGTCCTACCACACGTCAGCTATTCAAAGACGCTAAAGTGAATAATGGTGTGAATATAAAAAAAACTATTTTTTTTTGGCGCACCATATCAAAAAAAGTGTATTTTTGCCGCCGCAAATGAGGGACGTTAGCCCAGTCGGTTTAGAGCGCTGCCTTCACACGGCAGAGGTCACTGGTTCGAGTCCAGTACGTCCCACAAAAAGAGCAGGCATCCGCAGATGTCTGCTTTTTTTTTTCATCGTTTTTATCGCTTCACCACTTTCCGGACACAAACCCCTTCCGATGTGGTGATTCTGACGAAATAGACACCTTGTGGGAGACCATCGATGTTGAAGTGATCGGACGGATGATTGATGGTTTGCAACATTCTTCCTGAAATATCGGCAATGTCTATCCGTTCCACCCTCGCGTCGCCTTGCAGCGTTACCATGCCGGTGGTCGGATTCGGATATAGACGAAGGTCATCCGTTTTGAGAGACCCAATGCATGTCATATACTCGGGATAGATAATAATATCGTCTATCACTACACCGTTCTGCGCTTCTGAAGTCCCATAGTAATAGAAAGCAAGCCGAACGGTGTCGCCGTCGTTGACATCGAAAAAGGCCTGCTGCTCAGTCCAAAACGTATCTACATTTGAACGCTCGGCAATCAACGTGTCATTGGCCGACAATGTGTATGATTCAATGGTGGAGGGCATTATGGCTCTGTCTTGCCATTTAACAATGTAATGTCCAGGAGTTACGATGGCAGGTGTGTATAACGTCTCGGACACGCTACCGACAAGATAAATATTCTTGGGATTTATAAAAGCTGAAATATGGTGATCATCTGATGATTCCGGCAATATTCCCGCAAACGCTTCCCATGAAACTTCGTCTATTTTGTTATCAGTGGCGAACCAACAGGTAGGTTCAGACTCAAAATCCATCGTGTAGGGGAAACGGCGTATGATACAGAGGGAGTCGTCATCGCCGTGTGGCACAAGATTGCTAATAATCCTATGGTTATAGTTGTATGCTTGCGTCAAATCTGTACCATTAGCTGCCATGTCATTAAGCGCAAAGAAGCCGTTTCCCTTTCCAGACCAGCCCCAGTTGAAATGGAAATGGTTTGTCTCGTCATAACCGTCGCACAAGAAGCAGTGGGGCCGTCCCGAAACAGGATACCCTAAATAAAGAATCGGCTGGGAAGCATCAAGCTGTGACTTGAGGATGTCAATCCACTCTTGATCAGAGAAAAAGGAGCGAGCCAGATGCTGGGCATTGAAAGAATAGCCAAAATAACTAATCATGGCATTGAGTGTGTTGGAACGGTAAAGACGGGGGGTGGGGGTAATACTGGCAGTGCTTCCATTTCGACCATACCACATATCAACAGCAACACCGCAATGATACATCAATTTTGCCACGGCATCTATCTGGATTGAATCAGAATAGTCACCTATACTGTCTGGCATATTGTCGTAGTCGTAAATCGTGTTTCCGAAATCAACTTCGTGCAATCCAAGTCCGTTGGGATAGTAGGCATGGGAACCGGTGCCACGGTGAGGATACTGATAGTATTTTATCAACATGGCCATAGCTGTCGCCACGCATCCAACCACAGCGCGGACACCGAATGTGCTGTTGACAATGGGGCACTGTGAGTTGTAAGGCCATTCCTGAGACCAATTCGTAGTCAACAGCGGCCCGACCGAATTGGCTTTGGTTCCAGTTGAGGTGACAGCGTTACCATCCATAAGACTTTGCCATTCGAGAAGCGTCTGTTCGCTTGATTTGGCACCGTTTGCGCGAAAATAGTCAATTTCTTGCTGATAGCAGTCAAGCCAGAAGCTCAACTCGGGACTCATATCGTCGGCTTCACAGAAGTCATTGGTGAACGAGTAGCCCAACACTGGCTGCATACAATCGTCTGCCGAGACGATGACAAAACCTTTGCTGCCAGGGTTCTTGAACACATAGAAGGCGTCCCACGAGAGGGTCACCTGTTCCAACGCATCTTGTGTCAAGGCTTCCTTGTCCAAAGAACGGCTGTTCCAGAAATTGCACGCCACCTGCGCCGCCTTCGATTTGTCAACAGGACCCGCCGTCGCCACCCCCGCCTCGACAATCAAAACCATCATCGTCAAAAACACAACTATCTTTTTCATAAGGTTTTATATTTATCAAAAGTACTCCCCTCCAAAAATTTCTCCCCATCATATTCGCTGTGTCGCACATCGCATCCATTTTGTTACATCGGAATCATTTTTTTGGGCCGTTTTTTGCGACATGCCCCAAAAAACTTGCGAAAGTCAAAATATAATTTTAACTATTCAAAAACTAAATAGTTAAAATTAAATTATATTTCGTTGATTTGCAAAGATAAAGAAATTTTCATGAAACCCTTGACAAGCACTTGGTTTTGTTGTATCTTTGTCACCAAAATTATTAACGTTCCAATCATCAAAATAAAGTAATATAACGAATATATTAAAATAGAAAAGAAGAAGAAGAAATGCGGTAGCATCAAATTATGCTATCCGAAAAATATAGCACGCTATTGTTATATACCAGAAAAGTTATATTTTTGCAGCGATCAGAAAACAAAACAACAATGATATGAAATGGAATGAATTACGAAGAATTGCAGAGAGTTACGGTTGGTACCTTTTGCGTACAGGAGGTAATCATGACATATATGCTCATCCGCAGAAAGAGGGCATCTTGAAAATAGAAAGGCATGGTTCGAAAGAAGTGAAATCTGGCCTCTATCACAAACTGAAACGCCAGATAGGGTTCTGATAATCAAAGAATAATAATAGTAGTATGAAAAAAAGTACAGCGTTAATTGAAATGGGCAAAGATGGTACGTTCACTATCTTCACACCTGACACAATATCCACCGTCTTCGGGGACGGAAACTCGGTGGCCGAAGCCAAAGCCGATTTTGAAAACTCAGTGAAAGAATTTATTGAGGTATTCGAGGAAACGGGAAGAAAAGACCCGGATGACCTGAAGAACACCACGTTCGTGTACAAATATGACATGCCTTCTTTCCTGAACCACTATGATTTTCTTAACATGACCAAGTTAGCCAATTTGGCTGGCATCAATCCGTCACTGATGCGCCAGTATAAAAGAGGTCAGTATATCTCGGAAAAGCAGGTGTCGAAGATACAGACTGCCATTCACAAAATCGGCAAAGAGTTGCTGGCAGTGCGATTAGTATAACAATTTCACTTGTCACTTGTCACTATTCACTGATCACTAATCACTAAAAAAAACTATCTTTGCCAAAATTTTTCATTTCGAAAACCCTCTAACTTTCTACCCATAAAAGAATGATACAGAAATCGCAATTAGTCGCGCAAGACCCCTATCTGAAGCCGTTCCGCACCGCCTTGCAGAAACGGATGGAACGAGCATACATTCGTGAGCTGCAACTCACTGACGGCGGCCGCACGCTGCAAGACACCGCCAACGGCCATCTTTACTATGGATTGCATAAGACAGAGAACGGATGGGTGTTCCGCGAGAAGGCACCCAACGCTACCGCCGTCTATCTCTACGGCGACTTCTCCCAGTGGAAAATCCTCCCCACTTTCGCGCTCACACCTCTCGGCAACGGCGACTGGGAAATCGAACTGCCCGACTTCGCCCTACAGAACGAGATGCTCTACAAGCTCTGGATGGTTTGGCCGTCCGGCGCCGACGAACGCCTGCCCGCCTATTGTCAACGGGTAGTACAAGACGAGGTAACGAAGGTGTTCTGCGCACAAGTCTGGGAACCAACGGCTTATGAGTGGAAAAACACCATCCCGCCGAAGCCCGGTCACCCGCTGATCTACGAAGCCCACATCGGGATGTCGTCGCAGGAGCCCAAAACTTCCTCCTACAAAGAGTTCCAAGAGACGGTTCTGCCGCGTATCAAAGACTTGGGTTACAACACCATACAGCTGATGGCCATCCAGGAGCACCCCTACTACGGATCCTTTGGCTACCAAGTGTCCAACTTCTTCGCCCCCTCGTTTCGCTTCGGCACCCCCGAAGAGCTGATGGAGCTCATCGACACCGCCCACGGGATGGGCATTTCCGTCATCCTTCCCGTCCTCCCCTCGCCCGCGGTCAAGAACGCAACGGAGGGCATCGGCTACTCGGTCGGCAGT
>JAEEKL010000262.1 GCA_016282395.1 Bacteroidales bacterium
GAGTTTGTACAAGGAAATCCAGCAGGCTTATTTCAATGCAGTGGCTTCCAAGGAAAAGTACGCCAGCAGTCAGGTGGCGGAGGCCAGCGCGAAGGAGGCCTTCGACCTAGAGACGGCGCTGTACGAGAACGGGAAATCCACAGGGACATCCTTCAACGAAGCGAAGAACAACTACTTGCAAGCTGCCTCCAACCTCGCGCAGGCGAAGTGCGAGTTCTTGTATCAAGTAAAGTTGTTGCAACTTTACGGAGGAAATTAGCAGTTAACAAACCTACAACCAGTTTCAATAACCAGTTTCAATAACCAATTTCAATAACCAATAACCAATAACCCGCTTCAATAACCAATAACCTATAACCAATAACCTTTAAATTCCAACTATTATGATATTAACCACCACACCAACAATTGAAGGAAAACAGATTACAAATTATCATGGCGTCGTGTTCGGCGAGGTCATCACTGGCGTCAATTTTGTGAAGGACTTTTTCGCAGGGGTCCGCAACTTTGTGGGCGGTCGCTCCGGTTCCTACGAGGAAGAGCTGATGAAAGCCCGTGACAACGCTTTGAAGGAAATGCAACAGCGCGCTATGGAGAAAGGCGCCAACGCCGTGGTTGGCATCGACATCGACTACGAAGTGCTGGGCGAGAACAACGGCATGTTGATGGTCACCGCGTCAGGAACCGCCGTAACCGTGGCGTAGGCGATGAGGCGACGAAAGACAATGAATGAGTCTCTCCCTGCTCTTGCGAATCGGAGGTTCTGTTTGGTCGGGCGGCGCATTGTTTTTCGTTATAGAGGAGGTTGTCAGCAATGCGTGTTGTTTCCAGTAGGGGAGGGTGGTCAAACGGAATTCCCTGTCCACCAGTGTTAAACCTGACAGGAGGACGCATGGGTGCGATGGCGTTCTTCATGCAGAGAAACAATGCCACGCGTCTGATCAGCTTTTGCCACGATGTTTTTGTCTGTATGGTCAACTACGCCATATCTGACATTGCCCAGCGGCTTGTTGGTGTGGAAACGGGTGTGGAAAATGCCACCGACATTGAAGGGCAGACGGAACGTACTGTCTATAGGAAGAATTTCCATGTGGTCAACACACCGCATATTGCGGCTACCCAAGGCCTCAAGTACTGGTGGGTGAACATCAACGGCAAGTGGTTCGACAAGATTTATTGGAATCTGAAGCCCTAACAGCACACCAGCACTATTTGGAAATCAATATCTGGGTGTAAGTCTAGGACGTAATATTATGTGTTTCTGCCCATTATTTCAGATTTAGGAACGGCACTGCGCCGCTGCCCATGTACTGAGGAAGTTCGCCGTTCCACTTCTGCACGGCCTCGTACTCCACGAGTTTTTGGTTGCGTTCCAATGCCGTGGCCTTGATTCGCATGGCCTCGGCTTCCGCTTCCGCCTTGATGCGGGTCTGCTTGGCTTGTTCCTCAATCTGGACGGTCACATTTTTGGCCTTCAGCGCGTTCTGTTCCGCTACCTGCTTCTCCTTGATAGCCGTCTCGAACTGATCGTCGAAGTCGATGTTCACCAGTTGGAAGTGGATGTTCGTGAAATACTCTTTGCTCAACGTGGCGCGGAGCTTATCCTCAATCTGGCGGCGCACCTTATCGCGGTTCTCCACAATGTGGGTGGCTGCGAAATTGCCGAAGCTCTCTTTCAGCGCACTGCGGACGTAAGGTACCACGATGCGGTTGTGGTAATCCTCGCCCACATTCTTCATCAGCTTGGCAACATTATCTTTCACCAAGTCGTAGTTGATGGTGTAGTCCACCTCCGAAGTCTGCACATCGCGGGTGTAGCTGTTCTCTTTGCCGTCGAATTTCTTCTGCTGGATGTTCACGTGTTTCACCGTTTGCACGAACGGGATTTTGAAGTGCAGACCGTCGCCAATCACGCGATCCTGAATCCGCCCGAAGGTGGAGAGCACTCCCCGCTCGGTGGATTTCACCGTATAAAATGAGGAGAAAACAACTAGAAGGGCGAAGAAGATGGCAATGCCCCGAATAATCCATTTGACCGCCGTCTTCTTGGCCGGCTGACGATTGAAATTATTTTCCATTTTGGTATTATTTATGATTAACGAATGGTTGGCTGTTAGCAGTTAGTAGTTAGCAGTTTTGGGTAATTGTATGTTTAGACTTTAATTTATAAAATTAGACGCAGCGATTCCGTTTTTACTACACTTATTCTACATTTTACATACTCATGATTCTTCAATAGGTAACCACCGCGTGTTTTAGTTTCAGGGTCTTTTCATCAATATAGGCACGCACTTCTTCCAGCCGATCTCCGAAAATCGGTCCGGAGAAGATTTGCACGGCCTCGATCATTGCACTGTCAAGATTTATTTCGATGATGGTCGGCCTACCCGTTTCATCAAGGGCGACATCCCAGCCGATCAGATTCACGAACGGTATCTGACGGTGGAATCCGATGACTGTTTCTTTCATAAGTTCCCACTCGGGCATCATCAGACCCGAGAATTTCACTCCTGTTGGGGATGCGTAAGCCTTGTTGAAGTCCTTTCTTACACCGAAATCGTGAATGCGACCATTTTGTCCTATCCCGACCAACACTCCTCCTCCGGAGGTCAGATTGTCAACGGGAGAGCCAACAGCCCCCATGCGTAATATCGATCCAAGTGTTGTGCAACTGCCATTGATGTTGAGTGTTATTATCCGGCAGGTGTTTACCGAATCCGGATTAAATTGTGCCATGAAAGGGTGTTGCCGAAGCACTTCCTGGAAGATAAGGTCGTCAGGTTCCAATAATTGCGACCAAAATCCAGACGAAGTGTCAACATTTTCGCGAGAGATCTTCCGCACTCCTATTCCTCCGCCAGAGCCTCGAGCAACTTTGACGATGAAAGACTCCAGTGTCCGCAAGCGTACAACTGCGTCCGCCTCTGCCATTTCCACATCTTGCGCATCTATATAGTGACCGTCAATCTTTCGGAGAATCGTTTTAGGACGGTGTTCCTCGGGAATGAAATATTGCAGACAGCACTTATGTTGCAGGAAAAAAGATGCCCAGCGCAAATTCAGCACATGTTCGGCAAAATCATAGTAATCATTGGGAACCATACGCGCATCAAAAGGCAAGCCGAAAGCCTTGTAAAACTCATGGCTGACAGGACTCCAACCTTTCCATATCGTATTAAACTGCCTTTTTTCTTCTGCGGTGAGCTTTTGCCGAGGCATCGCCACCGCCCGCGCATTGGCGTTCTCACGACGACGTCTATCGTCTATTCGGAAGGCCAGTGGCGAAATCATGTGCTTCAAATAACGGTAAACAGCCATAATTCTGATATTTACAGGACGAAAATGCCTTTGATAGGATAATGGTCAGAAATTAATGTTCGGCCGTAAATGTTGCTGTCCAAAGTTTTAAAAATCAATGGTTTCGCGTTTTTATAGAAGATATGGTCAATGACGAAGATGTTCGCGGCGGAGCCCCAGCCGTTGTAAGTGCCTTTGTTATCGGTGACGGGCGCGTCTTTGCGGGCCTGCTTCAGCACCTTCTTCAACGGAACGAAAATGTCGCTGCTGATATCGGAGTTGAAGTCGCCGGTCAGGAAAATTGGGGCTTTCTCGTCTTTGACGATGCTCTTGATACGTTCGGTGATAAGTTTCACCGACTCGCGGCGGGCGACCTCACCCACGTGATCCAGATGCGTATTGAAACAGTATAAGTGCTTGCCTGTCTGCTTGTTGCGGAAGTAACCCCA
>JAEEKL010000263.1 GCA_016282395.1 Bacteroidales bacterium
GCAACCGCAGTGCGCACGCGGGTTTCGATGTCTGCCACCTCGTCGTTCCATCCCGCCTGGCGTGCGATTTCCAAGGCGGAGCAGCTCACCGACTTCCGTTGTCGTGTGAGGTCTTTGATGGCTTTCCATACCTGCTGTATTTCGCTGATACTCAATTTTGTCTGGTTTAGAAGAATGAAGTGCTTGTCTAAGTCGTGGTCGCTGAACAGAATGTAGCATTGGGCGTTGAGTTGCGGGTCACGTCCGGCGCGTCCGGCCTCCTGCACGTAATTCTCCAACGAGTCGGAAATGTCATAGTGGATCACCATGCCCACATCCTTTTTATCTACTCCCATGCCGAACGCGGATGTTGCCACGATGGCACGCACCTGGTTGTCCATGAAGGCATTCTGGTTGGCGATTTTGTCGTTGGGATCCATTTTACCGTTGAAGGGCAGCGTGGGAAAGCCGTCGCTGGTCAGCTTTTCGGCAATCTCTCTCGTCTTTCGTGTTCGGGATACGTAGATGATGGTCGGGGAATCGTTAGCAGTCAGCAGGTTACGCAGATGGTTGTATTTTTCCTCTTCCGTTTCGGCATGGATGACGGAATATCGCAGATTGGTCCTCGTTGCTGTGGAGGCAAATAGTTCGAGCTCCAATCCCAACTTCCGTTGGAAATAGTCGCGGATGTCGGAAATGACCTTCTGTTTGGCGGTGGCGGTGAAACAGGAAACCGGAATGGTTACGCGGTTGCCTTTTTTCTCCTGGATTTTCCGGATGAAGTCGCCGATGTAGAGGTAGTCCACGCGGAAATCGTGGCCCCATGCTGAGAAGCAATGCGCCTCGTCAATGACGAAACGCACTACATTGCGGGAAAGGAGCAACTTCTCAAGGGTTTTGGAACGCAGCATCTCCGGTGCGATATAGAGTATGGAGGCACTGCCGTCGGCAACCCTTTCGAAAGCGTTCGTCCGCGAGATGGGATCCAGAAGCCCGTTGATGGTGACCGCCTCAGTGATTCCCTTCTCCGCGAGGTTGTCCACTTGGTCCTTCATCAGCGACTGGAGCGGCGAGATGACCACGGTGAGGCCGTGTTCGTTCCGTCCCGCCATGATGGCTGGAAGCTGGAAGGTCAGCGACTTGCCGCCGCCGGTAGGGAAGATGGTGAGCAGCGATTTACCGTCTACCGCTGCCTGTACCGCTTTTTCCTGCATCGGCTCGCCGTCGAAGGTGCGGAATTCGTTATATCCGAAAATGGATTGTAGGTTCTTGTGGATGTCCAAACGTTCCTCACAGTAGGAACACGATTGGTGGCAGGGAGTGTCGCAAAGCAGTTTTAGGACACGTTCGACGAGTGGAAAATGGTAGAGCACCCATGGTGGCGTGATGGAAAAGGTGTCGCCGCAGTGGATAAGGGCGAGGGCGTAGGCAAGCTCTGTCGGGTGTTCCGAGACGAGTCTCGAAATGTCAGCATGGTCGCAGATCAACCCTTTGAATTGCGCCTGAATCAATTCCGCCAAGTCGTTTTCTCTTTCTTCGAAGCCGATATAGTCGAAAAATCCCTCGAATTCTTCTCGTCGGTGTAGCAGTTTGTAATAGATGGACTGCATTTCTTTGGACAGGTTGTTGAATGCGGAGATTTCATCGTAGAAAAAGTCGCGTGCTTTCAGACTGTCATTGAGCGGGTTGTTCACTTCCTCCACCTGCAACTTATCATCCTTTAGAAGTTTATGGTATGGACGCCGGGGAAAAAGGAGAGGGGAGAGGTACAGCGTGTCGATGGCCTTCATACGCTTGAGGCCGGGGATGGCGGCAAGGTATTTGAGGTCGTGATGGAGAATGTTGTGACCGCAGAGATATTCAGCGTTGCGGATGAACTTCGCGAATTCATCCTTCGAGGCCGCGTGGAACTTCTCTTCCGGTTCGATGAACGCCCCGAAATCATAGACTTTACGACCGTCTGCGGAGACTTCGGTGTCGATAAAGGCGACAACGTGACTCTTCTCCGCCGATGGCGAGAAAGAATTGCGTATCCTGTTCAGGTATTCTTGAATGCTGGGCATGGCCTTCTGCGCACAAAATCATTTCAAGGCGCAAAAGTAGCATTTTTAACAATTGGTTCTTAATTTTCAATGTGATTAAGGGAAACATACATTTTGCCCTGTAAAAAAAGAGACGCCGTGACCTGGCGTCTCTGATTCTGCGTATTCTAAAAAGGTGGTTCGCTATTGCTTTGATTGCAAACCCCGGAGAACATCTATCTGATGTTCTTTGACTGGGACAAAGGGATAATCCGTGCCGGCGAGGTATTGGGCGTAGTCGAAATATTGTGCCAAGGTGATGCCGTCCGACTTTCGGTGGAACAGTCGCACCAGGGCTCCGCCATGGACGGCAGGTTGTATGGATAATTCGTCCGTGTCACCGTTCAAAAACGTCAGAATTTCTGTATGGCACTCGCGCGGAACCAGAATTTCTTCCAAACGGAATACACCGCTCTGTCCTTCTAATTTGTAGCCGTGGTGCAGAAAGGGCGCGAAAGCGAACACACAAACTAGCGCGCAAACCCCGATAGCCGTCCAATCACCTCCAAGGGTTGTGACGAACACGCTGGCGACGGTTAAGATTCCGATAATCAGCCAGTCTGTCCACAGGAAAACCTGTTTTGTCCTCTCTTTTGTCATATCATCCGGATTAGCGACTGCGCTTGGTCAGCCGAAAGTTCCACAATGTCGGTGACGGTCTGGAAGTCCAGCTCTTTGTATTCGGACAGCCGCGCGTAGGCGATGTCGGCGGGGGCGTTGAACCATACTTCTAAAAGAATGGTGCCGCCTTCGTTGCCAGGCACAAGTTGAGGCGTTGCCGTTTTCCCGTCAAGGAAGTCCAGGATGGATGTTCGGCAACGGTTCTGCAACTCGAGGCTTTTCTTCTGGAGCAGGATACCCTCACCGTTCAGTTTGTATCCTGATTTGTAGAGGATAAGAGAGAGTATGCCGCAAAAGATGACGCACACTCCCGAAGCCTTGTGTAAAAAGAACAGGGCTATCCCGGCTATAAGGATGCAGCCGGAGATGAGAAGGTCTTTTCTCGCATGGACCTTTTGGAATTTGTTTTCCATTTTTTTTCTGATTTTTTTGTGAATAAAATTGGGATGTTTAAGGCTTGGCATACGTGATCTTTCACTTGAGCGGAGCGTACACCAAGAAAGCCGCGCATACGGTGGCGGCACATAAGAATGGAAAAGGTATGGAAAACGGTCTAAATCCGAATACGTCGGAGAGCGAAAAGGTAGCGTTCGACGGCGAATGAGCCGGATCTCCCTTTGTCACAAACGGATCGGTAGGGATGGCGGATAAGATGGATCACCTTACCGTTCCGGATGATATGGGTGCTGGCTTGGGAGAGGTTGTTCGGACGGTTGTTCGACGGATGCGGGCGCACGTTCGGCGCGGACCCCTCCTCTTCTCCTGATGTCAGCAGAGACTGCGCCGAGCTGAGCAACAGGTCTCTGTTCGGCAGGTCGTCGGCGGTGAACCGCTCTGATAACGGCTGCGCAATGGCGGAATGCTCGTCGCTGTGCGGGTCAGGGCGTACCCCGTCTGAGACGCCGCCGAGAAGCAGCGCCCACAACACGGAGAATATGCCGATTAGATGTCTCATCGCCTCTCTTTGTTTGGCGCGGCAAAAGTACGATTTTTCAGGCAAAGTGCATGGCTTTTGGACGTAAACTGCTGACAATTTCTGTTCCCAAATACAATAGCTGACCTTTTTTCGGTGGTAAGCTTACTTCTGGATTCGGGTGCAACAATGCACTTTTTTGTGTTTGCCGTTTTTGTACAAGAAAAAATGTACTTTTGCCGCACAAAAATGAAACCACTATGAAACTTGCGGAAGCATTGAGTATCAGGAAAGACTTGCAGAAACGCATCCAGCAGATCGGGATGCGCATCCAGAACAACGTGAAAGTGCAGGAGGGCGACGAGCCGTTGGAGAAACCGGAGGAGCTGATGAAGGAACTCGACGCGTGCCTCGTGCAGCTGGAGGAGCTCATCTGGCGCATCAACGCCACC
>JAEEKL010000264.1 GCA_016282395.1 Bacteroidales bacterium
CAAGGAGAATATGCGGGCGACCACATCACCTACTACTGGTACTTACCTGATCACTCCGGCCGGCATCACCTACACCTACTCCGGCAAGCAGGCTCGTTGGTACAACAACGACTCTGCCACATACGCCCCGCAGAACTATGGATTGCTCTACAACTGGAACGCGGCGGTGGATACGTTTAACACCACATACGGAGAGACCAGTGTGATACCGTTTGCATCCGATGATTTGGCCACTTATTATGTATATGTCAACTTCAGTGGTCACCGTCGCGGCATTTGTCCGCAGGGCTGGCATGTGCCGAGCGATGCGGAGTGGACCACGCTCACTAATTATTTGGGCAGTCACGAGAACTATTACTATTACGATGACGAGAGTTACGATGTCCCCGTGACGAACACCAGCTATGTTGCCAAGGCGTTGGCCTCGACACAGGGATGGTGTTATAGCTCCAACCCCTTCGCTGTGGGTAACAACCAGGGCACAAACAACGCCTCGGGCTTTTCCGCTGTTCCGGCAGGCCTATGCAATGGTTCGTCGTTCGGCGACGCGGGCGACCGCGCCAACTTCTGGTCATCTACGCTGAGCAACAACAACCGCTCCTACAACCGCGTTCTAGACTACAGCAAAGCGTATGTGGACAGATACGGTGGCACCGTCTCCTACGCCAACCACAACACTAACGGACATTCCGTCCGCTGTCTTCGCGATTAAAAAATAAGACTGAGGACTTGAGACTGAGGACTTGAGGCTGAGGACTTGAGACTTGGAAAGGGCGTGGCCGGTGGGCTGCGCCCTTTGTCGTTAATGTAAAATGTAGAATGTAGAATTATTACTACTGATGCGATAATTTCGGATACAGAATGAATCTGTCAAGCGATTTGATTTGTTGTCGGGACAGACCTTCCGTAGTAATAAGATTTCTGGCTACGGCACAACAGTGCCGGCGCAGGACAATTCCCCTTCTATTTTAGAAGGGGTGGCCGCAGGCCAGGGTAGTAATATAAAATATCAGAATTCCTTGTGAAAAAATGACCAGCATCAACGATATTCGAAACAAAGACCACTATCTTCACAACCTTCCGGAAAATAGGGACTTGTTAGCCTATGCACGTGAAAATCGCAGAGCCGGCAACATGGCTGAGATTGCATTTTGAAAACAGGTTTACAAAAAGATGTTTCACGGTCTCGATTTCGACAGGCAGAAAGTCATCGGAAACTACAATGCGGATAATTATGAGCATGAGGATTTATGAAAATAAGGAATAAGAATGCCTATATTACTACCCCGCCCTTCGGGCACCCCTTCTAAAATAGAAGGGGAGTTTTCGCGACCGCACTTGTCGTGCGGAAAACGGAATTGATTTCAAATCGAAAATTCAACAAACGCCTATAAGGAATTTTATATCAATATATTGTAATTGATTTCAAAAAAATATCGCATCAGTAATAATTAAGAATTAAGAATGCAGAATTAAGAATAAGGGTGTGGCCGGGGGCTGCGCCTTTTTTGCGATGAGGCGATGAAAAACGATGAGGCGATGAATATTTATGGCCAATTCGTGGTGAATTCGTGACAATTCGTGCTTAGAAAGAGCGTCCCCTTGCGGGGCGGAGGTTCCGTTTGGCCGGTTGTTGCCTCACTTTTTCGTTAATGTGGTGGGAGTCTGTAAAGCGTGTTGTTTTCGTTAGGGGAGGGCGGCCAAACGGAATGGTGCATTTGCTGGTCGGTTCTGCGTGTTCTTGCGGGTTGCCGGTTTTTCGGTAATCACTGCGCTGGCGAGTTATCCCTATTTCGGCAATCACTGCTCTTGCGGGGAATGGGGTATCGTTAATCACCGCCCTTGCGTGTACCCAATGCACCATTCCGTTTTGCCGGAAGAGGGAGGCGTTGAATCGCGAGGGCGGTAGTCATCGTAAAGGCGCGCATTGGCCCGTGAGGACAGGATTGCAAAACGGAATCCCCGTCTCGCCAGGGCTGGTTCTGACAGAATTGCCAAGTTTCCGTCAATCAGTATGTGCAGCCAAAGCGCAGACCTCATCCTCTGTCAACCCAGTGATTTCCGCCACGAGGCCTGGGGCGAAATCCTTGGCGAGCATCCTGAGGGCGAGCTGGCGTTTGGTATTGACCTCTCCTTGCAGCAGTCCTTCTTCGCGTCCTTCCTTACACCCTTCCTCTCTCCCCACTTCGCGTTCGCACATCATCGACTCCCGCACATCGTCGTATTCCAACACACTCGTCACGTATTCTTTCTTTTCCATTTCATTAAGGTTTGATATTCGGCACTCTTCGTAAAACCGTTGGTAAACCGGATCCATCCTTCGAACTTCTTCCTCGCCGATGTCCGCCACATGGGTGAGCATGTAGAGCCAGCGGTTCTTCTCATCGGTCAAATCCAGCCTTCCCAACTGCGCGGCAAATTTACACAATTCTACAAAATACCAAACATTTTCTTTAGAAAATATTTCGTTGTCGTCATCTTTAGGATAAACCTTCCAAAGGAACCTGCTTTTGCCCTTGAATTCGGGCATGTCTTTCTCCATGA
>JAEEKL010000265.1 GCA_016282395.1 Bacteroidales bacterium
CACGACGCCTGCCATACACGGCGACGAACTGGGGAAGTTCCTCGTCCATAAGTGTCTCTAACTGATGTATTTCCGTTTCTCTTGCAACGATAGACGTTTTCATAATACGAAATTATTCGGCGGCAAAGATATAAAAAATACGTTTCGTCGCCAAATAATTTTTTGTTTTCAAGGCATACGGTGTGGTGAGGAAGGGCGTTAGTAGTTAGTAGCTAGCAGTTGGGGGGTATAGACAAAGTACCATATACAGAGGAAGTCTATGGTGAAGCGGTGAAAATGCAGAAGTGTTGCCCCGCTATGGAATGGATTGAAAAAGCGTCACTGTGACGGAAAAAGTTGTATCTTTGCAGAAAATAATAATCAGAAAGAAAGGACACGAAAACTTGTCACTCAGGTAGATAGGCAAAATATATGATGATCGAAGAACCCATACTCCCGCAACTTCCCGATTTTGAGGAATATATCCAGCAGGGCGAACCGGACCGGCGGCAACGCGCCGAAAACTGGCAGATCGCCATCGGCCTGCAGGCGGTAGATGGTCTGCACACTTCGGAGTACCTGCAACAGACAGCACGGCAGCATATTGAAGGGGAGATTACCGCCAAAGAGGTGAGTGATCTCGTCAACAGCTACTATAAGTCGCAATCAGGCAGGCAATCGTTAGAGAAGGAACGGACGGAAGAGGCGGACAAAGTCTCTTCCCGAATCTCAGAACTACTTGCTGAAAAGACATTTGACTTTACAACTGCACAATTGGTTTCCATACATCGCCGGCTATTTACGGGTTTGTATAAGTTTGCAGGACGTATTCGGGATTACAATATCATCAAAAACGAATGGATTTTGAATGGAGATACCGTTTTATACTCTGGTGTTGACTTGATTCATGATTCCCTTGAATATGATATTTCCCAAGAGAAAACTTTCAGTTACAGCGGGATGACTGCCGAGGACTCTATAAAACATCTTTCCCGTTTTTGTGCTGATTTGTGGCAAATCCACCCTTTTGGCGAAGGAAATACCAGAACCACAGCGGTTTTTATGATGAAATATCTTAGAGCATTGGGATTCAATATGGTGTCGAATGAACCTTTTTCCCAACATTCCTGGTATTTCCGAAATGCTTTAGTCAGAGCCAATTACAACAACCTTCAAAAAGGAATACATGCCACCACCGAATTTTTGGAGAAATTCTTCCGGAATTTGCTTCTTAATGAAAATAACTTATTGAGAAACAGAGAAATGCATGTGCTTTGGTCTGACAATCTCGAATCTCAAAGTGCAAAAGCAATCCCCCAAAGTGCAATTATTGCACTTTGGTAACCATTAACCTGTCAATAACCCATAACCCATAACCTATAACCATTAACAATGATCCTCATCAACATCGGAGACGAACTCCTCTTAGGACAAGTCATCAACACCAACGCCGCCTTCATCGGGCAGCAGATGGCCCTGGCGGGCATCGAAATGACCGAATGCGTCACCATCGGCGACGACGAGAATGCTATTCGCAGTGCCATCGAAAATGGATTTGCCAAAACGAATTTGCTGATTGTCACCGGCGGGCTCGGACCCACCCGCGACGACATCACCAAAAAGGTCATCTGCGAATACTTCCACCGCGAACTGGTGGTGGACGAGCCGACCTTGGAGTGGGTGCGCGAGATTTTCGCCGCCCGCGGGATGGAACTCACGGAGACCAACAGCCACCAGGCCGACGTGCCCACAGGCTGCACCGTCCTGAAAAACACCTTGGGTACCGCCCCCGGACTCTGGATAGAACAGGACGGCAAGATTTTGGTCGCCCTTCCCGGCGTGCCGTTCGAGATGGAAAAGCTTATCTGTGAAGAGGTTCTGCCGAGATTACAGGAGATTTTCCACCACGAGCACGCAGTGCTCTACAAGGTGTTGCAATGCACTGGCATCAGCGAGAGCAACCTCTCCGACCAGCTCACCGACTTCGAGGCGCAACTGCCGGAGAACATCAAGTTAGCTTATTTGCCGAAGCCAGGCATCATCCGTTTGCGGCTGACCGCTTCGGGTGCCAACAACGAAGAACTGCAATCTTCTCTGAACCAGCAGTTTGAGAAACTCAAAGCCGAGGTGGGCTCGTTGGCCTTTGCCGACGAGGACATCCCGATGGAAGCCGTCATTGGCAAGCTTCTGCGCGGAAGCAGTCGTCGCGTGGCCACCGCCGAGAGCTGTACCGGCGGCTTCATCGCGCACCTGATTACCTCTGTTCCAGGCAGTTCTGAATATTTCCAAGGGAGCGTGGTCTCCTACAGCAACCAGGTGAAGCGCGACATCCTCAACGTTCGGGAGGACAACCTCAAGAAACGCGGCGCGGTGAGCGAGCCGGTCGTCAGCGACATGGCCCTCAACGCGATGGATCTCCTGGATGTCGATTACGCCGTGGCCACCTCCGGCATCGCGGGTCCCGACGGCGGCACGGCCGAGAAGCCCGTAGGCACCGTCTGGATGGCCGTGGCCACCCCTACCCGACTGACGACCAAGGAGTTCCATTTCGGAAAGCACACTGGTCGGAAGCAGATTATCGAGCGGGCTGCCCACGCCGCGCTCAACATGCTGCGCATTGAAATCGAGAAAGACCTCCGCCGATGAACGCGCAAATCGCCCGATTCCGGCAGTATTTAGTCTATGAAAAAGGCCTCTCGCCCAAGAGCGTGGAGGCCTACTTGCACGATGTGCAGCTATTGGCGGACTTTTTGGGCGAGGACAAGATAGCTGATGCCACTTTCGAGGAGTTGCAGAAGTTCCTGAAACACCTTTACGAATCGGACTTCAACGCACGATC
>JAEEKL010000266.1 GCA_016282395.1 Bacteroidales bacterium
GGCTGCCGCCTGCTTGCACTTGGCGGGGTACGCGGCGATGGGACGGGCGTACGTCTCGTAGGTCGGACGGTAGCGATACATGTAGATGCGGCCATAGTCGTGCAACTCTTTGGCGAACTCGGGAGCCAAAACTGCGTGCTGCGAGGCCGGGAAATAGCGGAGCGCGTTGCGCAGGGCCAGTTGTTTCTCCTTCTTGGTGAGGATGTCCTTGCGCTTCGGCGCATGGTTTACTGTAGGATCGTACGGTTGTGCGGCGGGGATTTCAGCCGGAATGCCCGCTCTCAAATCTGCTTGAAACTCTTGTAAAGTCATATTGTTTCTGTTTTAACGTTATCTTTTTTAACAAGCGGCAAAGATACAAAATTTTGGGTTTCAGCGTGAAGTTGTTGCATAGCGAGTCCCACAAAATAAAGCAAACACAAACAACGAGCAGATTCCAACGACTCACACAAACTCATAGGGTACATGGACAGCGGACTGATCCTTCCTGTGCCTGTACGAATGCCGAATCCTTTTTTAACTCTCCCGACATTGCACTTGCTCTCTGAGAACTTGCTCGCGAGGCTCGTACTCGGATTCACCTTCTGAGCGTAGGACACACCGCCGAAATTCCTCTGGACCAAATCGTGGGTGCAGCTTTTCGACAGCCACGCAAGCAACAACCTTGGTTACGCCGGCATCTTCTCCCTGCTACCGTTCTTTGCGGCGGGGGTGGCGCGCAGGGTGGGAAATTGTAAGGGAACGTGTTTCTGCAATATCTGCAGTCAAACGGGAAAAATGCTATTTTTGCCGTTTGAAAAATCTGACGGTTTTGTTGGGATTTCCAACAGAGATGCGGATGCCGTCATAAACGTAAAACAGTGAATATGGGAAAATTATACTCGAAAATCAGGGTCTTTTTGTGGATCGTTTTGTGCTGTGGATGGTTTGCTGGTTGCCAACAAAGGATTTCGGAAGCGGATTATCAAGTGATTCCGCTTCCAAAGCATATCGATTTGAACAAAGACACGCCGTTTGCGATGACCAAAAACACCATCATTTACTACGATGAGGGTGACTCGTTGCGGCGCGAGGCCGAGTTCCTGGCGGAATACCTGTCCGACATTCTGGATATGGATTTCCAAGTCAAACCAATTGAGGCCTCCATCCGTACAGGCATTTTCCTGCTGGTTGACAGTACGCACTGCGGTTCGGCGGAAGGACATCCGGACGGGTACCAAATAGAAGTCACACCGGAGCGCATTGTGATCACGGGCACGGACGCGGCAGGCGTTTTCTATGGCATACAGACCTTGCGCAAAAGCATACCAGCCGGTGAAAAACTCGATGTGGTTCACTTCCCCGCCGGCAAGATCACGGATTTCCCACAGTTCGCTTACCGTGGCATGCACCTCGATGTAAGCCGCCACTTTATTCCGCTTGACTCTGTGAAACGCTATCTTGACATTATGGCGATGCACAATATCAACAAGTTCCATATCCATCTTACGGATGATCAGGGCTGGCGCATGGAAATCAAGAAATATCCCGAACTGACCAATGTCGGGGCGTGGCGAAGCGGCACAGTGGTGGGGCGCAACACCAACCAGTATGACAGTGTCCGACACGGTGGTTTTTACACGCAGGACGAGCTTCGCGGCTTGGTGGATTATGCCGCCGAACGCCATATCACGGTGATTCCTGAAATCGATTTGCCAGGTCATACGCAGGCCGCACTGGCCGCTTATCCGGAGTTCGGCTGCACTGGCGGTCCGTACGAAGTGTGGCGGCGCTGGGGGGTAACCGACGAGGTGATCTGCGCCGGCAATGAGGAGGCCATGCGATTCCTGGAGGATGTCCTCAACGAGGTGATGGACGTGTTCCCGTCGGACATCATCCACATCGGCGGCGACGAGTGCCCGAAGACCCGCTGGCGCGAGTGCATGAAATGCCAGGCGAAGATCCAACAGCTCGGGCTACACGACGATGGACGTTTTTCGGCAGAGGATCATCTTCAAAGCTACGTGATGAACCGGATGGAGAAGGTGGTGAAGGCTCGTGGCCGCAGCATCATTGGTTGGGACGAGATTCTCGAAGGCAGCATCAGCCCGAGTGCGATGATTATGAGTTGGCGCGGCACTTCCGGCGGTGTTCAGGCGGCCAAAAAGGGACACGATGTGGTGATGACCCCCGGCGACCACCTCTACTTCAGCCAAGGACAGTCACTTACGCCTGAGGCGGAGCCAGTCGCCGCCGACGGCTATTTGCCCGTAGAGCGTGTCTATTCCTTCAACCCGCTGCCTGACGCACTTTCCGAAAAGCAGAAGAAGCACATTATCGGGGTGCAAGCCAACATTTGGGGCGAATATGTCCACAGTTTCAAAGATGTGGAATACGACGCCCTGCCGCGTATGGCCGCCCTCGCCGAATTGCAATGGTGTTATTCGGAACAACGTAATTATCAGGATTTCATAAAACGCTGTTTCCGAATGGCCAAACTATACGATGTGTATCACTACAACTATGCGCATCATATTTTTGATTTGCAAGCGGAAATAACCCCGGACTATGAAAAAGGTTGCATTAACATCACGTTATCGAAATTCGGGGACGGAAATATCCGTTACTCGCTTGACGGCAGCGACCCCGTCAAGGGCACACTCTATTCCGACACCATTGAGGTTCGGAAAAACACAGACTTCCGGGCGGTGCTGATCCGTCCGGACGGGCAAACCTCCGAATACAAGTCGCGGTTCCGCTTCTCGAAATCCTCAATGAAGCCGGTGACGCTGGCCGTGCCGCCGCACGAGAACTACGCATACGCGGGGGCACCTACGCTCATCGACGGGTTGCATGGTAGCCAAAACTACCGCACCGGCCGCTGGATCGGTTTCTGGGGCACGCCGTTAGAGGCCACCATCGACTTGCAGCAACCTACAGAAATACAGCAGGTGACGTTTAACAGCATCATCAACATCAACGACTGGATTTACAATCCGAAAGATTGCGAGATCTCCGTTTCGGATGACGGCAAGAAATTCCATAAGGTTGCGGAGGAGCATTACGAACTGGCCGACTGGGACTGCTTAAACAGTATTAATTCATATAAACTTGACTTTGAACCCGTAACTGCGCAATACGTTCGTGTGCGCATCTCTTGCCATCAGCTGCCGAAGGGACATACTGGATTCGGGCATCCGGCATGGCTGTTCGTGGATGAAATTGAGGTGGAGTAAGTTTTGTGACGCTTACCTCCTAATCCGGTAAAACTCCCACGTTTCGCTGTGGCCGTCGCGGTAGGTGTAACTCCAACGGGACACCGCAGACATGGCATTCTTCGTTTACCATTTGGACATAAATTTCTGACTGTCCACCACAAACCGTTCATGGATGCCTTCGCCAACGAGGGTTTCGCCCTCGAAGCACTTCACGGAAAAAACCAGACGGCGGCGGTCCACTTCGGTGAGTTCGGCCTCGCAGCGGATGGTCGCGTCCACGGGACTGGCTTTCAGGTGCTTGATGTTGACGGCAATACCGACAGTGGTGTTGCCTTCGCCGATTTTGTCGCACACGGCCATCAGGCAGGTTTTCTCCATCAGGGCGATCATCGCGGGGGTGGCGAACACCTCCAACGCGCCGGAGCCATAGACCGCGGCGGTGTCTTTGTGCTCCACCACCAGCTGCTCGCTGTGGCGGAGACCGGTAAGGTTGTTATAATCTGTCATAGCAGGGTGTTTTGGGGTGCAAAAATAAAACTTTTAATCATACAAAGTTCACCACCATAAACAACTGCTGGCACACGGAAAACACCGTGGCAAACAAAATCGCCGGCAAGTTCATCCGATCAATGGCAAAGGAGGGCTGCCTAATTTAATGCGTAATTTGGTCAGAAGTTTTCTTCAATCGGGGACAATCATTCAAATTCTTTTTGAAATTCCTTTGCGGAAAACCTCGCATAGAATACCATCCTTCAGTGTGTCCGTTTCCTCATCCGGCTATAGAGCTTTGTTCACAAAAGATGTGGTTTCTTCATATCTTCGTATGA
>JAEEKL010000267.1 GCA_016282395.1 Bacteroidales bacterium
CGACCGGATCAGGTCCGCCGCGAAGGCGTATGCGTCGAAGATCTGCCCGTCGAAGAAGACACCCTCGACCGGTGGCAGGGCGGTGCGCACGAAGAAGCCTATTTGCTCCTCCGTCTTGCTGACTCGCTGCTCCAACCGTTCAATTCGCTGGCTAATAGTGTGTCCGCTTCCCTTCTTGTTGAAGCTGTGCAATTTTTGCACATGTTGCGGTTTCATCCAACTCGTTGGTCTTGTATATGTTTCCAATATGTTTTACTATAACAGTACGGTTTACATCAAACAGCACCGCCATCTGCGCTTGCGTGAGCCACACCGTGTCTTCTTCCATCCGCACTTCCAACCTGATGCTGCTGTCGGGCTGGTAAAGGATGATTTCGCCGTTTTGTGCCAAAGGTTTGTTTTCTTCCATGATGGGTCATTTTTCGTTTTGTGGTTACAGTGTTTACGTTGCAAAGATACAACAAAAACCGCTGTTTGTCAAGGGTTTTGCGTGATTTTTGTTGCTACTGAAAGCCAGAGAGTTGTAAATTCTATTTACAATTTGTTTTGTTGATTGTTAAGAATAAAGGCCTGAATTTCGCTGATTTTTGGCCCTTGCTAGACGGAGGTTCCGTTTGGCCGAGGCATGATTCCATATATTGAAGCTCCGAAGCCATCTTCCGTTAAAAACAAGTCATTTTTTCAATTAAGAATGCTGGGGAAAACGGGATTGGTGTCGGTTAACTTGATAAAGTCCGGTTCCCTGTTGTACATTGTACATTGTTCATTGTACATTGATCAGTTTCCGGTAGGGGAGGGTGGCCAAACGGAATGGTGTTTTTCTGCGAGGAAAACTACTACTATCAGCAAAACGACTGCGAAGACCGTAGCGTGCTGTTCGCCTTTCTGGTGCGTCATCTCCTGCGTTTGGATGTGGTTCTTGTAGATTATCCAGGACATATTGCCACAGCGGTACATTTCAATGAGAATCTTCCCGGAACGGCCATCATGCATAACGGAAGACGTTACGTCATCTGCGATCCCACATACATCGGAGCGTCGATTGGGACGGAAATGCCGGGATTTGCAACTGAGGATCAGACGGTGATACCAATCAAGTGATGGTAAGAGTATAAAGGACATGCCATAAAAAAAAGCGCTTCAAACGAAGCGCTTTTTCTTTATCTAATGTCTGAGTCTCAAGTCTTAAGTCTTATTTCTGATAGAATCTTGCGCGGTTGTCAAGCACTTTGGTCTGGCTGATTAAGTAGTTGAGCAACGTGTTTTCGTTGCGCTCACGACCCAGAAGCTCACTTTGGAGATAATTCTTTTCCATCATGAGGTTTTGAGAGGCTTGTCCGTCACGTTTTTCTTTCACATTCACCACATACACCATATTATTGCCGCAAACTGCCGTCGGTTTGTTGGCGGGCAGGTTGAAGATTTGGCCGATGGCCTTGCTGTCAACGCCACGGTTCATGTAGTAGTCGCCGGCGAAGCTCAGCATCACGCTGTCATTGGCGGCCACAGAATATTTCTGGGAAACGGCGTCGAAACCGGAGGCGAGATCTTTGTTCAGCTGGTCAGCCACCATGTTCATCTTGTTTTTACGTTCCAGAATCGTTTTGATGTCATCCTTGGCATCTTTATATTTCTGCACGCCTTTCTCACGGGTTTGCGCCACACATGCTACGGCGAAATACATTCTGTTGATGTTGAACACATCGGAAATGGCGTCTTTCTTCACGTCATCGCCGAAAGCCCAGCTCACAATGTCGCGGCAGTTGGGCAGTTGGCCGATATTAGCCATCATGGAGGTCACTTGTTGACCATTGACGACTTGGATACCCTTCTTTGCGGCGTTGGCGATGAACTCCTCGTTGTTCGTCACACCAGCGGCAAATTCGTTTGCCTGAGAGCGCAAAGTGTTGAACGTTGCTTCGGAAGCATTCACATCATAATCATAGAGGACGAATTGACGTTTTTCGATGAGTTGGGTACGGTCAAGTACTTGGAAAACGATATAGCCGTTGGGAGCCTTGTAAAGGTAGATGCCGCCGTTGGGAGTCTCCAGCAGGCTGTTGTAAAGGTTGGCCATGGTGCCTCTTTCAGGGAGCCAGAAGGTGGTGTCGCCTTGTTCGCGGCCGTACAGGTAGTTGGGCTGCAGAGCGAAGATAGAGGACTGGTTGGATTTGATTACCTCGACGAGGCTGTCAGCGATTCTGTGAGCTTCCTTCTTTGAATAGGGGGCTTCCTTGTATTGGGCGGTCTTGAACGGAAGCTCGATAGTGGCCACGAGCACAGAGTCGGGACGGTTTGCTGCACCGAACACTTTGCCAAAATACCATTTCACATTCTCATAAAGGAACGGTTCGATGAAGCTGCCCACAGAGGACTTGAAGATGAGGCTGTCTAATTCAGGCAGGGTGATGTCGGATTCTTTGAAGTAGGTGCTATCGACCATGCCGTTACCTTTGGAAAGGTTGAACTCGGCGACGGACTGTTGGGTGAAGTTTGTGAAATCCTTGCGCACGCTGTCTTCAATGGCTTTCAGGTCAGCAGGGGTGGGGTTGATGGGGAACACGGCCACATTGATGTCGCGGTTGTCAGCCGGCAGGTCGAACAGGTCGTTCTTGTGGGTGTTGTAGAAATCCTTCATCTCTTTTTCAGAAACTTCCGGCTTCAGGTTTTGGAAGGCGGTGAGTTCCGGATTGATCGTCATCAGGGAAACCATAGCCATGTTGTTGTCCTTGGCCAGTTGTTTCGCCAACGGGTCGGAGAAATAGAGGGTGTTCTGTGTCAGAGCGAAATAGTTCTGCTGTTTTTCGTTGCTCACGGCGAAGCGGACCAGTGCCTGATAAGCGTTGTAGATGTCCTTGGTTTGATCCTGGTTGGCCATGCTCTCAATGTTGGAGATGATTCCCATGGCGTTTTCCGGACCATAGAGTTGTGCCAGTGCGTTGGCAAACTGTGCGATGAATTGGTTGGGTTGCTGGGTGCTGAGAGAAGCTACCATGTTCTCCTTGAAATCCTCAATCATTTGCGGGGTGAAGGTTAAACCCAGTTTTGCCAGTTGTTTGTCCAGAACTGATTCCTGAAGCATCTGTTGCCAGGTCATTTCATGAATCTGATAGGTCTCGTTGTCTTCAAATGAGGTCTTGTTCTGCAGCAGTTTCATGAGGGCAGTGTTCTCCTCATATTGCTTGCTGTACTGTTGATCCATCTTCTTGCCATCGATTTTCGCCATCATGTATTTGTTCGAGAATGTGCGGTGGACGTTAGAAAGGTCACCCAAGATAAACGCCAATAAGGCTAAACCGATGATTACCAATAAAAGCACACCGTGCTTACGAATTGAGCCAATTGCTGCCATAAAATCTTTTATTTTAGTTATACATTATATTTCAAAAAATAAGCCTGCAAAAGTAGCATTTTTTTGCATTGTTTCGTCTGTGTTGCTGTTTTTTATTCTACAGTTGTAAGGTTTTGATATATAGTGATTTGAAAAACAAACACCCACTTTTTCAAGTTTTATCAAAAGTGGGTGTTATGGAAAAATGGTCGATTTTCGGGTGTGACGACCGCAAAAACAGCATAAGTTTTAATAACATTGCACGTTGAAGAATCCCTCATGGCCCCCTTAAAAGGGTGAGTCCAATTCTTGCAGTAGCCAGCCAAAAGCGAATAGCTAATGGCTACCCCCGGTACACCTGTGCGAAGAATGGGTTGTGCTTCGCCTGCTCCGCATAGTTCCATTCCGGCGGGAGGCATTCGGGACACCAATGGCCGCCTTCTAGAATGAGCTTCGGGGAGGCCTCGAACGTGTGTCCGTCGTGGCACTGCCAGGTCAGCTTTTTGGCCGGGTCACCATCGTATTCGGTAGATACCAGCTTGCCGCCACGGAACTCCGCTGCCTTCTGCAAATCACTGACTGTCAGTTTGGAAAGCGGTTTGCTTTCGTCGTAGCCGTGGTCGATGTGCACTGCGTGCTCGCGTCCGGGAAGGTCCGACAAGTCCCAATCTTTCCAGTCGGGGATGGCGCGGTATTTTTCGATGCTGCCGTAATAGGCGCGGATGCGTTTTTCGTCGTTATGCTTGATCCAGTATTGCGTGCCGTAAGTCTTCTTGTTGGCCAGCGTGCGCAACGCCATCTTGATGACGAACGGCGGCGCGATTTTGGCGAGTTTGAAGAACCCGGGAAGCCCGTCGCTGAGCTGCCGGAAATAGTCGTCCACGGGCATGTTGGCGCGGAAGTGGAGGTAGTTCTCCAATACATCGGCGTCCAGATAGTATTGGCCGTGGAAATTCTTGAGTACAAACCAGTTGGAGTTGAAAATCTTTTCGGGTTTCGGGCAGTAGGTGGCCTTGAGAATGCGGCATTCGAAGTCGTAGGTCGTCATGCGGTACTCCGGGCCGCTGCTGATGTTGTAGAAGCGGTTCCAGAACTCGGAGGGCACTTCGTCGCGGCAGACGCGTTCGAGCAGGCGGCCGGAGTCCTCCACTGTGGCCCATTCCAGCACGCCCTTGATGGGCACGTGGAACATAATGGGGTCGAAGTTCTTGAGGATGCCGGGGTAGAGGATGCCCGATTGGCGAAGACTCACCCAGTGCTTGAGGCCGGAGTCGGCGAAGACGCGCTCGGCGATGATCTTGCTGATGCCGTAGCAGTCGAACTCGCTGGAGCAGACGGGGTCGCCGGTGCGGCCCCAGTGCAGCGGGGCGTTGCGGTCGGAGGTCTGTGCCACCGAGCCGATATAGACGGCTTTGATATCGTCGGCGTTGGGTTGTGCAAGGATGGCCTTGACCACGTTCTGTGCCGCGGTCACGTTGACTTTTAGGGTCTTTTCGGGGAAATAGTCCGCCGACGGTGAGACCATGCCGCCCACGTGCAGCACGATGTCCGCGCCGGTGACGCCGCGCAGCACGTCGTCGTAGTTCATCAGGTCACCCCACACGATGCGGATTTTGTCCGCAATGGGGGCCAGTTTCTTCTCATTTTTGGGACTTTTGCGCGCCAGGATGGTCACGTCATATTGTTCGGGATAGCGGAGCAGCTCTTTGAGCCCTTCCCATCCCATGGTGCCGGTC
>JAEEKL010000268.1 GCA_016282395.1 Bacteroidales bacterium
AGAAACTTTTAACAGGATTTCCGCAAAATTTCCGCATTTCCGCACTTTTCCGCAATACTATTTTCTTCTTTCCGCAACCACCTCCTCCTGCTTGGCGGCGGGCATCCGCATGTACTGGTAGAACTCCATGGAGTAGTTGGCGCGGCCGCTGGTGACGTTACGCAGGGCTGTGGCATAGCCGAACATCTCCATCAACGGGATGAAACCATCGAGTTTTTGCGAGCCCTTGCGGAAACGACGCATGTTCTCGATGCGTCCGCGGCGTTTGTTGATGTCGCGGGTGATATTGCCGATATACTCGTCGGGCGTGTTCACCTCCACCTTCATCACCGGCTCCATCAATATCGGGGCCATCTTGTTGTAGGCGGTCTTAAAGCATTGTGCCGCACAGAGTTGGAAGGCCATGTCACTGGAATCCACCGGATGGTAGCCGCCATCCACCAGCACGCAACGCACATCCACCACGGGATAGCCCGCTAACGGACTCTTCTCCATCGCAGCACGAAGTCCCTTCTCGATGGAGGGGAGGTACTCGCGAGGCACGACACCGCCCTTGGAGACATCCACGAACTCGAAACCCTTGCCTGGATTCGGCTCGAAACGGATGACCGTGTGCGCGAACTGACCATGACCGCCGGTCTGCTTCACGTGCTTGTAGTTGCTCTCGTATTCCTGCGTAATGGTCTCACGGAAGGAGACACTCGGCGCTCCGACCTCAATCGGCACTTTGAACTCGTCTTTCAGTCGATCGACGATAATTTCCAGATGCAGCTCGCCCATTCCGGCGATGATGGTCTCTTCTGTCTCGTCGTCATAATGCGCGTGAAAGGAGGGATCCTCGTTGCTCAGCTTGGCTAACGCTTCACCGAGTTTGTCGCGGTTCTTGTTGTCGGTCGGGGTGACTTTCATCTCGATGACGGCAGGCGGAACCGAGATGGACTCCAGGACGATGGGTTGTTTTTCATCGCAAAGCGTGTCGCCTGTACGGGTATATTTCATACCGACCAATGCAACGATTTCGCCTGCGCCAGCCTCGGAAATCTCCTCGCGCTCCTTGGCCTTGATGCGGAAGATGCGCCCCACCCTTTCGTTTTTGTCCTTATTTGTATTATAAAGGCTCATTCCACTGGTCAGCTTGCCGCTGAAAATGCGGATGAACGTCTGCTGACCCACATACGGGTCGTTGATGAGCTTGAACGCCAATGCTGAGAAAGTCTCGTTATTGGAAGGATTGCGCGTGTAGGTTTTCTCCTCGTCATACGGGTCATGGGCGATGACCGCGCCGATGTCGGTGGGAGACGGCAAATAGTCGATAACCGCGTCCAGAAGCGGCTGGATGCCTTTGTTTTTGTAAGCCGCACCGCATAACACAGGCGTAATCAACAACTTGATTGTTGACTCACGGAGAGCCTTGCGAATCTGTTCCTCACTCACTTCTCGCTCCTCCAAATAGGCGTCGGCAATGTCGTCGTCAAAGTCGGCAAGCTTCTCGACCAAATTTTTATGGGCGGCATCCGCAGCGGCGGCAAACTCGGCGGGGATGTCGTTCTCATAAACCTCTTTTTCCGAGAAAGTGAGTGCTTTCATCTTCACCAAGTCAATACAACCCTGGAAATCGCTTTCGGCACCCATCGGGATTTGGATGGGCACGGCATTAGTACCGAGATACTTCTCCATTTGGGCAATCACCTCGGAGAAATCGGCACCCGTGCGGTCCATCTTGTTGACGAACGCGATACGCGGAACACGGTACTTGTCGGCCTGGTTCCAGACGGTCTCGCTTTGAGGTTCCACGCCGCCCACAGCACAGAACACGGCAACCATACCGTCAATCACACGCAGGGAGCGCTCCACCTCGATGGTGAAATCCACGTGGCCTGGAGTATCTATCAAGTTGATTTGGTGACCTTTCCACTCGGCAGTGATGGAAGCGGAAGCGATGGTGATACCGCGCTCCTGCTCCTGCTTCATGAAGTCCATCGTGGCCTGACCGTCGTGGGTTTCACCAATCTTCCGGTTCACGCCTGTGAAGAACAAAATACGTTCCGAACAGGTGGTTTTTCCTGCGTCAATGTGCGCAGCAATGCCGATATTTCTCAGTTTTGAAATACTTTTCGCCATACAATTATCTGATAATCAATATATTAATTTTACCACAAACAATCGGCAAAGATACACAAATTACGAATAAACAAAAAGTGTATTTTTGCACCCTTAAAAAAGTTAGCTGAATGAAATTCTATGATGATGATAATGAGGAAGATGAGTTCACCGAAGAGGAAATATCTTTGGCGAAGGGTTTCTGTGAAGCCTGCGACAAAGGGATTCCCACGGCTTATAGTGAAGATGAGTATGACATCATCATCTCCAACCTGATGTTTTCCCAAAAAGGCGACTATTTAAAGAAAGCCATCGATCGGGCCCAGCACGACTTCCCCGACGACCCGGGGTTTGTCATCTGGAAGATGCGGTATCTGATATGGAATGACCAACGCCGTGACGCACAGCAATATATGCTAAAGACGCTGCGCCATTTCCCGGCTTCAGCGGAGTTATACGAAGAAATCGCCTTCATCGCCTACACCTTCCATCTCAACATTAACGTGGGCGATCTGGTACAGAAAGCCATTGACATTGAGCCGTCGTCCAACGCCTATTACATTCTGACGAATCTCTATTTAGACAAGGGGAACGTGGAAAAAGCATTCGAAAGTTTCAAAGAGGCGTACCGCTATGACAACAGCATTCTGGAAAGCATCGACATGCTTATCCTGTCGCATAATGACAACAAGTCTGTACGATTTCAGGCAGACCTTCAATTTTCCCAACTCCTTTGTCAGGAATTCCCGCTGAACAAACCGATTTGGATGAACACAGGGGTACTCCTCGCCCTCAACGACCAGCATCAAGAAGCACTGCAGGCGTTTGAATTTGCCGATGCCATCGAGTCTGACTCTATGGGACTCTATGCCATCGCGAAGGAGCATTTCATGCTGCAAAACTTTTACAAGACAATCGACTGCTGCTGGCGTATCCAGAAGTCCGAAAAACTGACCACACACGTGCTTCTCGGCAAAGCATTCAAAGAGCTAAAGCTTTTTGACGAAGCGTTGCAGCAACTGCTCATCGCTGACGAAAAAGATCCCGAATTTCCTTTCGTCTTCTCCGAGATAGTGGACGTGCTGCGACTGATGGGCCGCATCGAGGAAATCCCCAAGTTCGTGAACCGTTACTACGAAACCCAGCAGCTGAGCCTTGAAAAGCTGGAATGGGTGCTTGACTGCCTGCGTGCAGACAAGCAAAAGGATGCCTTCCTGCATCTTTGCCGCTCCGCCGAAAAACAGTTCGAAACGCCCCTCGATTACTGCGCCTGGCTGACAGAGTACTGTTATCTGGTTCACTGCCAGGACATCGCAATTAAAATCTTGGAAGAAAACTACACCGACCTCCCGGATGACGAACTCTACGAACATCTCGGCTATTTCCTCGCGCTGTCATACATCGCAGACGGCAAGCCGAAAATTGGTCTCCAACACCTCCAAAATGCCCTCATCCTGAATCAGGATGGCATCCGCAGCGATTTCCTGGACTTGGACACGGACATGCTCTACACTCTTTATCCCGAAATCTATATGATGGTCAGCCCCTATTCCGACCATCTTCCTGATATCCACAATAATTAATTCGCTTTCATGAAAAAGATTTTACTTTCCCTCATCATCATTGCATGCGCATTCGCGTCCATCGCGCAAACGCAAAACGAGACAACACAGCCAAAGGAGTCCGCCACCGGGCGGGTGATTTCCTGGTACAACAACCACCTGAACTATGGCACGGTGACGCTGCTGATGACCATCGAAAGCTCGTTCATCCCGTTCCCGTCGGAGGTGATCGTGCCACCCGCCGCCTACCAAGCCTGCAACAGCGAAAACGAGGCACTGTATGTCACGTCCTCTAAGTTCGTCAATGTACTGTTAATCATATTGTTCGCGACACTCGGAGCACTCATCGGAGCTATCATCAACTATGTGCTGGCCTTATGGTTAGGCCGCCCGATCATCTACTGGTTCGCGGACAGCAAAGTGGGACACATGCTGCTGTTAGACAGCGCGAAAGTGCAGAAAGCGGAGGACTATTTCCGGGAACACGGCAACGTCTCCACGCTGGTGGGACGCTTTATCCCCGCCATCCGGCAGCTGATTTCCATTCCCGCCGGCCTCGCCAAGATGCATATCGGCAAGTTCATCCTCTTCACCAGCATCGGCGCGGCCTGCTGGAACACAGTACTGGCCATCCTCGGATATGTCGCGCACGGACAGAAAGACTTGATTGACAAATACAACCACGAGCTGACCATCGCGTTGTTAGCCCTCTGCGGTATTGGTATCGTTTATGTGGTCATCAAGTGGATTGTTTCGGCCAAGAAGCGCAAAGCCACGGAAAGCACTGACCTCGAATAAAATGCGCCAGTTTGGTCTCATCGGTAAAACGCTTTCCCACAGTTTCTCCAAAATCTTTTTTGAAGAGAAATTCCAACGTGAGCATATAACAGATGCTTCTTATTCTCTTTTTGAATTAGCTGATATTAAACAGATTACAGACTTCATCCGGCAACATCCCGATTTGGTCGGATTCAACGTCACCATTCCTTACAAACAACAGATCATCCCTTATTTGGATGCGTTATCCGATGAAGCGAAGACTATCGGAGCTGTAAACACCGTAATCATACAACATATTGACAATCAGACTTTCACAAAAGGATACAACACCGACATCTTAGGATTCCGAGATTCTTTACAAGGTATCACGATTCCCGATCATGCGTTAATTTTAGGGACCGGAGGCGCCAGCGTTGCGGTGAAACACGTCCTTGAATTACTCGGATGCACCAGTACGGTTGTCTCCCGAAATCCTGAAAGAGGTCTCCCCTACTCCGCTCTGAATCAAGAGATTGTCCGTCAACATCGCCTCATCGTCAACTGCACCCCGTCAGGCACCTATCCGAATATCAACGAAAAACCCGATATCCCTTACGAGGGAATATCGGGTGATCATATCTTGTATGATTTAGTGTATAACCCTTCCGAAACAGCTTTTCTGAAAGAAGGTGCCAGACGCGGAGCGAAAACACTGAACGGATTGGCGATGCTGCACGCGCAGGCGGAAGCGGCGTGGGAGATTTGGGAAAATCGGTAGAAACGCGCCGTTGGCACGTCTCTACAGCAAGTATCATCGGTTGTGGAAGAAGAAATCGTTCATCACCACCCGGAGCATCACCCCATAGTTGAATGTGAACGGTTTCTCCAAAGATTTCGAATTTAAGTCATAGACCGGCAGGTTCAAGCGGCTCATGCAGCCGTAAAAAGTGGGATCAAGCGAGACATATTTGTTCACCACGAGTTTCAAACCCGTGGCGAATGAGAACCCGAATCCACCGCCCCCGTAAATCACATCATACGTCTGCATATCCACCCCCGGCACATAGCTGGCACCGCCATAAGGGTCCAACAATGTCAAGGTGAGCTGGGGATTATTGTGCTCGTCCAACAAAACAGCATCGAACTTCTTCACCCGCACATAGTTGAACTGGGCTCCCACCTCCAAAAAGGGCTTTACTACCCGGTGAGCACCACTGAACAGATAAGACACGGAGAGGTCAATCATGGATCTGTCTTCCTTGCCCGACAACGTGAGTTCCGGTGCCTTGTAATTGTTTCCAGACACAGAGGTGTAAGTCAGCAACAGCTTGTTTATCGCTGTCAGACGGGAAAAAGTGTAGGACAATGAAACACCCCAGTTATTGCGTATCTTATAACGGACACCTAAAGACACACATGCCGAAAGGTTGTACTGCGGATTCCAGTTCAAGTCCTCCTCGCGGAAACCGATTTCGTCATTCATGCTTACATACGGATACAATTTCACGACTTGTTCGAGAATTTCCCTTCTTCGGTATTCATTGTCAAACAAGTAATTAAGATTACACTCATTGTGGGAACTGCCGTTATAATAGAGTGCCGACTTTTTCCCGCCAAAAAACATTCCGCCACCAATATAGAAGTCGAATCCTCGATCGTACCAGGTGGTGTCGTGGAAAGTCACGGTTTCACCCACCTGCTCACGCTGCGCGAAAGCCGAGAAACCACTTAACAGAAATATTGCAACAATGATAATCCGGTTCATATTTTATTTGGTTGACTGTGTGATTGTTAGACAACAAGAAGATAAGATGAAAAGATTATAAATTAGTACAAAACAGATTCCAACTACTGTTCACCATTCACTATTCACTATTCACCAAGCTTCAATAACCAATAAC
>JAEEKL010000269.1 GCA_016282395.1 Bacteroidales bacterium
CTTGGTACAAAGCCGTCACACTGTCGTTCTGGTACCAAGTATAGTATTGTGGATAACCAAGGTCGGAAGTGGCAGTGAGTGCCGCCGTGCCATCGTAGCAGACCGTGTCGTTGACAGCCGTCACATACTGTCCGCCGTTGGGATCCTTGATGTGGACCGTAGCGGGAGCAATATCAACACAATTGTATGTAGCAGTATTGTAGATATAACCACTCCAACCGGCTCTTACAGCGGAACCGTCTGTGTACCAATACACTGTCAGAGAATTACCTGTGGAGGTTATCACTCTTGGATTTGAAGCAGTTATTGTGGTTAATTCGCCTTGTATAAGAGTATTTGACCCAGTCGCTGTTGGACCATCATACACGCGCATATAGTCACAGCATGGTTCGGACATGAAAGATGTCAATTTCAGAACCACATGCCCGCTGTCTGTAGTGAAAGTATGCATCCAATTTGCTCTATGGACGGCATAGTCACTCCCAGGACCACCATCATCGTAGAACGGGATGGAATCAATATCAGAAACATGTGTGATACCATTGTTTTTAGATGCGTTGTATATGAAATTGGCAGTAAGCTCCTTGGGACAAGTAGTGATATGCAGTTCAGGGATGAAAGGACAAGTGGTGTCGTTGTATATAGTTACAAAATAGAGAGAATCCATAATCTGGTGCTCCGGGGTGAACAACGTGGCTTCACTTGCATTGTGAACAGTATCTATGTGTAAAACGGTCGAAGTATCGTTCTTGTACCAAGTATAGTATTGTGGATAACCTATTTCGGAAGTGGCGGTGAGTGCTGCCGTGCCATCGTAACAGACCGTATCATGCGTAGCTGTCACATACACACTGGAAAGAGGGCCTTTTATGGTCACATAGGAGGTTGATATAGCAACCCTGTTATCTGTGTTCGTCTTAATCGAGCCCATCCAACCGCTGCTCGCATTGGAACCATCAGTGTACCAACGCACAGTCAACGCCTTACCCGTAGAAGTAATGGTCTTGGGCATAGTGGTTGTGAGATTGCCATACGCAGAGAACAAGAGAGGAGCCGAAGTGTTATACCCATCGTAAATATAGAGAACATCTGAACTATTATACGTTTGAAATTCGGTCAAATTCAACACAATGTTATCGTTTTCCGTTTCAAAAGTGTGGATATAGTTATGATTGTTCGTATAGTTTCCTATGGGGCCTCCCTCATCGAAAAACGGTATGGAGTCTAAAGCCCCTACCAAGGTTATTCTACCATTTTTACTGCTGTTTAAGAGGAAAGTGTCCTTGACTTCTCTTTCTGTGAAGTAATAGATATCCGGCAGATAGGGACAGGTGGTGTCATTATACACAACAATATGATAGAGGGAATCTGAAATCTGATGCGGCGGGTCAAATTCGGAACAACCACTGTTCACTGTGTCAACCAACAACACTTCTGTCATATCCTTGTCATACCATGTGTAATATTGCGGGTATGCAATTTCTGAACAGGCGAAAAGCGATGCCGTCCCATCATAGCACACCGTGTCGTCGGTAGAGGTCACATATACATCTGGAAGAGGTTTGTGGATAATCACATGGGATGTTGCCGTGGCCACTGCATTCTTGGAATCTGTCTTGATTGATCCAGTCCAACCACTACTCACACTAGAATTGTTTGTAACCCAACGTACAGTCAAAGCCTTACCTGTAGATGTTATGACCTTGGGCATACTCGAGCTGAGATTGCCATACGCGGAATACAAGAGCGGAGCTGATATGGTATATCCATCGTAAACATAGAGATAATCCGAACTATTATACGTTATAAATGTATTCAAAATCAGCTGGATGTGGTTGTTTTCCGCTTCAAAAGTATGGATGTAATTGCTGCTATTCGCATAGTCTCCAAGTGGACCGCCTTCATCGTAAAACGGGATAGAGTCTGCATCCGACACCAATGTGGTAAGATTGTTTTTACTGCTGTTGAAAACAAAATCAGCCGTTGCCTCTCTGTCCGGAAGGTAATAAATTTCCGGCAAATAAGGACAAGTAGTGTCATTATATATAACAATGTGATAGAGCGTGTCAGAAATCTGGTGTGTCGGGTCGAATTCGGAACAACCACTATTCACCGTGTCAACCAACAACACTTCTGTCATGTTCTTGTCATACCATGTGTAATATTGCGGGAAACCAATTTCTGAACAAGCGAAAAGCGATGCCGTTCCGTCATAGCAGACCGTATCATCGGTAGCTGTCACATTCACACCCGCCAATGGACGGTAAATCCCCACACATGCCGTATCCACAATCGGGCTCAGAACATTGATTACGGAAGCGACCCAACCGCCACTGGTACTGCCACTGTTTTTCCAAAAACGCACCGTAATCGAGGTATCTTGGAACACAGGGGCAGAATTGCCCGTGAACGTAGTGGGACGATACTTGGCAATCAGATTGGCTGGATCCACCGAAGATCCTCTATAAACATAAATTGTATCCTTGCTCTGTGTGCTCATGCTGGTGAATCTCAACAGCACCTCACCCTGCACAGCCTTGAAAGTGTGTACCAGCGTCTCTCTTGTGTTAGTATAACTACTTGAAGCACCACCTTCATCATAGAATAAGATACTGTCGCTGGGCAGCAGGATGGTAGTCTTGTTATTATTGGCCTGGTTGAGCAGCACCGTGGACGTACGGATCTGCTCACCCTCCGAAATAATGGCATGCCATCCGCTGGAATAGCTGGAACCGTGTTTTGCGAACTTGAAAGTAAAGGAATTCGAAGTGGAGATGAATGGACCATTACTGCCTATATTCGACGTGAAACGGTCTAACAAGTACTCGGGTTCGGCCGCTGGACCATCGTAAAGATAAAGCGTATCACCAGTATTGAGATAACGAGTGGGTGTAGAGAAAACAAGATACAAGGACTTGTTATTGGCGGAAGTGAACGTGTGTACATAATCGCCTGGGTCACCACTGTAGTTGCCGCTCTGTCCACCGCTGTCAAAGAAATGGAAATAGTCGTTTGCGTTTACTATCGTGGTTTGCGATCCAGTGCCGGCGTAAGCACGAATTTCAGCTTTGTTGAGCGGCAGAACCGCTGGGCACTCTGTAGCATATTGAGTGGCAACATAATAGCAAGTATCGTAAGTCAAGTTGGGAATCGTATATATTGAGCTGCCATACTCATACAATGTGTCGCGCATCAACTCATTCATGGCGGCATCGTACCATGTGTAGTATTGTGGATAGACCAATTTGGGACTACGGGCAGTGACCTGTGCGGTTTCTCCATAACATACGTAATCACCTGTGGTGATCAAATCTGTTTTGTCGGCAGGCGAATGGATAGTGACATCCGCCCGAGCCTGTGGCAAGTCATAAACCGTTGTCACCGTGGCATTCCAACCACTACAAACACTGGAATTGTTAATCGTGGAGACCTGAACACCCAGCTGGTTGCCTGTGGAGACAAACTCCCGGTTGTTCAACTGAGAGCCTGTAAAATCTCCCAATAATGTACCTGTCCCTACCGGACCGTCATAGATATAGAAATGGTCATTACTGCACAAGTTATTGGAATTATTGAACCTCATTCTCACCTTGCCCTGCAATGCAGTGAAAGTGTGCCGTAAAGTACGCTCCAACGGGGTGTAAGAGCCCGACGCATCGCCATCATCATAGAACAGCACACTGTCAATCGGTGAAAGGAATGTGGTTTTACCGCTCGTAAGTGGGTTCAGCAGCACCGTTTGCGCTTCAATGGGAGATGTGGTAATATAAGCAGACCACCCATTATTGTTATTACCGGAATTGTTTCGGAATCGGAACGTAATGCTCCCATGTGTGGAAGCAAAGCTCTGGGCAGTTCCGCTATTCTGGGTAGAAAGATTCCATTCAACCAAAATACTGTCCGGATTCACCGACGAACCGTCATAAATCCACAAGGTGTCTTTGTTTTGGAGGTAATGATTATTCACCTTGACGAACACCTTGCCACTTTCCGCCGTAAACGTGTGGGTGTAATCCACCTTCTCGGATCTGTAGTTTGTACTGGGACCTCCGTCATCGTAAAAACGAATAAAATCATCATTACCCACCATGGTGGTTTTACCATTAGTCCCAATACTCAAATATTTGTCGGAATACTGATAAGGGATAATCGTAGGACAAGAACCTTCTGGAGTGGTTACAATATAATAGTAATCATCATGGCGAACGTGGTCAATGTCGTAAATAGACACATGGTCAAAAGCAGTATCCTGTTGGATAACCGTTCTGCCATCCGATTCGAACCACGTGAAATAGACCCCGTTATCTGAAGAGGCCGTCAGTTCCGCCGGGGAATTAAAACAAACATCCGCACTGGTGGCAGTAATCGAAACCTCCTGAGTGGGAGAATACAGATTGACATTTGCCTCCGCCAATGCCTCTCGCCAGTTAGAAGAAATGTTTATACCCCAACCTGTGTATGTAGTACTTGTATTACCATGCGTAAAGAATTTGAACGTCATGCTATGTCCCGTGGAGAAGTACTGTCTTCTGGAAATGTTTCCTGTCAGATCTGCAATAAGATAATCATCATTTGCTTCAGGACCGTCATATATATATAAATGGTCATTGCTCTGCAAATAGAGGCTGGAAAGGTCAGCCTGTACCACGCCTTGTGTGGTTGTGAAGGTATGGGTGAAATTACCTGCCACATTGGAATAGGCACCTACGCTACCTCCATCATCATAGAAGCCATAGACATCATCTGGCGATACAATCGTAACCTGCTCGCTCGTGGTAGCATCTAAAATAATGTCATAGTCTTTAACTATACCTGAGGATTCTGTATATCCGTCAAGCGATACTACTGCCTTCCATCCTGCATTGACCACACTGCCATCGGTATGCCAGAAAAATGTCAATTTATTACCCGTTGACGTTATTGTCATCGGCATTCTGCTGGACAAATTACCATTATTAGTTGAAGTTTGTGATCCATCAAAAAGGAGTGGAGGTGTAGTGCCTGTTCCAAAATATGCACCATCATATATTCTCATGTAGTCACAACACTGCTCAGTAATAAACTCGGAGAATGTAATTTGAACTCTTCCTGTATCAGCTGCAAATACATGATACCAATTTGCATACGTGTATTCTATGTAATTTCCACCAGGGCCACCATCATCGTAAAAATTAATGCGCTTTCCTGGTTCCACCATTGATGTCTTGCCGTTGGCTTCTGCATTCATTATCACTATAGAACTGTTGAGGTAACTGTTTTCCGGCACAGTAGCCGGGCAGTTCGCTTCGTTACCGACAGCCACATAGTAAGTGTTCTGCCGAGTCTGGTTATAGACCGTAAGGTTAGAAGTGCCGTTATTGCTGGTATCCTGCTTCAACATATTGAAATCTGCATCATACCACGTGAAGTACTGTGGAGCAGCGATACCTGTTGTGGCTGTCACCGTGGCACTGTCACCATAACAGACATAGTCGTCGTTAGCCGTTACCTCCGTGACTGCAAGGGGTTCATATAGGTAAGCCGTTGCTTGAGAAGAAGCGTAATTAACCGTATTCACCACATCGGCATTCCAACCCGTTCCAACGCCTGAACCATCAGAGTGCCAACGCACTGTTAACGCACCCGTGCTACTTGTGTATATCATAGATGAAGTGACATTGGAAGTTAACTGGGCAATAGGCACACCTGAAGCTGTCGGACCGTCATATATAGTCAAAACATCACCAGTTCCAACATTAAGGCTATTCAAGCGAAATGCCACTTCACCAGAACCAGTAGAGAATGTATGCGTGAAATCTTCATTATTTCCATAACTAGCAGTTGAGCCACCTGTGTCATAGAATCTCACATTATCCGAAATACCAATTAAAGTGCTACCATTTTTGATTACTTCTATAAGGGTAGGTGCAGAATTAAATTTCGCATTCACCGCACCAGCCAACACTGCAGGACAGAAATCTTCGCTTTCAATTGTCACGTAAAGCGTTGTAACCGTCCGCAAACTGTCTATCATATACTCCGACAACTGTCCTGCTGAAAGGGTATCCACTTTGAGCAAGTTGCGCAAAGCCCTGTCACCGAACCAGCGAATATACTGCGTGCCAGCCAGGTCGGAAGAAGCGTGCAGATAAGCCGTTCCCAAATAACAAACGGTATCATCGTAGCCTGTAATGGTGTAATCATCCAAACTGAAGAATGGCATCACATGCATGGTGTCCACATCCTCATCTAACTGGAGTTCCGTGCGAACCCAATCCCAATCGCCGTATGTGACCGAAGGCACGGAGTCTGCTTCCACGCAGTACCAAATCTGAGCCTTCACCGGATGGGCACTTGCCGTATTTTGGATAATATAGCTGCGCACATTGATCACCGTGTCAATCACCATGCCGCCGGGCATGTCACCGAGGAAGAGCATGGAGTCGGCCTGATTAACGAAATCCACGTTAGCAGGCAGTTTCACTTTTGCCCACACACTGTCAGCAGTGCCTTGACCATAGTTACGGACGGTCACCGTGACAGGATAGTCCTGCGAGCAGTGCGGCACATCGGGAACACTCACCTCCAAGGCCAACTTGATGTGCGCCACCGGCAACGCCACCTGCGCAGTACCAACGCCTTCGCAAGCCTCTATGGAAGCATCCGTCACC
>JAEEKL010000031.1 GCA_016282395.1 Bacteroidales bacterium
GCCCTCGGTGATAGCCCCGATTTGCGACAACGGGAAGAGGATTTTCGCGCGTTGCACCATACCCGGCGCACCTTTTTCGTCAAGGAAGCTGACCAACGCCTCGCCCGTTTCCAAGTTCATGATGGCCTCGTCGGTCTTGAACGCCGGATTAGCACGGAACGTGTCGGCGGCGGTGCGCACGGCTTTCTGGTCTTTGGGGGTATAAGCTCGCAACGCATGTTGGATGCGGTTGCCCAACTGTCCGAGGATATTGTCCGGAATGTCAGTCGGATATTGCGAGATAAAGTAGATGCCGACACCCTTGCTTCGGATCAGGCGAATCACCTGTTCTATCTTGTCAACCAACGCTTTGGATGTGTCCTCGAAGAGTGTGTGCGCCTCGTCGAAGAAGAAAACGAGTTTCGGTTTGTCAAGGTCGCCGACTTCAGGGAGCGTGGAATATAGCTCGGAAAGAAGCCACAACAGGAAGGTGCTGTATAGTTTGGGCTGCATCATCAGCTTGTCGGCAGCCAGAACGCTCATCACACCCTTGCCGTTCTCCGTCTGGATGAGGTCGTAGATGTCGAAGCTCGGCTCGCCGAGGAACTTGTCCGCACCTTGCGCTTCCAACTGCAGCAATGCCCGTTGGATGGCGCCGATGGAGGCCGTGGAGACGTTGCCATATTTCATCGTGTACTCCTTGGCGTGCTTGGAGACATACTCTAACATCGCCCGCAGATCCTTAAGGTCGATGATAATCAGACCGCGCGCGTCGGCGATGCGGAACACGATGTTGAGCACACCGTCCTGCGTCTCGTTCAGGCCAAGCAGACGGGAGAGCAATTGCGGTCCCATTTGCGACACAGTGGCACGGATCGGATGTCCTTGCTCGCCGAACACATCGTAAAAACGAACCGGACAAGCCTGAAATTCAGGGTTTTCAAGTCCGAACTCCGGTAACCGTTTCTCAATGAACCCACTCATCTTGCCAATCTGACTGATGCCGGAAAGGTCGCCTTTCATATCGGCCATGAAGCAGGGCACCCCTATCTGGCTGAAGGTTTCAGCCAGCACTTGCAGACTGACGGTCTTGCCCGTTCCCGTCGCGCCGGCAATCAACCCGTGGCGGTTGGCCATTTTCGATTGAATAGAAAGCGCACCGTCATCGCAATGCGCCACATAAAGTCCATATTCCTGATTATACATAACTTTTCAAATTACAAAGTAATACCATATTTCTGTCCGCAAAAATAAGTTTTTTTCAGATATCCTGTACAATATTTTTGGCGGCTTCGCGTTAAGCATTTATTGAAAAAATTACAAACAAATTTTCTGCCGATGAATAAATATTCTACACCTGAAATAAAGAAAACCGTCAAAAAAGAGAAACCATCCAGAAGAATCATCAACAACATTCTCAATTATTCACAATCGTTGAGTGTGATTGCTGGGTTGGCGGCTAATCCGCTGCTTTTCATCAACAACTAAGCCATTATCGTACGGACAGATGCAGCACCGTGCCATAATCGGATTGGGCAGCAACAAAGGCGACCGCGAGTTCTATCTCCAGTCCGCAAGATTCCTTATTGAAAAGGAGTTAGGCTCTATTTTGCAACGTTCTTCCGTGATTGAGACCCCGTCTTGGGGATTTGATTCAGACCCGTTCCTGAACCAGGTCGTCGTGATGGAGACCTCGCTCGGGCCGTTAGCGCTTTTGGACGGGCTGCAATCCATCGAGCGGAGATTAGGGCGGACGCAGAAAAGCTACCTCAAGGATGGGAAGCCCGTGTATCATGCCCGCACCATCGACTTAGACATCCTGGACTATGACCGGATGCGGTATCACGACGAACGGCTCACGCTTCCGCATCCGCACATCGCTGAACGCGACTTTGTGCTCGCTTCCCTTAACGAATTAAACCTAAATTTGACAAATCATGAAGATACCCTATAACTATGTGGTGGTTGAAGGCAGCATCGGCGCGGGAAAGACCACGCTTGCGACCATGCTCGCATCCGAGCTGAACGCCGAGCTCGTCCTGGAGCGTTTCGCCGACAACCCCTTCTTGGAGAAATTCTACAAAGATCCGGAGCACTACGCCTTCCCTGTGGAGATGACCTTCCTCATGGACCGCTACCAACAACTCAAGAACCTGCTCACCGCCCGCGACCTTTTCACCGATTTCGTCATCGGCGACTACTTCATTGACAAATGCCTGCTCTTCTCCAAGAACAACCTTTCCAAAGACGAGTTTTCGCTTTTCAAGAAAGTGTTTGACACTATCGCCGATTTCCTTCCCAAACCCGACCTTATCCTCTATCTATACACAAAACCTGATCGGTTGCTGAGACAAATCGCTAAGCGGAACCGTTCCTTCGAAAAAGATATCACCATCCAATACCTGACCGACATTCAGGAGAAATATCTCACCTACTTTCGCGAGAACCCGCAAATCCCAATCCTGTTAGTGGACACCGAGAACATTGATTTTGTGGAGAACGACTCTGATTATCAAAACCTTAAACAGCTGCTTATAAACCCTTATAAGGCAGGAATCCACCGGATACTTTTTTAATCCACAATGGATTATTGAAAATATTTTTCGCAAAATAAAAACGTACTCATTTTTTTCGTACTTTTGCAAGGTGAAATTTTTATTGGAGAATAAACAAAAAAGTTATATAACGTTATGAAAGTTAGAAGATTAATCTCTATTTTATTGGCGGTTGTCGTGGTGATTCTGGCCATTTTCGCCGCCCGCAGCATCATGCGCCCCGAAAAATTCAAAACGGTCTATCAACTCCGCAAAGAGGCCAACGTGCAGAATCTGCTGGCTATCCGCAGTGCCCAAGCTGTTTACAAGAACGTACACAAAGTGTATGCTGATGACATCGACAAACTGGTTGACTTTGTCAACAACGGCACGGTGATGATTGAAAAGAACGTCGGTAACTTCCCCGACACCATGAGCGAAGCACAAGCTTTCAAATTAGGCCTCATCCGCAAGGAAACCGTTGAAGTCCCCGCCTTGGAGAAAATCCTCGACATCGACCATAAAATCCCAGCCGAGAACTTTAAGCATTTTCAGTACATTCCCTTCTCCAACAAGGAGAAAAAATACGAGATCCAGACCGACTCCCTCTCCAGCAAGACCTACACTATCCCTGTTTATCGCATTGATGTGAGCCTTGATGACATGCTCTACAACATGGACAAGTCTATCACTCCGGACAATGCTGGTGTTCTTACAAAGCTCTGGAACAAGATTTTCTACAACGACCTCTCTGAAGAAGAACAATACCGTTCCCAGTACGAAGCCATCTACATGGGTTCATTGACCGAAGCCAGCACCGCCGGCAGTTGGGAATAATATCGCTTATGACTCCTTTTATAGAACAATATTACGACAAATCCATTCGCATTGCGCCGGATGGATTTTCGTTTTTTAAGCAGAACGGGAAAAAGATGGAATCCGTGTCGTTCTCCTATGCCGACAACACGCTTATCACCAACGAAGCCCCCAGGTTCTTCAACTCGTCCGACGAGGTCACCGTGATTGCGGCACGGCACATCCCAATGCTTATCCCCGAAGAAATCTATGATTCCTCCCGCGACAAAGAGTACCTTGAACTTCAATTCGACACTTCTCATGTCGGGAAGATTTATTCGGAAAAAAACGGTTCTTACCGTGCAGTCTATTTTCTCACAAAAAACGAGAAAGACACCCTCGGACGACTGCCATTCCGATTCCAAACGACTTCGGAAAACAGCCTTTTTTACCGTTTTCTATGCCAACAAAAATCTAATGACACCCTTTTTGTGAGCTGTAACCCGGGATTCACGGATGTGGTGGCCGTTCGCAAAGGGGAAATCCTTATGACCAATCGGTTTCAATTAGTGGAACCTGCCGACACATTGTACTACATATATAATATTGTAACGCAATTCCATCTGCAAAGCCCTTCTTTGTATATCCACTTTTTCGCCGAGGATGACAAGAAACTGGCGGCACTCCTGAAATCACATAATCTGAACCCGAACATCGTATAAAGCATGAGAATCATCAGTGGGAAAAATCGCGGCCGCCATATTGTCGCCCCGAACAACCTTCCGGTGCGGCCGACTATGGATATGGGCAAAGAAAGCCTGTTCAACATACTGAACAATTATTTTTATCTGGACAATGTGAGGGTTCTGGACCTGTTTTCCGGCACCGGCAACATCACCTACGAATTCGCCTCACGCGGTGCGCTGTCTGTAGTGGCTGTTGACGAGAACCTGCTGTGTACCAAATTTATACAGAAAACCATCGACCAGCTGCAATACAACGACCAAGTGACCGTAATCCGCCAGGACGCTTTCGCATATACCGCTTCATGCCGGCAAAAGTTCAACATCATCTTCGCGGATCCGCCCTACGACCTCCCGAATATCGAAAAAGTCATAGACAACGTGTTTGAACATGACCTGCTGCTCCCTGACGGATGGTTAGTGATGGAGCATTCCAACATTCACGATTTTTCGACACATCCCAAATTCTACGACCACCGCCGATATGGCAAATTGCATTTTTCGTTTTTTGTGAACATGTCAGAAAAGGAAAGCGAGGAATCGGATGGAGAATGAGAAAAGATACCTGATTGTGGGGTTGGGTAATGCCGAGCAACAGTATGCTGGCACGCGCCACAACTACGGTTTCGAGGTGGCCAACGCTGTGGCCAAGGCCTTCAAAGCGGAGTTCAAGAGCGACCGTCTGGCATACGTAGCCCGCGCCTCGTTTAAAGGCCGCGAGTTGGTGATCATCATGCCCACCACCTACATGAATCTCAGCGGAAAGGCCGTAAAATACTGGCTCACTGAAGAAAACGTCGCCGTCGACCACTGCCTTGTCATCTACGACGACATCGACCTGCCTTTGGGCATCTTCAAACTTAAACCCAAAGGCGGCGGAGGCACTCACAACGGCATCGGCAACATCATTGAAACGCTTGAGCGCACGGACATCCCGCGTATGCGCTGCGGTATCGGAAAAGATTATGCCCAGGGATACCAAGTCGATTACGTGCTTGGGCGTTTCTCCTCCGAGGAACTCAAACTCGTGGAGTCCTGCATCGAACGTGCCGTGAGCGCTGTGAAATCCTTCGTGACCGTCGGAATGCAACTCACTATGAACCAGTTCAACACAAAGGAGACTGCGCGGGCGAAGGCGATGGAAGAGGAAGAAGCGATGAATGAACGATGAATGAATGATGAAATGAGAGCTCAATGAAAAAGTGGATAATCCTAACGGTTTTGGCGATGACAGCAACGATTGTCAGCGCACAGAAAGAGAAGTGGTACCAGGTCGGATTCAAAATCGGAACACAGTTCCCGATAGTCCACAACTATTCCGATGTGGACTATCTGACAGGCACAAGAACGGTGCATTTCGGCGGCTATTTCCGTGCGGGGAAGTATGTCTTCGGCGAAATCGGTTTCGGATACCAGTATTTCAAAAACAGGTTCAAAGTCACACTCCCGGACGGTAGCGTTGCTGACGATTTGGTGGAAAACCGCTACCTTGTCATCCCCGTGAAAGCGGTCGGCGATGTGCGAATCACAAAAAAGATCTCCTTCATGCCGCAAGTGGGCATCTCCTACCAACCGCTGCTAAAGGTCACGGAAAACGATTTTGGCTACAGCAAAGAGAACATCGAGAAACATTGGGTGCTACTGACGGCGGGCTTCGACATGCGGTTCGGATACATCACCGTGGGTGTCGATTACCGCTATTCCTTCCAGCATTTCTTTCCAAACAAAGACGGACAGAAGCCGCAATATATCGGGATTTCCGCTGGTGTAATCTTCTAACACATTCATTTTCAATAGAAAAAGAAAATCATCAAAACCGAGCGGGAAAGTCAAAAAAAAGTGTATTTTTGCACCGCGATTTTGACAGGGAGCTTAGCTCAGTTGGTTTAGAGCACCTGCCTTACAAGCAGGGGGTCACTAGTTCGAATCTAGTAGTTCCCACACTAAAAAAGAAGACTTTCGTTGAAAGTCTTCTTTTTTTTTACAATACACGGTGACAAGGACACCTATTTCTGCTTACGCCGTTTGCGCCGCTGGACAAACCAGTTGACAACCTCGGCACCGATAGTAATAGCCGTCAGCCAACCTGCCTTACCGGTGGTCTTCTTGGCCGCCTTGCCAATCGGAAGCGCACGCACCGCCTGAACGGCATTCGAGATGCCCGAAAGGCTGAAGTTCTGTCCGAAATGACGGACGTTCTTCACACCCGACCAGAATTTCTTGAACGTTTCCACATCGTCCTGATAGGCATCCAAGTCCTTGCTCAATTTTCGCTCCTGCACCTCGATTTTAGCACGGAGCTGCTGTTTGCGGCGGGCAATGTCATCCAAATTATTGATAGGGGCTTTACCGCTCATGCGGACCTCCTTTCTGGAACGCATATTCGTCCTCCACATCCTTGATGACATTCTCCGTGTCCACCGCTTCCACGTCGTCCGGATACATGATACGACTGAATTTACGGATGAGCGGCTTCACGAAGAGGACATCCTTCTTGGAAAAAACGAACACGATGACCCCGATGAAAAAAGCGCATAATATGGTGTAGGCCCATGCCGCGCCTATGGCCATTGTCAGCCAGTGGATAATAGCCGAAGAGAGGTATATCACCACCACCAAGGCACATACGATGATAATCAGCATGGAGAAAATCACCGACAGCAGTTGTGTGGATTTCTCCAAAAACTCCAACTTCAGCAAATCGTAACGTTGCGAGAAGTACGTCTTCGCGTCCGCCCACGTCTTCTCGCCGCGTTCCGATTTCTTGGTGAATCTACCTAAAATGTCCATTACAGTTCTTCATCGTGCATGTCATTCTCAAAATCATCGTCCTCAATGTCGATGTTGAAGTCATCTTCTGAAGGGGCACAGGCGCGTTTCTCCTTCAACTTGGCGATGAGACGGTCAATTTCCTCGCGGGTCATCTTCTCACCCACCTTTTGACGGATTTCTTTACCCTTCTCAGTTGTGCACAAAAGGGTGATTCCTGTAGCTGCGGCAGCTCCTGCCACGAATGCTAAAATTTCTGACGCTTTCATTTTTTTTATTTTTTTAATGATTAATTGGGGTTGACATTTTCATCTTTTATAATTCATCATTTACTGACATCGTTTCCAATTCGTTCCACCGACTCCATCTGGTCAATATGACGCAACTGCTCAATCAGGTTGTTCAGCGTTCTGACACTCTGGATATAGAGCATCAGCGTGCCGGTGAAGACATTGTTTTTAGTCTCAATGTTTAAAGACCGGATATTCAAGTCCATTTGCGAGGTAACCACATCCATCATTTCCTTGATAATACCCTTACGGTCAAAGCCTTTGAGTTTGATGCCAGAGAGGAAGGCAATATTCTGGTCCTTGCGCCACTTGGTCTTAATGATGCGGTTGCCGAAGCGCGACATTTGTGCTATGGCGTTCGGGCAGCTGGTCAGATGTACCACAATACGTTTGTCCGACACCTGAAAACCAACTACCGAGTCACCTGGGATTGGTTTGCAACATTCGGCCAGCACATACTGGATCTGCTCGAAATTGTCATCCAGCAAAAAAGCGTTCGGGGTAACATCCAACTGTTCCTCAATGAGTTGGTCCAACGGTTTGTTCTCAATCTCCTTAGACACTTTCTCTTGGAAATCGGCGAGTTCCTTGGCGTTCTTCACCGACAACAGTTTGGAAATTTTCTGTTTGGACAGTTTTTTGGAAACCACGCTGTTCCAAAACGCCTCCGCACTCTTCTCCAAAGAGGCATCCATCAGTTTATGAACGTTCTCCTCGTTGAATTCCACCCGCAGTTCATCGAAATACTTTTTCAGTAGCAACTTTCCGGATGAAATCAGCTCGTGTTGCTGGTTCCGGAAAAAATCCTTGATGCTTCTGCGAGCTTTAGGTGTCTGCACAAACTCCAGCCATTCCGCCTTCGGGAACTGCTTCTTGGAAGTAATGATCTCCACTTGGTCGCCGTTGCTGAGCGGCTTATTGACTGGGGTGATATTATAGTTAACCTTCGCCCCGATGCAGTGGTCACCGAGATTGGTATGCAATGCGTAGGCGAAATCAAGAACCGTCGCGCCTTGCGGCATCGTCTTCATATCGCCTTTCGGAGTGAAAACGTAGATTTCTTTGAGTCCGAGGTTGAGCCGAACCTCACTGAGAAAGTCGAGGGCGTCAGCATCCTTGCTGTCAAGAATCTCGCGAGCCTTCAACAGCCAGTCTTCCAGACGGTTGTCTAGTTCAGCATCAGCATCATCCGTTTCCCCTTCCTCCTTGTAGCGGTAATGGGCGGCCAACCCCTTCTCCGCAATCTCGTCCATGCGCTTGGAACGGATCTGCACCTCCACCCAGCGTCCTTGCTTGCTCATGGCAGTCACGTGCAGCGACTGATAGCCATTCGGTTTCGGGTGGGTCAGGAAGTTACGGTCGCGCATCGGGTTGGTCTTATAGAGGTCACAGATAATCCGATATATCTTCCAACAGATATCAAATTCCTCGTATAAAGGGCTGTCAAACACAAAACGCACCGCGAAAATGTCGTAAACATCCTCGAAATTAATCTGTTTGCGGAGCATTTTATTATAGATGGAAGAAACCGACTTAGTCCGGCTGGAGATTTCCGCCTGGATGCCCGCTTTCTCCAAAGCGGCCTTTATCGGGGCGATAAACTCCGGAATCATCGTGGAACGCTCTTTTTCAGATTCTTTCAGTTTCTCGGCAATCGTGAAATATTCGCTCGGGTTGGTGTAGCGCATAGCATAATCCTCCAACTCGCTCTTGATGGAATACAAACCGAGCCGATGGGCAAACGGAACATAGAAATAGGAAGTCTCAGAGGCTATTTTCAGCTGCTTTTCGTGCGGCATGGCATCCAACGTACGCATATTGTGCAGACGGTCAGCCAACTTGATGAGGATAACCCGCACATCCTTCGACATGGAAAGGAATATCTTTTTGAAGTTTTCCGCCTGAAGAGAGACATTCTGGTTATCAACCACCAAATCCTCAATTTTTGTCAGGCCGTCAATGATATTGGCGACCACCTCTCCGAAACGTTCGCGCATGTCATCGAGTGAGTAATCCGTGTCCTCCACCACATCGTGGAGCAGGGCGCAGATGACAGAGGTGGCCCCGAGGTTCATCTCGGCACAGCAAATCATAGCCACCGCTATCGGATGGTAGATGTAGGGTTCGCCGCTCTTCCGCCGCACCCCGAAATGGGCGTTCGTGGCCAGCACAAAGGCCTTACGGATCTGCTTTCGCTCTTCCGCGGTTGTCCTTGGGTAAACCACCCGCAACAACTCCCGGTACTTCCGCACCACGGTCTTGTTTTCTAATTCTTCGTTTGGAATATATTCTCCCATGTTTCTATTCTTCGCTTTATTTTTTTTGTTTTACAAAAATTGTGCCGTTTTTTGGCTGCCGTAAAGATTCGTCATGACATATCTTCCACGGCTAACGGTTGATTACCAGCTTCTTCGTCACCACCGTCCCGTCATCGGTAATCTTCATCACGTAGCAGCCGGGCGCAAGGTGTTGCAAAGTGAGGGTGTTTACGCCGGGTGTGAGAAGGGTTTGCGACACCATGCGTCCCGTAAGGTCAAAGAGTTGGCACAACGATTGGTCAGATTCGGTATTTGCCGTCACAAAGCACTGGCCTGTCGTGGGGTTCGGGAAAACGGTGAACAGAGACTCCTTATTGATAACATAATCATCAATACCCACGGTTGTCAATGCCGACAACACCGCCTGGTAGGCATTCACCTTTCCGCTGCCGAAACGCAGTGGTCCCGATTCTTCCGTAAACTGGTCATTATAGGCCGTTTGCAGGAGTATATCCTTGACTTGGGAGGCGGAAAGATAGGGATTCACCTGCAAGACCAGTGCAGCCACGCCCGCCACGAAAGGTCCCGCCATGGAGGTTCCTGACAAGGAAACGAACCTGTAGTTGCGCCCGTTGAATTCAATCGTCTTCGCGTAGGTTCCTGAATACGTGTTGGTATAGCTGGAAATAGCGGAAACAATGTTCTTGCCTGGCGCAGAAATGTCTGGTTTGTTGACGCTATGGAATCCGGGACCCGAACTGGAGAACGATGCGATGGTACCACCTACAACATTTCCAGACGGAGCCGTGTAGCGCGGTGAGTGGGCCGCCACGGCAATCGAGCAGTCAATATTGGCCGGGGTGCTGATTCCGTAGAGCGCATCACCCTGAATCCAGTCGGGATGCTGGCCTGGCTGCACAAAGGTGCCGCCCCAATTGCCGTAGTCGGTTTCAATAAGCGCCATATTCCAGGCATGAAACTCACCACCATTAGCCGCTACCGCAAGTCCTAATTTATGACCAGCGTTCTTGGAGACACGCAGCTGCACCCCAGGACGGAAGTTGTACTCGTTGGAGGCCTCCGCTTCGAACCAGTAGCGGATAGTGTCGGTGCCGACCACCAGCATGGAGTTGACGAGACCTTCACCGGTAGTGGCATAAAATGGGGTCTCCGCAAGGATATTATAGGAATTGTCCATGGCAAACAAGGAGAACGAGAACGGTTGGTTGGCGCTGTTCATCATGGTGATGCGGGAACCGATGGAGGAGCTGGGGAATGTGAAAGCAGTGCGGATAGTGTCCTGCGGGGTGAAGTTGTGCATCAGATGGTCGTTTTCATCGCCGTTATTGCCCGCACTGGTAACGAAGACCACACCGAGGTCATAGAGCCGTTGCATCTCCTCAGCCAAAGGGCCAGTCCCATCCATATTGTCAAGATAGTATAGACCCCAGCTCATGCTGATTACCAAACGTTTACCCTCTTGTTGTGAAACATCGTACATCCAACGCCACGCGTCAATGACCTTCTGGTCTGTCAAATTGACACTGACAAACAGGTATTCCGCATCCACGGCCACGCCGCGATAGATGGTTCCCGCCCCGGCACCACCGGCGATACCGGCGCAATGCGTGCCATGGTAGGCATAATCATACACATTGCTGGTGTCACATTTCGCATTCAATAGGGCTTCCGCGCCAATATATTCCGTACCATAGTCATAGCCCTCCGGTGCAGGTCCAGAGGTCTTGAACTGATCCCATGCACGCAACACTCGGTAACGCGCAATATTCGTGTCATAAAATACCGGATGCGTATAGTCGAAGCCCCAATCGGTGATACCGATTATCACGCCCTCACCGGTGAACTCCTGCGGCAGATTAAAGCCCTGCCGAACACTGTCCAGATGGGCATCCTGGGCAGCACGATATAAAAAAGCCTGCGAATGACCTATTGTCAAAACCGACATTAACATCAAAAATAGTAGTCCTTTTTTCATAATATCCACGTTTAATTTTTAATTATCGCTAATTCAATCCTTTATCCTAAAATTCAACACTTGTAAGAAGTCCTTCAAAGCAGGGTTTTGTTCCAGCATATTCTGCACCTTGTCTTCGCTCGTATAAATCACCTTTTTCCTCTCATGCTCATGGATCACGAACTCTATCTCATCGACATTCAACTGGAAATGGTTGCGCCAGTATTCCAGCATCGCCCGTTTGCTCATCTCCAGCTGGTTCTTCTGAAAGTCGTTCTCCACATCCACTGTGATAACATCTTGTTCGTATTCAGGCAGATAGTCATACAATTGATGATAGAAGGCCGGCTTTTTCTGGAAGATTGAATCTATCAACTGCTTCCAGCAATCCTCGAAAGATTCTGCATCGTCCGAGATTGGTTGTGGAGACGCGAGTTTTTGCGTCTCGGCGGTTGCGGGTTGCGGTGCCGTCTCGGCGGTTGCGGGTTGCGACACCGTATCTGTATTTGCGGATTGTGGAGACGCAATATTTTGCGTCTCTACGGTTCCAGGTTGCGACACCGTTTCGGTGATTGCGGATTGTTGAGACGTGAAATTTTGCGTCTCAACGGTTGCAGGTTGGGTCAGGGTGAGGGTCTGCGCCACCACCTCTTTGATGGAGGGCAGCGGCTTGATGGGTGCGAAGCCCGCAAATTGCAAACCCTGATTGGAAATTTGAGGTTCTGAGGCCATACGCCTGTCGAGGGTATTGCCTTCGGCGGAACCGCCTGCGCCTTCCGGGATGTTATCGCTCCTGCGATTGCCTCGCACGATGCCGCATATAAACGTAGTTGGCATTGATCTGCATCATGCACAACTCCACCGACAGCCGCTTGTTGTTCGACATCTTATAGTTGAAATCGCACTGGTTGGCCAGTTCCAAAGCGCGGGTGAGAAGCATCCTGTCCGCCTTTTGTGCCTGCACTTGCAGTTTCTGCTTGATAGCGTCGGACATCTGGAGCAGCTGCACGGTGCCAGGGTTCTGCGCGAGCAACAGATTCCGTATGTGCGTGGCCAAACCAGATATGAAATTCTGCGCATCGAAGCCTTTTGCCAAAATGTCATCTAACAGCAGTAATGCTCCCGACACATCCTCGCTCAACACGATGTCCATCACCTGAAAATAGTTGTCCACATCCAAGACGTTCAGATTTTGGATTGTTTCCTTGTAGGTGATATTCTTACCCGAGAAGCTGACCAACTGGTCGAAGATGGAGAGTGCGTCACGCAAGGCACCGTCGGCCTTGGCCGCCACCACACGCAGAGCATCCTCCTCTGCGGTGACCCCTTCCTGTTGCGCCACGAACTGGAGATGCCGCACAATGTCGTTATCATTAATCCGCTTGAAATCATACACTTGGCAACGGGAAAGGATAGTCGGGAGAATTTTATGTTTCTCAGTAGTGGCCAAAATGAACTTGGCGTATGCGGGCGGTTCCTCCAGCGTTTTCAGGAAGGCGTTGAAGGCAGCGCCCGAAAGCATGTGGACTTCATCGATGATATAGACCTTGTACTTGGCACCTTGCGGCGGAATCCTCACCTGATCGACCAGCTCGCGGATGCCCTCCACCGAGTTGTTCGAAGCCGCATCCAGCTCGAAAACATTGAACGAGGCCGAGTTATTGAAAGCTTTGCAGGAGTCACATTCGTTGCAGGGCTCGAAGTCGTCAGTGAGATGTTCGCAGTTCAAGGCCTTGGCGAAGATGCGGGCGCAGGTGGTCTTCCCCACCCCGCGCGGGCCACAGAAAAGGAAGGCCTGCGCCACCTGGTTGTTCCGAATGGCATTCTTGAGAGTTGATGTGATGGTCTCCTGTCCCACCACGGACTTAAACGTCGAAGGTCTGTATTTTCTCGCTGAAACGATGAAATTATCCATAATAGCTCTCTTTTTCACAAATGTTACAATCTGCAAAAATACATTTTTTTTATGTACGGAACATGGATGTATTTTTTATGCGTTAAGCCCGATTGTCCGCAACACGCTTGTCAACACAATAGCAGCCTCATATTATGACATAACCTAACAGCACTGCCCGATCCATTCGTTTTGCTTTAGTCTTAGCGGAATGCACAAAAGTGACAATTTGTCATACCATTATCTTTTTTCACCTCTCATCGTCTCTTTGCATCGGTTCACCATCGTTTCGCTATTTTTGGCACGGAATTTGCAACAAAAACCGCCGTCAAAAAAGAAATATCAACTTAAATCAAATATCAATATGAAAAGTACAATCAAACCTTTAGCAGACAGAGTTTTAGTGAAACCTGCAGAAGCTGAACAGAAAACCGCCGGCGGCATCATCATCCCCGACACCGCCAAGGAAAAACCCCAACAAGGAACCGTCATCGCAGTCGGCCCCGGCAAAAAGGACGAACCCATGACCGTCAAGGTGAAGGACACCGTGCTCTA
>JAEEKL010000002.1 GCA_016282395.1 Bacteroidales bacterium
ATTGCCTGACCGAACTGACCTGCGCCTATGACGGCAAATTTCTTCTGAGCCATAATTTCAATCGTTTAGAAAACGGCGAAAATAAAAAATTTTCCGCTACTTTTTCAGTTTTACTACTGTGATGCCTGCGCCACCGAGTTCAAGCATCTCATCGTGAAACTCTGCAACATTTTGTCTTTTAGCAAGATATTGTCTGACAACACTCCGCAAAATGCCGTTTCCTTTTCCATGAAGAATGCGCAAATTATTTACGCCTAACATTTCGGCTTCGTCCAAATACTCTTCCAGATTGTGCATCATCTCTTCGGCACGCTGTCCGCGCACGTCCAAGGTGCTGTTGAAATCGGCGAGTTTTTTGTTAAGCGCATCCGCAATGGTGCCGGTGTTGAATTGCGACACGTGGCCTCTTTCCACACTCCGCGCCTCTTTCTTGCTGATTTTGATGAGTTTGTCGAGCTTGGTGCGGAAATTCACCGAATGGAAGGAAATCATTGCATCGTTGCCGTCAATTTGGGTTACCTCGCCAGCAATCTGGGAATCAGGCATATAAACGGAATCGCCCACGCGGATGGTCTTATCCTGCACCTCTTCGGCAGTCTGTCGTTTCTCCACCGTTTTTTTCCGATGGACAGGAATGAGGGCTTTCACGGCTTCGGCCTCCGCTTTCTCCACATGCTCGATCTCCTTTTGCATCTCTTTTTTGAAGGATTTCACCTCCTCCCTCGCCGCTTTGGTCTTCTCCGCATTGGCTTTCGACTCTTTGATTTCGCGAATCGTGTTCTCGATGATTTTGTTTGCGCTATCTACAATGTAGTTGGCCTGGTTCTTGGCTTTAGTGAGAATCTCCTTGCGTTGTTTGTCGAGTTGCGCGAACTTCTCGGCGTATTCGTCAATCATTACCGCTAACTGGTCATCGGCGGCACGCACCATCTTGAGCTTCTGTTCCGTCTCGATCTGCGTGATTTCAATCTCTTCCAGTTTTCGTTCGTAGTCGATTTGCGCTGTGCCGGACTTCTGCACGGCGTTGTCGATGATTTGCGGATCCAGTCCGATTTGGCGGGCAATCTCGTAGGTGAAAGAGCTGCCGGGTTTACCGATTTTGAGGACGAAAAGCGGAAGTAACGCATTGGTGTCGAACAACATGGCACCGTTTTCAGCTTCCGGATGCGTGTCGGAGAACATCTTTAGGTTGCCGTAGTGCGTGGTGATGATGCCAAATGCTTTCGTATCGTAGTAACGTTCCAAAATCGATTCGGCTAACGCTCCGCCCAAGGTTGGCTCGGTGCCGCTGCCGAATTCGTCAATCAGGAACAACGACTTGGCGTTGAGGTTTTCATCCATCATCTTAAGATTTTGAAGATGAGAGCTATATGTGCTCAAATCATTCTCGATGGATTGTTCATCGCCTATGTCGATAAAGATACTTTCGAAGATACCCATGTCGGAGGTGCTCAGCATTGGGACGGGTAGTCCGCATTGCATCATATATTGCAGTAAACCAACGCTTTTCAGGCATACGGACTTGCCGCCGGCGTTGGGTCCGGAAATGATCAGAATCCGTTTTTCAGGCAACAATCGGATGTCCAACGGCACCACCTCTTTGTGATGTTTTTTGTAGTTGAGGTAGAGTAGAGGATGTTTAGCCTGGTACCACTGCACCATGGTTTTCGGATGAATATGGGGTACCGAAGCGTCAATGTCGATGGCGAAGAGGGCTTTGGCGCGAAGGAAGTCGTATTTGCCCATCAGTTTTTGGGCGTCGAGGAGGTCATCGATGAGTGGGCGGATGGTATCGGTAATTTCGGTCAGGATGCGGATGATTTCGCGCTGTTCGGCGTTTTGCAGCTCCTTGAGTTCGTTGTTGGCATCGAAAACCTCCGTCGGTTCGATGAAAACGGTTTGTCCGGTGGCGGACTCGTCGTGCACGAAACCACGCAAACGACGTTTGAACTGGGCGGAGACGGGAATACAGAGTCGTCCGTTACGGATGGTCATTTCGGCATCCTCCTTCACGATGCCGTCCTGCTTGGCAGTGGCGAGAATTTTGCGGATTTGACGGTCTGCGTCGCGGGAGAGGCGATTCATCGCTCCTTTGATGTGGGCCAGTTCGTCGGAGGCGTTGTCGCGCATCTGTCCTTTATCGTCCAAGATGCGGTTGATGGCGCTCGTCAGGTCGCGCTGCAGCGGCATCTCCGCGCACATTGACCAAAGGCGCGGGTAACGGTTGTCCTCATGGCGCACCTTGAAATAGACGAAAATGTTGGTCATGGACTGGATGAATCCGCGCAAGCAGGCGAGTTCTTCGAGTTCGATATGGGTGCCGTCAATACGAAGGCGTTTCAGCGTTTCGCGGAGGTCGTAGAAGTCCTGTGCGGGAAACGGTTCGTCGAAAAGCAGCAATTGGCGGAACTCTTCCACCGCTTCCAATGCCGGCATGATCTGCAGCATGTCGGTCATAAACTGCATGCTTTCCACCGCTTCCGCCCCTTGCGGACTTAGGCAGTGTTCCAGGATCAGCCGCCGCACGATGTCAAAACCGATTTTCTCCTCAAAATTGTCTGGATAGAGCATATAAGTTTCGTCAGTTTTAAAATGGCTGCAAAGGTACGAATTTTGTTTGTTCGGACAATGCAAAGAAATATTATTTTTGCAGTTTGATTTCGTATGAAAAAGCGACAGCTAATATGGGTATGTCTGCTGATAGCCGCAGGGTTGCAGCTTAAGGCGCAAACGGGCGGGAAGTTTGTTTATAACTTCTTGAATTTCAGCTATTCCTCCCGGATGATGGGTTTGGGCGGCAATTTGGTGTCTGTACATGACGGCGACCCCACCTTAATGTTGGCCAATCCTTCCTTCATCAGCGAACGCCATCACAATAACCTTGCGCTCAACTTCACGGATTATTTTACGAAAAGTACTGCCATCTCCGCTGCGTACTCTTACACTTTCCCAAAAGCGGGCAGTTTCGCATTTGGTATTTACGGTCTCAACTACGGCTCTTTCCGGGGTGCTGATGAGAACGGTAACGAAACAGGGAAATTCTCTGCCGGCGACTACGCGTTGGTGGTAGGATGGGGTAGGGAACTTTCCCCGCATTTCTCCATCGGAGCTAATCTGAAGACGATTTTCAGCTTTTATGAATCCTACTTTTCCCTTGGACTTGCTGTAGATGTGGCAGGCAGTTATTATAACGAGAAGAAAAAACTTTCCCTCACCTTGCTGGCCAAGAATGTCGGTGTCCAGCTGAAAACCTATTCGCCTGGAGACCGCGAGCTGCTGCCTTTTGACCTGCAGTTTGCCCTTTCCCAACGGCTCCAGCATGTGCCTGTTCGTTACCATATCACCCTCCACTCGTTGTACCGTTGGAATATGAGTTACTATGGATTGGACAACCCTTTCATTCAGACGGATGCCATCACCGGGGAACCGCAATACCCTTCTAAGGTGGCTCAGTTTGCGGACAACCTGTTCCGGCATTTTGTGTTCGGTCTTGAAATCGAACCTTTGAAGTATTTTTCCATACAACTGGCTTATAATCATAATGTTCATCAGGAGATGAAAGTGATTTCCCGAAAAACAATGGCCGGTTTTTCGTATGGCATCCAACTGAATATCAAGGGTGTGCGGGTCGGCTTCTCCAGACAGCACTATGCCGTGGGAGCAACGCCGAACTGTTTCGACCTTGCATTTGATTTCGGGGAGTTATCCCAGGTTAATAAAGAGCGAAAAGCTAGAAAATTAGAACGAATCACCCCTTAAAATGAAGATTCCTTTTTCACCGCCCCATATCGATGACGCAATCATTGAAGAAGTTGTCGCCGCCTTGCGCTCCGGATGGATTACTACGGGGCCGAGGACAAAGCTCTTTGAGCAAAAAATCGCGGAATATTGTGGTATTCAACGTGTTGTGTGCGTCAATTCCGCATCTGCCGGTCTGGAACTCGTTTTGCGTTGGTTCGGGGTAGGTCAAGGCGACGAGGTAATCATACCCGCCTATACCTATACAGCCACGGCCGCAGTTGTCCTGCACTGCGGTGCAAAACCTGTCATGGTTGATGTGAATGACGAACTGCTCATGGATGTGGAACATCTTCGCGATGCCATCACCCCCCACACTAAAGTCATCATACCAGTGGACATCGTTGGTCTCCCCTGCGATTATGACAATATCATGGATTTTATCCAACAACCTTCCGTAAAACAACAATTTCATCCGAACAATCCCATCCAGGAAAAATTGGGTCGTGTTTTGATTCTTTCTGATGCCGCCCACTCCTTTGGGGCGCATTATAAAGGGAAAAAAACCGGCGCTTTGACTGATATTACCGTATTCTCCTTCCATGCCGTCAAAAATCTGACTACGGCTGAAGGTGGTGCCATTTGCCTTACCCTTCCCGACCCTTTCAACCCGGACGAACTCCATCATGACTTCAGTGTCAGCTCATTGCATGGCCAGTCTAAGGATGCGTTCACCAAAACCCAGGCTGGGAACTGGCACTATGATGTTTGCACTATCGGTTACAAATGCAACATGACAGACATCGCCGCCGCCATGGGGTTGGTGGAGCTCGCCCGTTACGACCGGGTTATTCTGCCGCGGAGAAAGAAAATTTTTGACACTTACTATCAGGCGTTTAAGAATGACTGTAGATTTCGGATGCCTGTTTATGAAACGGCTGAAAAAAAGTCCTCCTACCATGTTTTCACCTTGTTCCTGAATCATGTGACGGAGCAGCAGCGTGATGAAATCATCCAGAAGATGGCGGAACGGGAAGTGGCCACCAATGTACATTTCATTCCGCTGCCTATGCTGACAGCTTATAAGTCTTTGGGTTACAACATGGCAGATTACCCGAATTCTTACAAAAATTACGCATGCGAAATCAGTCTGCCCGTTTATTTTGACCTGACAGACGAACAAGTGAATGAGGTCATCCGTGTGGTGAAGGAGACTGTTCCGGGAATTCCCGGTTTATAGTTTGTACCACTCCGGGTGAGCGTGCGGTTTATCTTCCAGATTGAAATTCCCTTTGTGGTAACCCTCAAGCCCATAATATTGCGCTAAAATCTCCTGCATGTCCTTTTCGTAGTCGCCTGTGGGATGGAAAATGGACATGATGCCACAGGTACGGGTCTTGTAGTCAATGTACCCGAGGCTGATGGGCACTCCCGCCTCCATAGCGATCTGATAGAAGCCCCGTTTCCATCTTTCCACTTTTTTTCGTGTGCCTTCAGGACAGATAATCAGTGTGATACGTTCCCGTTCCTTGATGACGTTGGCGGCATATTCCACGAAGTTCCGTGTGTGTTTCCGATCTACGGGAATACCGCCTAATTTTTTCAGTAACAGATTCAAAGGGAAGAAGAAAAACTCCTTTTTGATGATGGTGTTGGCGTGCAGGTCATAGTATTGCATCGCCGCTAACCCGATGACGAAATCCATGATGGAGGTGTGCGGAGCCATCATCAATACGCTCTTGGGAATTGTGCCTTCGGGATTCGGATAGGGAATCGGCTTTACACGATAAATATATTTGAACAAAAAAGTACTAATCATGATTCAAGCTTTTGAGAATAAATTTGTTGTCTTTGATAAGACCTTCAATTTGGCAACCCATGCGGAAAGCACGATTATCTGAAAGATGACCGGCGGGAACGTTGAATATCAACGGAAAGTCAAACGTTTGGCAGTGGTCGGCCACAATCTCCTCGGCAGTTTTTCCAAACGGTACGGTATTGTCGTGCATATCACTCAGATGCCCGACTAACAGAGCCTTGATGTTTGACAACTTTCCACTGCGTTTCAAATTGAGTATCATCCGATCTATATGGTATAGGTATTCATCCAAATCCTCGATGAACAGCACTTTACCGGTGGTGTTGATGTCGGAGGGCGAGCCGATGAGGGAGTAGAGCATAGAGAGGTTTCCTCCTGTTAAAATTCCTGAAAACGGCTGTGGTCGCGACAACGGATGCGAATCGATTTCGTAGGAAAGGTCTTTGCAGGTTATGGCATCTAAAAAAGACTGGCATACAGGTAATTGTGTGTTTGTCTCCGAAACATTGATAGGCATGGTGGCATGCAATGTGGCTGTCTGGAGGTTTTGCTGGATGTGGCTATGGAAAACGGTGATGTCACTGTATCCGCAGATCCATTTCGGATGTTGGCGGAAATGTGTGAAATCCAGCCGGTCGATGATTCTGGCGGAGCCGTAACCGCCGCGCACACACCAGATGGCTTTCACGGAGTCGTCGTCTAACAAATCTTGGAAATAGCGGGTGCGTAATAGGTCATCCCCAGCGAACTGGTGATCTTCCGCAAAAAGTCTGTCATCGTAAAAAATGTTAAAACCGACACTTTTCAGCCATTGTTCCGCTGGTTGGATTTCCGCTTTGGAAATCTTCCGGGCGGGAGCGGCTAACGCGATGGTGTCGCCAGGGGAAAGATAGGGCGGAATAATCATAGCTGGATGTGTTTGTCTTCAAGAATTTGTGCGGTCAGTGTTCTCAACAACTGACGCTGTTCCACGTTGTTATAGAATCTCTTTTTATGTTTCGCCACTTTACAGTTCTTGAAAATCATACCCGTAACGCCTTGATATTTTGGATCTATCGCCGCAGTCATCATGGTGGCGGAACCTTGTTCGGGTGTGTTGATGAACGGGCGGAAAAACCAGTCGCAAAGTTTGTCCACCACAATGTTGTCCATTCGGATAATATTAGTGCTCACAATGAAAGGATCGGAAACATTAAAGCAGATACCTTCCTTTTTCCATGCTTCGGAGGCATCAAGCATAAAATAGTAGAGCGCCAATTTGGAGCTGCCGTAGGCGTTGAACCGGTTGTACTCTTTTTCGCTTTTCGGGGTGAAGAGATCCGGAGTTATTTTACCGAGAAAATAAGACAGGGAAATCATGCTCACAATGCGGGTGCCGTTACCCATTATGGGATGCAAAAGATTAGTTAACGTATAGTGTCCCAGATAGTTGACAGCCATCGTTAATTCTATGTTGTTAACACTTTTCTTTGGTTTGCTGGGCAGCACACCGGCGTTGTTTAACAAAACCTGCAAAGAAGGGAAACGAGCCTTCACCTCATCGGCGAAACGCACGATATCTGCCAAATTGCCGAGATCCACAGCCATCAGATGCAATGTGCCGTTGGTTTCCCGCCGGATTTCCTCCATCACCGGATGTGCCGCATTCTCGTCAATTACGGCCATTATAACCTCATAACCGGCTTTAGCCAATTCTCTAACATGGATGCGACCCATACCACCATCCGCACCGGTTACTAACGCAACACCTTTACTCACCATATCCCATCTTTTGTAAAAGTTTCACATTAATTTTCCTCGCAAATGACTTTATGAAGAATATATGTGACCGAATCCATATCAACTTTTTCATCTTCGTTGAATTGCTCGCAATCCGATTTTGTATAGTTATACACGGTAAATGCGGTGTCAGTTCTCGTGTCGAGAATGTCATTCTGATATAACCTGTCAGAAGTCAAGCATTTACATTCTTTAGTACCACAGCTGGCCATGCAAAGAATGCCAGTTAAGACCAATAAATAGCAAAATATTTTTTTCATAATTATTTTGTAGAATAGGCTAATGCGTATAATTTAATCTGTTTCATCATGGAGGCCAGTCCGTTGGAGCGGGTCGGGGAGAGATGATTTTTGAGCCCGATAGCGTCAATATAGGACAAATCATTGTCGAGAATTTCCTGCGGGGTATGTCCAGACAAAACTTTAATTAGCAGATAGACAATGCCTTTGGTGATAATCGCATCGCTGTCGGCAGTGAAATAAAGCAACCCGTCCCGCATTTCAGGATGCAGCCAAACCTGTGACTGACAACCGCTGATGAGAAATTCGTCGGTTTTGTATTGCGGGTCAATCATCGGCAATTCTTTCCCCAATTCAATAATATAGTTGTATTTGTCCATCCAGTCATCGAACATTTCGAACTCCTGAATGAGCTGCTCTTCCGTTTCTTTCATCGTATTCATAATGCGTAATAGTTTATCTGTCAATGTTTTAAGTATCGAATAAAAACGGTGCAAATGTACATAAATTACGAATATGTTTTACCTCAAGAACGGGTGGTTTTCGCACGGGAGGCTGGCTAAGGGGTGGAAGTCGCCCCGCAGCCCGACCGGGGTGGCGTTGCGGATGTCATAAACGATTTGAATGCACGGGCGCACCTCGTCAAGACCGAAGCCTTCTCCCGCTAAAATCCGTCGGTAGCTTTCGGTGTGAAGATCCGTGAAACCGTCGCTGAACTCGAACGGCTCCCCGTTGATGACAATCTGCCGGAATGTTGACTTTCCCTTTTCCACCATTTCTTTTGGTAGTGTCTTCTTGTTGATACTCAAGAAGTAACGTACTCTTGCCTTGTCAAAGCGGATGAAGCCTGCCACACGGTCATGGGTGGCAATATGGACGATGCTCTCCTGTACGTTGCCGAAAATATAGCATAGCATGTCGTAAAAGTGGATGCCGATGTTGGTTGCGATTCCGCCACTCTTGCTTTCATTCCCTTTCCAGCTGGTGTAATACCAGTAACCACGGGATGTAATATACGTTAAATCAACATCAAATACTACATTTTGAGGGGCATTGTCCACTTTTTCTTTCAATGCCTTGATGGCGGGATGCAACCGAAGCTGCAAAATGTTATACACTTTTCTACCCGTCTCGTTTTCAACATTTTGCAAAACATCCACATTCCACGGGTTCAGCACTAACGGTTTCTCGCAGATGACGTCCGCACCCAATCGCAGTGCATAGCGCGTATGGGCATCGTGCAGGTAGTTTGGCGTACATACGGAAATGATATCCAATTGGTTTTCGGTCTGTTTCAGCTTTGACACATGGCGGTCGAAGAGTTCCATTTCGGTGAAGAAGGCCGCTTCGGGGAAATAGCTGTCGATGATGCCCACGCTGTCCGATTTGTCGTATGCGGCAACCAGTTGGTTTCCAGTTTCTTTAATGGCTTTCAAGTGCCGTGGCGCGACGTAGCCGCCCACTCCGAAAACAGCGAAATTCTTCATAATGTCTTTTTTCAAATAGAGGTGCAAAAGTACAATTTTTCTGTGGGAAAAATTTTATTTTTGCGCCCTTATTAAAATTGAAGTTATGGGTTGGGTAGAATTATTGCTTTTGTCGTTGAGCTTGGCCATGGACTGTTTTGCCATCAGCTGTGTCATCGGGATGTTGCAGCCGGAACTGAAGCGTTCGTTTGTGCTGCGTTTTTCTTTGGCATTCGGGGTTTTCCAGGGTGGGATGCCGCTCATCGGATGGCTGTTCGGCGAGTCGCTGTTGGGCCCGTTGGAGAAGGTCGGTCCGTTCATCGCTTTCGGCATTCTGTTGTTCATTGGCGGTAAAATGCTGATAGAGAGTTTCAAAAAGCAGGAAGACGAACAACCCAAACATCTGGATATTACAAAGTGGAAAAATGTCATCCTTTTGGCCGTGGCCACGAGCATTGATGCCTTGGCCGTGGGATTCAGTTTCGCCATGATTCACGAAGAGCACGTCACTCGCGCTTTCCTCACTATCGGTGCTACCTCGTTTTTCGTCTCCTTCTTAGCCTACACTTTCGTTCGCAAGTTCACCAACCCGAAAATCGGACGTTACGCGGAGACGGTCGGCGGAATCGTGTTGATCCTCATAGGACTGAAAATTCTGTTGGGATAACTTTTTTTGACTTTGACTTAGACATAGACATAGACTTAGACTCGCACATCACACGTCAAATATTTTTGTATTTTTGCGGCGAATTTATTATGAGAAAGATTCTTGTCATTATTGCTGTTATGATCAGCTGGTGTGTGGCACTGGCGCAGGGGAATGTGCGGTATGACATCGAGCCCGCTATTGTCAGGATTCAAGAGGATTACGTCAGCAACTGGAAGAAAGTGGGGGAAATCAACGGATACCGTATCCAGATTGCGGCCTATTCGGGGGTGAACTCCAAATCGCAGGCGGAATATGCCAAAAACAGTTTCAACAACCTCTTTCCTTACACCAAAGCTTACCTTGTTTATAACGAGCCCTATTTCAAAGTGCGCGTAGGAAACTACCAGTCGCGCCTACAGGCATACAGAGACTTGGAAAACATACGTTTGACCTATCCGAGTGCGTATATCGTGCCGGATAAAATCAGTTATCGGTAAATCAGGAAACCGTAGATTCCCGCGATCAGAATTCGTCTTTTACCCAAATCCAGCGATAGACTTGGTCGCCGCGACGGACTAACTGCTTAACTTTCACGGAGCAGAAGACACCTTGGGAGACCTTTTCCACGGGTTTGTCGTCAAGGCGGATTTCCGTGACAGTGTCCTCATAAACACCCGTGGTGGGCCCGATAATCAGCATGTCATCGCCTACCGAAAGAGCATCCTCCTCCATGCAGATCTCCGCCACGCCGAGCTTGCTGAAGTAGTTGGTTATCTTGCCGATACGGCGTTTCATGCGCGTGGCCTGCGAACCGTATTTGTCCGCCCATTCTCCAGTGGTCCGCCCGAGGTAGTAGCCGCCCCAGAAATCGCGGTTATAGACGCTGCGCAAGCGAGTCATCCAATCGTTGATTTTCTCAATGTCAAAAGTCTGGTTATAAATGGATTCCAGGGCTTCGTGGTAGCATTCCGTCACCATTTTCACGTATTCCGGCGAACGTCCGCGGCCTTCGATTTTCAGTATCGAGACACCGGCGCGCACAATTTTGTCAAGGTAACCGATGGTGCATAAGTCTTTGGGCGAGAAGATGTAAGGGTTATCAACCTTCAGTTCGAGTCCGTCCTCGATGTCGCGAACCTCGTAGGCGCGGCGACACGGTTGCAGGCACGCACCGCGGTTGGCGGGCGAGTTGTAGTTGTCGAGGCTGAGGTAGCAACGGCCGGAGACCGCCATGCAGAGCGCCCCGTGAATGAAAACCTCGATTTTGACGAGTTCACCGCGAGGCCCTGTGATTTGCTGTGCTCCAATCTCTTTACAGATATCTGCGATTTGTTGCAGCGTACATTCGCGTCCGAGAACAACCACATCAGCGAACTGGGCGTAGTAGCGCACGGCCTCCACGTTGGTGACATTGCACTGCGTGGAGAGGTGGATTTCTATGCCGATTTCGCGGGCGTATTGGATGACGGCCATGTCGGAGGCGATGATGGCGGTGACCCCGCACGATTTTGCCGCATCCAGAAGTTCATGCATCCGCGGCAGCTCGTCATTATATATTATAGTATTGACGGTGAGGTAG
>JAEEKL010000003.1 GCA_016282395.1 Bacteroidales bacterium
CATGTATCTGGCCAAACGCTTCAAAGAGACCGGCATCAAGTACAACTATCCGGGTCTGCCCGAGCAGCCCGACCACTATCGGTTCAAAGCGAGGATGAACGATTGGGACGGCTTCGGCGGCATGATCTCCATCGACATGGGCACGGCCGAGAGAGCCAGCGCCATCATGGAGAAGATGCAGGAACTGGGCGTGGGCTACCTCGCCGTCAGCCTCGGCTATTTCAAGACCCTGTTCAGCAACTCCGGCAAATCCACCTCTTCCGAGGTTCCCGAAGACATCCAACACGAGATGGGCATGAGCGAAGGCCTCATCCGCTTCTCCATGGGCTTGGACAACGATCCGGAGCGCACCTTCCAGCTGATCAAACAGGCCATTGATGCCACGAAATAAGACGGCGGATTTGGCTAAACAAAACGGGCACGCAATCACCACTGACGTGCCCGTTTTTTTTGCATTTAAAACCTTACAATTACCCTCTATCTGTATTTATAGCGTGTCGCCCGTTGCACTGTCGCCCTCCTGAACTTTCTTTTCCAACTCCATCTTACCGAAACGCAACGTGATGCCAGCGGAAATATAACGGCTGTTCATCATCTTGTTGGTATTGTTGCTCAAATAGTAAGGGTTCGTGCTTTCAGACCCTGAGCCGAAACGGGCGCCCCAGTTGAAAATATCCTGCACGTTGACAAAAAGCGACAATTTACGTTTGAAAAGGTCGCTGCGGAGTCCGAAATTCAACCAGTAACGCGCTTTCCGTTCGCTCATCAAACTGAGGGTCGGGGAAGTGTAGTTGCCCGACACAGTGAACTGCAGCCAGTCGAAAGCCTTCGCCCAAAAATTCAGGCGCACACTCCACGACCACTTGTCTCGCTGGTCGAGCTGATGCACACCGTCACGGTCGTATTCCATCTTGTAACCGTAGTCATAAACATTGGCATAGAGCCGCAGGTTGACGAATCCTGTTGGACGGTAAGTGGCATTCAAGGATGCGCCATATCGCCACGATGTTCCCATGTTGTACGGTATCGAGTAGCTGACCACGCGATCCAGATATTGGTCGTATTCGGAGTCGGTCAACGAACTGATTTCATTAGTACTCAACCGGCCGTACATTTCCACGCCCACATTGCCGAACTTGTTGAAATATTTCTGCCAACCGGCTTCGAGACTATGGGTGAAGCCACTCTTCAACCCATCGGGATTTCCTGTTGAATAGCTGTTGTCACCATAACGGCGATATTGGCTCAAGTCCTCCTCGCCGGGGTGAAACATGCGCATGGAATAGTTGAGCTTTATGTTGTGCATGTTTTTGGTGCGGTACGTGAGGTGGATAGACGGTCGGGCGGAGAAGAACAGCGGGGCGCCCTTGTCGGCGAAGGGCATGTCGCTGACATATTCGTAAGCATCGCGCAACAAGCCTAACCCCAACCCTGTACTGAGGGTGAAACCGCCCCAGCGGTGTGTCCAGTTCACATCAGCGTTCACGTTGGTTGAGCCCCCGTTGAAATGGTACGTGCGCAGGGTGTCTATCAGCGTGCCTTCCAGGTCGTTGTAACGCTTGTAATCGTTGCTCATCTGGAAATGGCTGGTGCGCAGACCATAACTCATCTCCCCGTTTTCACTGTACGGCCGATTGTAACGAGCATCCAAATCGGCACCGTAGCGGTAACTGCGGGTGAGCAAATAGCGGTGCTCGTTCAAATCGTAGTAGGTTTCATACTCGCGGTTGAACCACTGGTCGCTGGCGTTGTGCGAGAACCGCCCGTTGAGGCCGATGCGCAGGTTATGCCCACTGTTGTCGAACTTTTTGGTGTAATCAATCCCGGCGTGTGACATCACCGACCATCCCAAGGTCTTGCTGAAAGAGGTGTCGATGTAATCCAGAGAGAAAGGCGGCATGGAATCGAGATAATAATAGGTCTGTTTCCGCAATGCGGCATATCGGCTGTTGTTATTGTTATAGAAGCCGCCACAGTCGAAGGAAATCTCGCTGGTGGAGTCAATCTCGTAGTTGATGCCGAGAAAGAAGTTGGCGCTTCCGCTGCGATTGGTATCCTTCTGGGCGTTGAGATTCGACCATGTGGTGTCATACTCGCCGGCGACGGCCGCATCGCGCCGCTGGTAGGAGCTGGACTCCGATGCGTTGCGTCTCGCGCTGTACCGCCCCGAAACGAACAGATTGACACTCAGCTTCTCCTTCGTCCACATGTAACTGACCCAGGGGGAAATGAAAGGCTGCGAGGAACCGTTGACACCGAAACTCACGAACTGATTGCTCTTGACGTGCGCCGAAGTGACGATGTTGATCACCGCCTCGGCATCGGTGGCATATTTCGCGGACGGATTGGTGATGGCCTCGATGCGTTCCAGCGCGTTGGCGGGCAGTGTCTGCAAATATGTTTTGAGGTTCTCCTCGGTGAGTTTGGACGGTTTGTCATTGATCCAGATTTCCACGCTTGACACGCCGCGCAAGGTGATGTTGCCTTCCACATCGACCTCCACACCGGGTGCGTTCTGCAAAGCATCCTCGGTAGTGCCCGTCTGGATGGACGCGTCTTCGCTGACGTTATAGACGAGCTTTTCGCCGTCCATAGCGTAAATCGGCTTTTCCCCTTTGATGGTCACCTCCCCCAGGGTGGTGGAAATCGGCATCAGACGGATGACATCCAGATTCGTGTTGTTTTTCACCGTAAAAGGAATGTGCCGGGGCGTGTAATTGAATGTCCAGACGCGCAAAATGCACTCTCCCTGCGGGATGCCTTCAATTTCGAAATAGCCGTTGCTGTTGGCGGAAGTCCCCTTGATGAGCATGGAATCTTCGGCATCAAGCACCGCCACATTGGCGTATGCCAACGGGGTTCCCGCAACGGAGTCGCGGAGAAGTCCGACCACTTTGAACGTGGCGCCCTCTCGCACTTTTTTCTTCGGTTTTACTGTGGGACTCTGCTGCGGTTGTTGCTGATTCCAACCGCCGCGGTCGCCGCCCATCGGGGGACGACCAGGATAACCTCCGGGAGGCCGTCCGCCGGGGTATCCGCCGCCCGGAGGTTGCGCCATCACACAAAAAACCGACAACAGCATCACCATTGTCAGCAAAAACATCTTGGAAACCGTTATTTTTCGGGAAAAATTCACAAAAGCCATGATTTAAAGTCACAAAAACAAAGTTGACTGAACAACACCTGTTTGGTTTAAAATTAAGCCACAAAAAAAAATTTTTTTTCACCTCGTTTGCAATTGTTGGGATTTTTTATAAAAAACATCATTTGGAATCATCTTAATTGAATATGATGAACACTCCCAACTTCCTCAAAATCCACTCACATTCCCATACTCTTTGTCCGTTCAATAATCAGACGTGATATTTTACTCCTGCGAAACGGTGTCCCTGCTGGTCGAAACAGTTGAAATTTTGGCATTGGAGTAATTCTTCAAGACAATGATAGTCTCCGGGGAGTTCATCGTCGGTGGAAAGGGCGATGTGGAGCAGGGTGTCGTCGCAAGGCAGTTTGTCAAACAGCTTGCGCTCGAAGTCATCGGATTTGGCGAGGTCGATACCGATAAACTGGTATTCCTTCTTGGTGACGTAGTTCTTCTGTTTACCAAGATGGTTCGACAACGTCTCTGATGGACACATGGTGGGGTTGATGACCATGGCGGGGAGTTTGTGCTTCCTATGGCAACAGATAGCGAAGAATCGACCAAGAGAAGTGCCCATGACAACATTGACGCGTTGAATGCGAACCAAAGAATCGAACCTTTTCTGCACGCCGACGGAATCTTTGTAGACAACAGATCTGGTTACGACAGTGATCGTGATCGAAAAGAAAAAAGGCGCATCAAGATATGTGAAGACAATTGGGACGAATTCTGACCCAGCCGAGATTGCCGAGTACTTGCGCCAAGGGATGTCACCTTATCGTCTCATCGTCTTGTCGCGTTTGTCAATCTCCTCCTGAATCTTCGCCGCCAGCTCATAATTCTCCTCTTCAACAGCATTCTGTAGTAGCTCTTTCAACTCTGTTATGGAAAGGGCTCCCCATTCTGTTTTAGCTGTCACGCTTGAAGAATCTCCAATTCCTAAATCGCTCATAGAGGAAATCTCCTCTTTATAATCAGGTGATTTTACGGCAATTTGCATCTGTTCTTCAAAAAGAATCTTGTTAAAATAGATAGGCACTCCGGCGCACAAGGCGATGGCCACAGCATCCGATGGACGTGCATCAACCTCAAAGTAGGTTTCTGTCGGGGTTTGAATGACGATGGAGGCGTAATAGATTCCCTGACTGAACTCGTTAACAGAGACAAACTCAATGTTGTAGTCGGGAATGTTGTTGGCAATCAAATCAACAAACAATGCATGGGTGAGGGGCCGTTGCGGAAGCCTCTTATGCAGTTCGCCTAAAATTGCCCGTGCCTCGTTCAACCCAATGATGATGGGCACATAGTGGGTGATATTGGCCTTGTCCACCAGAATCATAGAAAACGCCTCCATCGCCTGTGTGGACGACCGGACATCAAAAACCGTCACTTCGAGGTATTCTATGTCGTTGATTCGCATTTTTTTGAATGGTTATTGGTTATGGGTTATTGGTTATTGAAGTTGGTGTATTGGTGATTAGTGATTAGTGAGCAGTGAGCAGACGGTACCATATTTATCTCATCATCGCTTTTCATCGTCTCATCGTCTTTCATCGTCCGAAATACGCCACCGCGTTCGCAAAGATGTCTTGCTCCTTGTTTCCGCTGATGTTTTTGTAGAGGTTGCGTCCTTTGCGTTCGCTGTGGCTTATCTTACCGAGAATCAGACCGTTGTCGGAGACGATGCCCTCGATGGCGTAGAAGGAACCGTTGGGGTTGTCCTCGGGATCCATACTCACGTTTCCAGCTTCGTCGCAATACTGGAACGCCACCTGACCGTTCTCGAAGAGCTGTTTGGCCAGCTTCTCCGATACCACGAACTTGCCCTCGCCGTGGCTGACCGCAATCTGGTGGATGTCGCCCTCGCGGAACGAGCTGAGCCACGGAGAGTTGGTGCAGGCCACACGGGTGCGCACGATGCGCGAGATGTGGCGGTTGATGTTGTTACGGTAGAGAGTTGGGGAGTTTGGCGTTACGTCACCGAGCTTTCCGAACGGAAGCAGTCCCGACTTGACGAGTGCCTGAAAGCCGTTGCAGATGCCGAGCACCAGACATTTACGGGCTAACAGATCTTCTACGGCTGCTTTGACCTTCGGACTGATGAGTACGTTGGCGATGAACTTTCCGCTGCCATCGGGCTCGTCACCCAAGCTGAAACCGCCGGAGAGCGCGAGTATCTGCGAATCGCGGATGGCCGCCGCTAACTCGTCAATGGAGTGTTCGATGGCCGCCTCGTCCAGATTCTTGAAGACCAAGATGCGGGTTTCCGCACCGGCATCCTCGAAAGCTTTCGCCGTGTCGTAGTCGCAGTTGGTACCGGGGAACACAGGCAGAATCACCTTCGGTTTGCTTACTTTCGTGGCAGGTTCGAAATGGTTATTCTGCGCGTTGCGAGTGAACTCCGCACCCACGGATGTGGTCTCGTTCGGGGCGGTCTGCGGATAGAGCTTGCTGTAGAAACCGCGCCAGGCAGCCAATAACGCTGATTTGTCGAGTTTCTCGCCGTTAACAATGAAGTCGTCAGCGACCTTACCCAACTCGATGGCGAATGGCGCATTCAGTTTCTCGGTGGTTTCCACGATGAAGCTGCCGTAACCGTATGCAAACAACTCTTTATCAGTCTGGATATCAAAGCCCAAGTCATTGCCGAAGCTCATCTTGGCCAATGCTTCCGCAATGCCACCGAATTGTAATGTGAAGGCGGAAACTATCTTTTGATCCAAAATGTTTTTGCGTACGAAATCGAATATCTCGGCAGTGTGCTGGATATTCGGGATATCGTTTTCTAACTTGTTTTCTATGAAGTAAATATAATTGTCTTTCTGCTTGAATTCCGGCGAAATGATGTGGTCGGAATTCTCCGTAGTGATGGCGAAAGAGACAATGGTGGGCGGCACGTGCATATCTTTGAAGGTGCCGCTCATGGAGTCCTTGCCACCCAAAGAAGCAAGTCCGAACTCTTTCTGCATCCAGAAAGCGCCCAACAGTGCGGAAAGCGGTTTGCCCCAACGGGTTGGCTCCTTGCCGAGTTTCTCGAAATATTCCTGGAAGGTGAAACGGATTTTGTGATAGTCGCCGCCGGCAGCCACAATTTTCGACATGGCCTCCAAAACGGCCATCACGCCTGCATGATACGGGGAACGGATGGCGATAAACGGGTTGTAGCCGAATGCCATGATAGAGGCGAGATTTGTATGTCCGTGCAGTACAGGCAGTTTCTGTGCGCTCACCTGCGCTTCCGTCATCTGGTCTTTACCGCCAAATGGCATCAGCACTGTGGAAGCCCCAATAGTGGCGTCGAACATCTCGATAAGGCCCTTTTGGGAAGCTACGTTCGGGTTGGTGAGGCAACTGTGCCATTTCTCCTGCATCGTTTTCCCTTGAATATCAGCGGATTTCATCACACCGTTCTCCACGGAAGCAATTTTGGCGGTCACCTTCTGCCGCACGCCGTTGGTGTTGATGAAGTCACGGCTGAGATCCACGATGGTCTTGCCGCGCCACATCATCGTCAGGCGGTTATTGTCGGTCACCTTGGCGATGATGTTAGCTTCCAAGTTCTCTTCGCGACAGTATTGGAAGAAGGTTTCCACGTCGTCGGGGGCAACCACCACGCTCATGCGCTCCTGCGACTCACTGATGGCGACCTCCGAACCGTTAAGGCCATTATATTTCGTGCGGACAGTGTCCAAATCGATGACCAGTCCATCGGCCAGTTCACCGATGGCCACACTCACGCCGCCGGCACCGAAGTCGTTGGATTTTTTGATGAGCTTGGTCACTTCTGGACGGCGGAAGAGATGCTGGATTTTGCGTTCTTCC
>JAEEKL010000032.1 GCA_016282395.1 Bacteroidales bacterium
AAAAACATTTATAGAAAAGAATTTAGAAATGACACTCGAAGAAATTAAAACGCTGGTTAATGGCGAGGTTATTTGTGGCGATGATTATTTGGATCATCAGATTGAAAGTGTGTTCGCCTCTGATTTGATGAGCGATGTACTCACCCTGAAAGACATCAACAACCTTCTGTTACTCACTGGTTTAAGCAACCTGCAGTCCATCCGGACATGCGAGATGTCGGACATCAGCTATCTGCTGATTGTGCGCGGCAAAGAGGTGACGGAGGAGATGAAGGAGCTGGCAGAAGACAACGACATGGTGATTATCCGCACGGAATTTTCCATGTACAAGACCGCCGGCATCTTATACAACGCTGGCTTGCCGGCAGTATATTAACCTATTATGAACCAAAATCTTACATTATGAATTTTGAATATCATGTTGAAGGCGGAGATTTCACCAACGCAGGTTCCACATCCAGTCAGGTGAAACGGATGCTCAAGAAAATCGGGGTGAGTCCCGAAATCGTCAAGAAGACTGTCGTGGCATTGTATGAAGCGGAAGTCAACATAGTGGCACACGCTTACCGTGGCGACATCTTCGTGGATTTGGAAGAGGACCACGTGAAAATCGTCCTTGCCGACGAAGGCCCTGGCATTCCGGACATTGACAAGGCCATGCAGAAAGGCTACTCCACCGCCTCCCAGAAAGTCAGGGAGATGGGCTTCGGTGCCGGCATGGGCCTTCCCAACATCAAAAACAACTCCGACTCCCTTAACATCACCTCCGAGGTCGGCAAAGGAACCACCATCGAATTCATCAACTATTTCCAGTAGAGACGTGCCATGGCGCGTCTCTACAACGTCCCTTAACCCGTTAACCTTCTAACCTCTAAACCTCTAAACCTCTAAACCTTCTATAACCTATAACCCATAACCCATAACCTTTAAAACTATGGCCGAAGATTTCCACCACGCACTAAAATTCAAATATGACCTCTGTATCGGATGCTCGCACTGCACGGGCGTGTGCCCCACCAGCGCCATCCATGTTGAGGACGGGCATCCTGTGCTTGACCCGAACCGTTGCGTTGATTGCGGGCGATGCTATGTGGCCTGCCCGATGAACGCCATCTATATCGAACAGGATGACTTTCAGACCATTTACGATTACAAGTATCCGGTTTTGCTGGTGCCGTCCATCTTTCTGGCCCAGTTTGAGGAGAAAATCCGCGAGCGCACCATCCTTTCGGCATTGCTCCACCTCGGTTTCAAAGATATCTACGAAGTGGAAAAAAGTGTGGATTTCATCAAGGAATATATCCGCAGAGACCTCGAAAACGGGAATGCCCCTTGCGAAAAACCGGTCATCTCGTCATTCTGCCCGGCAATAGTGCGTCTTATCCAAGTGAAATTCCCAGTGCTGGTGGACAATATCTATCTTGTGAAGGCCCCGTTCGACATGACGGCCGAGTATATCAAGAAAAGTCTGACGGAAAAAGGGGTGAAACAGGAAGACATCGGCATTTTCTATGTGTCGCCGTGCGCCGCGAAGATTGCCGCCATCAAAAGTCCCGTCGGCGAGGAAAAATCCCCCGTATCGGGTGTAATCAACATGAACTATCTGTACAGCAAGGTGTTGCGCGTAATCAAGACCGGTGAATACAAAATGTGTGACGAATCAATACGTTTCCACCGGCTGTCGAAAGCCAGCATCACCTATCCGCTCACGGGCGGGGAGACCAAGATGCTGCGCATCGGACGCAACCTGGCCATTGACGATATCCATAATGTCTCCGAATTTTTGGAGAAAGTGGAAGACGAGGACATTCAAGACATTGATTTCTTGGAACTTCGCGCCTGCGATGGCAGCTGCTGCGGCGGCATCCTCACGGCCGAGAACCGCTTCCTCATGATCGAACGCCAGCGTAAACGGATGCAAAAGTGCTCTGACGAAGTCGATAGCGAGGACAACGATCTGCTCAACTATTTCGACTATTTAGCCGATAAACGGCATGTCAGCGAGGTGGAGCCGCGTTCTATGGATAAGATGGATGACAATGTGGCGGCGGCCATGCAGAAAATGAAACGGGCGTTCGAAATCAACCAGAACTTGCCACAAGTGGATTGTCACCTTTGCGGCTACCCATCTTGCAAAGCCCTCGCCGAAGCCGTTGTCACGGACAAAGCACAGATCCAACAGTGTATTTTCGTGCAGCGCGCCATGGAGCATTACGACCTCCTCACCCCAAAGGAGGCACACGACATCTCCGCCAAAGTGTGGGGCGCGAAAAAGACGGATCCCACCATTGCGAAGAATCTGAATCTTTAAAATGGTTATGGGTTATTGGTTATGGGTTATTGAAGCTGTGTGATGGCGGATTTGTGGGGAATATTATGGGAAGTGATAAAGGAGTCGGTGTCCATCACGTTGTTGGTGTTGTTGCTGATGGCGGTGGTGGAGTCCATCAATATTTCCTCGTCAGGGCGCATTTTCAAGAGAATTCATGGGAAACCTGTGGCGGAGGTGGCAATGGCGTGCCTGCTTGGCGCTATTCCCGGATGCGCAGGCGGCTTTGTGGTGGTCTCGCTGTTCACCCACCGGTTGCTCTCATTTGGTGCGCTAATTGGCGGTATGGTGGCCACTTTCGGCGATGAAGCCCTCTTTTTGGCCGCACAAAGCCCCAAACAAGCCCTTGTATTGACCAGCGTTTTATTCGTCATCGGCTTTGTGACAGGACTGCTTTTGCAAAAAATACCCACTGGAACGTTAGCCACTTCCGAAACCCATGATTTTGTTCTTCATGAAGAACACCAGCATCTCCACGAAAATCCTCATGACCGACACTGGAAAGAGCGGATTATCCATTTTTTCCGGGAACACCTTTGGGAACATGTCATCAAACAACATGCGCTGAAGCTTTTCCTTTACGCTTTCGGTACGCTTTTGGTGTTGGGTGTCCTTAACCAATATTTTGATTTGCAAACGATTATGGAGAACAACAGTTGGACAAAATGGCTGTTACTGCTGATTGCAGTGGGTATCGGATTCTTGCCGGTTTCGGGTCCGCACCTGATTTTCGTAATGCTGTTTCTGCAAGGCAGCATCCCCTTCTCTGTTCTGCTGGCCAATTCCATAGCACAGAACGGTCACGCAGGCATCCCCATGATAGCACAATCGAAACGTAACTTTCTCATCATGAAGCTGACAACCATGGCGATAGGGTTGTTAATTGGCGGAATCCTTATAGGATTTGGTTTCTGATAAAATTTTGAACGATAAATATTCCCAACACCTAAGCGGACTATAACCTTTTGTCCGAATATTTGGAGTAAAACAATCCGAATATTTTGTATATTTGCGCGTTCATTCGGGTACGCAATACCCGCGTGACATCTTGAAGTGTAATAACCTGATCCTAAAGTAATTCTGATGGAAAAGCGAATAGGCACCATTACGGTATTATTGTCAGACAGAGCAGCGGCTGCGCAGGTGAACGAAGTCATCTCCGCGCATTCGGGCATCGTGTTGGCGCGGCAAGGACTGCCCTTCCACGACCGCCCCGTAGCCGTCATCTCCCTCATCGTCGAAGGCGAAGTCAATGAAATCAATTCCCTGTCTGGACAGCTGGGAAAAATTCCGGATGTCACCTCAAAAGCAGTTGTGACGAAAACATAACCCCCCTGCCCCCCTAAAGGGGGGTGTTACTCCCCATAAACCACTAACTACTAAAACGCTAAACCCTAAAACGCTAAACCCTAAAACCCTAAAACACTAAACCCTAAAACACTAAACCCTAAAACGCTAAACCCTAAAACGCTAAACCCTAAAACGCTAACCTATAAACCAATAACCTATAAACTCTAACCATTCAATAACCAATAACCGATAACCAATAACCCTTACAAATATGCAATTTAACCCCGAAAAATGCCGCATTCCCGATGAGATAGGGAAACCGTTTATCGACCCGGAAGAAATCTGGGATTTTATCAACAAGACCGAAAGCACGCCCGAGCGGGTGCGCGAGATTATCGCCAAGTCGTTGAACAAGAACCGTTTGACGATGGAGGAGACGGCCGTGCTCATCAACACCACCGACCCCGAGCTGGTGGAGGAGATCAAGGAGGGCGCCCGCACGCTGAAACGCAACGTCTATGGCAACCGCATCGTGCTGTTCGCGCCGCTCTAC
>JAEEKL010000033.1 GCA_016282395.1 Bacteroidales bacterium
AGCATCTCGTAGGAGGGTTTGTACTGTTCGTATTTGTCTTCCACGAAGAAGGTGTGGCTCAGGCCGTTGAGGGTCACGCTGAGCATGTCGGCGAAGGCGACGGCCTGCTGCTCGACGGTTGCGGGCGGGTCGTCCGTCGGTTTGGCGTACCAGACCTTCTTGAACAGCTGGTGTTCCCAGTCTGAAAACTCGGCCATCCGATTACGTAAGTTGTCGAAACGGAAGTCGTTGTCCTCCAGGTGTTTGTCTTTCATGGCAACTTGGAGTGTGCCGGCTTCAGCGATGAGTTCCACGCGTGCGAGGAGGTATTGGCGGAGGCGGGGCAGCACGGGTTGCTCATCGCCGGCCACGGTCTCCGCCAGCCGTTGCTGGATATGGTCGATCTCTGAGATGACCGTGGTGCAGAAGAGTTCCTCCTTGTTGCTGAAATAGTTGTAGATGGAGCGTTTGGCCTTGTGCGCTTTCTGGGCGATGTCGTCCATGGAGGTCTTTTCGAAGCCGAACTTCCGGAAAAGTCCGCTCGCGACCTGCTGTATCACCTCGCCCGTCGTCGGTTTGTTCATTTTTTGCACGTTTTTAGTTTCAGGGTGCAAAAATACATTTTTTTTGAAATTGTTCTGATAAAAAAATGTCAGAATATTTTTACCAGAGTGGAGGAAAGGAATTGTTTGGGGATACCTATGGGGCAGAAAATAATGCGAGCAGCCGGTTTACCTCCAATATTTCTCTGTTCCGTTTACAACATATCCTTTTAGCTCAATGTTGTCGTTGTGGCCTTGGTAGAAAAGTTTTCCTGTTCGAGTGGTTTTACAATTTTTAATGATGACATCGTTGTTAACCCCATAGAAGCTAATGTACATTTTCTCATTACAGGGAATGAACGTACATTTGAAGTATGTCGCCTGGTTGTCGATGTAGTATCTTGCGTCATCACTGTTGTTTAGATAGATGTTGCAATGGTTGTAGTTGCGTTTTGTCCCGCTTTTTTTGGAGTTATAGCGAATCATACCGACATCGCAGTTTGAATAGTTGATGTTGTACGAATAGTTTTCGATGACATTGTAGTTGAGGCGTGATTGGGTGATATTCACGATATCGTTCTTGTCGCGGCGCAAGTTGAATGTCATGCTTCCCGGATAGATGTTTTTTGTAACGGATTGCACGTTCATTTTATAATCAGAGGGAATCAGGTATGCTTTGCGAATGTCATATTTTATGGATTTGACAGTTTTCACAGGAGTACTGGAGATGACAAAATCGGCCAGATGAGCCGAGTCCGAATAATGGAAATGCAATCCGTCTATTTTGATGTTTGCTATGTGGTGTACTGGTATGCCTTGTATGGCTTTCTTGGTGTTAAAGAGAATGATTTTCGAAACAGTATTGGGCACATTCACAATGAGGTTTTGAATGTTGATGTTGGGCCAGCATTTCTGTGCGAGTTCTGGGCGGGAGTTGATGATGTTGTCCAGTTGTCCCGCAGAGATCAAGTAGTTGCGAGACGAAAAGGCATTGAAAACACAATTTTTGAACGTCAAGTCGAATGGGGTGTAGGCATTATATGAAGGCTCGAATAGAACAGGGATGAACTCGGTGAACTGGCATTCCTCGAATCGCACACTCCCGAAAACGGAGGAAAACTGGTTGTACAGCTTGCTGAATTTGCAGTTGTATAGGAAGACATCGCGTCCATAGCAGTGGATGTCGAAGCGGTTGATGTCGCAATCCCGCAAGGTTGTGTTGTTGAGATTGTTAGTGCCGAAAATGCCCCAGTTGGCATGAGCGGTAAGACGTATGAAACGGCTGTTCCACACGTTGTTCATTTGGATTCCGTATCCGTAATTGTTCGTGCGGGAATATGTCCCTTCTATGGTAACGTCTTCCAGCGTGATATTGGTACAATTTTCGATATTGATGGCGGCATCGGCATAGAGGTTTTTAGTGTCGGGTGTGTTTATTGACAATTTGCTGATTTTTAAATTGTTGATTCCGATAATGGAAAAGCAGAATGTCTTGGAGGTGGAAGTCGTGTCGCGAGTGATGGTGAGATCGGTGATGGTTTTCAACCCTTCGTCGGTACGGTGTGCCCGGACATTCATTCGGGTGGAATCCGTGGAGTAGGGAGCCACTGGCCTGTTCTGTGCCTGGCCGTCGCGGGCAAGCAGTATGTCTTTGCGGATGGCACCGTAACTGTGGCCGGAACGGTTGCTGACCCATGGTTGTTCGTCTTCTATCAACAGCATCCATGTGCCCTCCGACAAAAGCGGGTTTGTGGTGAAATTCCCGGAATCGACAGCGACAGCGGGCAATTCTATGCTTTGCCATAGTGTGTCTGTCATTGAGAAAAGATACCGTGTCTTGTACCTGTTTTTCACAATCAGATGCAGTCCCGCGAAGTCATTGTGGCGCGTCAGCGGGATGGGACGTGAGGTTTCAGTCACTTCGATGATCAAAGTTCCGATACCCTGGTAAGAAACTTCAGCTCCCATTTCAACGGCTTTGGCGTGTGTGGCATAAAGAACCTCGTATCTCGCGCTGTCGGTTTCCGCCTCTGCCAGCCCGAAGTCGAACGGGGATATATAACGTATGGTGTCCGTTTTGTCGTGCCGCTGAGCGAATGTCAAATTGCAAAAGTTCGTTAGAATACTAAAAACGATAACAGTAATTTTCAGTATATCAGGTGCTTTAATTTTATTGCCGTGACTCATAAGTGAAATCCGCTTTGGAATGTTAAAAAATGCAAAAATACATTTTTTTCAAGTAACTAACAAACACATCAGACAGGTTGATTGTCTTTTTTCAGTCTCACATTTGAACAGTCCACTGGATGACAAAGAAATTTCCGAAAATCGTTCTGACCAAGCAGTGTTTCGAGCAGCGTTTGGATCTGATTATGGCTGGTATCAAAGATGTTAAAGACCAAAATGAAAGTGTTTGTAAGGCTGCGTGCCGGAATGGATTTCTTTTTGGAAAATGTTCATCAAAAAAACGCAGATGAGTAGCGTGTCGTAGGCGGCCGCATGATTCATTCGTCCTTTTTTTGAAAAAAGCTATTGGTGAAAATGTAAGTTTTCACTATGGTTTATGCATAAACTAAGTTCGTGCAACGAAATATTTTATATTTTTGCGCCTGTTTTTATTTATCAGAATATATGAGGAAAATCACATTAGAAACGGAGATGCGGGTGTACGACAATCGCGAGGAACTGCCCGAAGATTTGCAGGATTTGTTGCGCCAGGCCGAGGAAGCAGCCGTGCGTGCGTATGCGAAGTATTCCCATTTTCAGGTCGGCGCGGCTATTCTTTTGAACAACGGCAAGATTGTCACCGGCAGCAACCAAGAAAACGCGGTCTATCCTTGCGGACTCTGTGCGGAGCGGGTCGCGGCGTTTTCTGCCTCGGCCATGTACCCTGAAGTACCGTTCAATATGATCGCCATCACCGCCATCAACCCCGACGAACCACTTAGGGAGCCTGTCTCCCCGTGTGGCAGTTGTCGCCAGGTGCTCTTTGAATACGAACAGAAGTTCGGTCATCCAATAGAGGTCATCCTCGCCGGACAAGAAGGCCAAATCTACCACCTTCAGAATGTAGCGACCCTGTTACCCTACACCTTCCACGCCGGCTTCCTCCCTAAATAATTATGAATGGATATTGATGATAAATACAAAACTCAAATCACTAAATACTAATCACTAATCACTAATCACTAAACACAAGCTTCAATAACCAATAACCTATAACCCATAACCCTTATTGTTCATTTAATAAAAATGTTATGAAAAAATTGAATGTTATTTTATGTGCGTTGGTTGTCGTTTTTTGTTTGGTAACCTGCAATTCCGCTTCCACCCCGACAAGTGTCGTGAAGTCCTATCTTGATGCATTATCTTCAGGAGATTATGAAAAGGCGATCTCTTATACGGAACTGACCGACAAGGAGGATATTGATGGCTATGCAAAAAAACTGAAAGATGTTGAATACAAGGTTTTGAGCTATGAAGTCCTTTCCGAGACGATTTCCGAGGATGGCGAGAGTGCTGTGGTTGAGGTGAAAAAAACTGCAACAAACACGCTGAACAAGAATCCTAAGGAAACAACCGACAAAGTTAAATTGTCGAAAGTTGACGGCAAGTGGAAAATCCGCATCTAAACTCCTGTTGTAGGAAGAAGAGGGTTGGAATGGCTTACGGGCTGTTTCTACTTTTGTTTTTTTTAATATGCTTGATGACAACGAGTTGCCACCGTGGTGGTCGGGTCGCTGAATATGTTCTGCCCAACTCGGTGCAGTTGCAGACCGGCGACCTCGTTTTTCGTCGTGGGGAGAGTCGGGAGAGCCGCGCCGTCACCACCTTTGACCGCAAGAGCGACTACACCCATGTGGGGATGGTGATAAATGTGGATGGACATTGGATGGTCCTTCATGCCGTACCCAACGAGCGCAACACAAAACAAGAGAAGGATAGCGTGAAGTTGGAACCTATCGGCACTTTCTTCCGCAGCGACCGCGCAGTAAAGGGCGGTGTTTACCGGTATCCTGTCACGCCCGAAGATACATCGCGACTTCTTCAAAGGGGAAAGGATATCTATGGCCGTCATCCGCTTTTTGACAGTCAGTTTGACTCGGAGGACAGCACCGCCTTTTATTGTACCGAATTGGTTTTGTTTCTTTATAAACAAGCACTGCATATCGATTTGTCGGAGGTTCGCCGACACAACCTCCCGCTTTTCCCCGAATTAGTATTCTGTTCGGATATCCTTCAAAATCCGAAGCTGGAGGAGATTTTTCATTTTTAACACAATGACATCTACAGGAGATGAACTTTAGCTGTTGGTTTTAGAACTTCATGTTAACCGCCAATATCTAATGTTGCCTCCGTTGCAGTCCTACGGATTATTTCCCGAAAAAAATGTACCTTTGCATTTTCCGAATTTTGATTCCGAAAACCTAAAAAACCATTGACTATGAGCAAGTTCACTCATCTGCATGTACATACGCAATATTCTATTCTCGACGGCATGTCCGACATCACCGCGTTGGTGGACAAGTGTCTGGCGAACGGCATGAACGCCATGGCTGTGACTGACCATGGCGTGATGTACGGTATCAAAGAATTTTTCGATGTCGTCAGCAAAAAGAATGGGAAAGTGAAGGACGAAATTAAAGAGTTGGAGAAACAGATTTCGGAGCTGACGGACGAGTCAAAAATCGCGGAATTTCAGAATAAACTCACCGATCTTAGGCAGAAAATGTTCAAACCCATTTTTGGTTGTGAGGCATACGTGGCGCGCAAAACGAATACAAATCCCGAAGGTAGTCGTCTTGTGCATGAGCATAAGGAGAACGGCAGCGGTTACCATTTGATTATACTCGCCAAGAATGAGAAAGGATACCATAACCTCTGCAAAATCGTCTCGCAAGCGTGGATTGACGGAAAATATTACCGTCCGCGCATAGACCGCGCCCTGCTGGAGGAATATCATGAGGGATTGATTGTCTCCTCCGCATGTCTTGCCGGCGAGGTGCCGCGCAATATCACTGACGGTAACTTTGAAAAAGCCAAAGAGGCAGTATTGTGGTTCAAAAACATCTTTGGGGACGATTATTACCTTGAAATACAAAGACATAAGACCGATAAACCGGGCGGAGACAGGAATGTGTACGAGCAACAAATCATCGCCAACGAAGGGATTTTGAAATTGGCAGCCGAAACGAATACCAAAGTCATTGCCACCAACGATGTTCATTTTGTGAATGAGGAAGATGGTGAGGCGCACGACCGTTTGATATGCCTTAGCACGGGTAAGAAGTTCACCGACACAGACCGCATGCACTACACAAAGCAGGAATGGCTGAAAACACCTGAAGAGATGGCCGCCATTTTCGAGGATGTTCCCGAGGCATTGGCTAACACACAAGAGATTGTGGATAAAGTGGAGGTCTATCCGCTGAAACATGCGCCTATTATGCCGGTGTTTGAGATTCCTGAGGATTTCGGAACGGTGGAGAGTTACAAGCAGCATTTCTCCGAAGAGGATTTGCGAGTCGAGTTTGAGAGCGGAGAGGGTGGGGAAGGCCGTATTGAGAAATTAGGTGGCCTGGAGCGTGTCTATCGTATCAAATTGGAGGCTGACTACCTGAAAAAGCTGACTATGGAGGGTGCCGTAATACGTTACGGAGACCCCGTGGATCCCGAAATTCTCGAACGCATCGAGTTCGAGTTAAGCGTGATGCGCAACATGGGCTTCCCTGGCTACTTCCTTATCGTGCAAGACTTCATCGCGGCGGCCCGCAAAATGGGTGTCTCTGTTGGTCCCGGACGTGGTTCTGCGGCAGGCTCGGTAGTCGCCTACTGTCTTGGAATCACCGATGTCGATCCGTTGAAATATGACTTGCTGTTCGAGCGGTTCCTCAACCCAGACCGTATCTCTCTGCCTGATATTGACGTGGACTTCGACGATGAGGGCCGATACAAGATTTTGGACTGGATTACAAAAAAGTACGGTAAAGAGAAAGTGGCACATATCATCACTTACGGTACTATGGCCACTAAATCGAGTATTAAGGATGTGGCCCGCGTCCATGATCTGCCCATTGCCGAGTCTGACAAGCTCACCAAGATGATTCCTGCGAAATTGCCGGAAGACCCGAAGACTCACAAGGCTCCGAAAGTGAATATCAAGAATTGCCTTGCGTGTGTGCCCGAGTTCAAGGCTGAATACGACAAAAGTCCGCAAATTCACGACATCATCGACTACGCTTCACAGTTGGAAGGTACGGTACGCCAGGTGGGCATCCACGCCTGCGGCGTCATCATCGGCGCCGACGACCTCACCAAGTTCGCGCCACTCTCCACCGTGGAAGACAAGGAGTCCAAAGAGGACATCATCGTCACGCAGTACGAGGGCTCGGTCATTGAAGATGTCGGCCTCATCAAAATGGATTTCCTCGGCCTCTCAACACTCACCATCCTCAAAGAGGCTTTGTCTAACATCAAGAAATCCAAAGGAATAGACATCGACATTGACCATATTCCGCTGGATGACCCTGAAACATACCAACTTTTCTGTGATGGCGACACGGTGGGCACGTTCCAGTTCGAATCCGGCGGTATGCAAAAGTATCTACGAGAGCTACAACCCTCTACGTTTGAGGATCTTATCGCTATGAACGCCCTCTATCGTCCAGGTCCCATGGACTACATTCCGCAGTTCATCGACCGCAAGCAGGGACGTGAGAAAATCGAGTATGACATTCCTGTGATGGAAAAGTATTTGAAAGACACCTACGGCATTACGGTCTATCAGGAGCAGGTGATGCTGCTGTCGCGCTTGTTGGCCAACTTCACCCGTGGCGAGTCCGACACGCTGCGTAAAGCGATGGGTAAGAAGCTGAAAGACAAGCTGGATGCGTTGAAACCCAAGTTTATCGATGGCGGCAAGGCCAACGGTCACGACGAGAAAACGTTGGAGAAGATCTGGGCAGACTGGGAGAAGTTCGCTTCGTATGCCTTCAACAAGTCGCACGCCACCTGTTACTCGTGGGTCGCGTACCAGACTGCCTATCTCAAAGCGCATTACCGTGCCGAGTTCATGGCCGCCAACTTGACGAACAGCGTTACCGACATCAAGAAAATCACTGTCTTTATTGATGACTGCCAGAAGAGCGGCATCACCGTCAAGGGACCGGATATCAATGAATCGGACCAAACGTTCACGGTCAATAAGGACGGCGATATCCGTTTCGGACTTGCGGCGTTGAAAGGGGTCGGTTTCAGCGCGGCTACCAGCATCGTGGAAGAACGCAACGCCCACGGTCCATATACCAGCATTATGGACTTCTTTGAACGTGTGAACCTTGGTAGTTGTAACAAGCGTTGCCTTGAGGCTTTGGCATACGCTGGTGCGTTCGACTGTTTCAAAGACATCCACCGTGCACAATATTTCATCGTTGGCGACAAAGGTCGTAATACTATTGACATGCTGATTGCCCGTGCCACATCCAAAGAGAAGAATGCCTCGCAGATGGACATGTTCTCCGAAATGGCCGACGTGGATGCAGGCGCAATAGGTGACACGTTTGTGTTTCCGCAGTGCGAGCCGTGGAACTATTACGACCAACTCAAATACGAAAAAGAGGTTTCCGGATTCTTCATCTCCGGACACCCTTTGAAAGAGTACCAGGTGATTATTGATAGTTTTACGAATGCGGATATGTCCAAGATGGAGGATACGGAATTTTTGTCGCATGTCATCCAGAGTGGCAAAGGCATCATGATAGCCGGCATCGTGAGCAGTGTGCAGAGCGGTATGATGAAAAGTGGGAAACCTTACGGAAAAGTGGTGTTGGAGGACAACAACGGTACATGGACCTGGTTCCTGCGCGGCTTGAATTTCGAAAAATATGAGCCGCTGCTGAAGGTCGGTAACCGTGTGTTCGTGAATGCCTCTGTAAAGCAGAACTCCTGGCTTGACAAAAACACGCAGCAGCCCGTGGTTCGCTATGACATTGATCCCGTCTATATTTATCCCTTGTACGAAGTTTATGAGAAAATGTGCAAAGGTGTGCAGCTGCAGCTGCAACTCGGGGAAATAACAGGTGCTTTAGCCCTGCAAATCAAGGAGATGTTGGAAAAATGTTCAGGAAAGATACCGTTCAATATCCGAATTTTTGAAAAAGGCAAGGTGTTCTATTCCGATTTCTTCAACTTCGCTGCGAAAGTCAATCCAGAGAAGTTTGTGCAGAATTTCACGTTGCCGGTGGATTATAAGTTGGTGCTGCTGCCATGAGATTAAAGAAATATTTCACCCGTTAACAGGTTCTATCGACGTTCTTCGAAGAACTTTTTCAGGATGTCAGCGCATTCAGCGGCAAGTACACCCTGTCGGATTTCCGCTTTGGATGGGAATTTGCCGTCTTTCAGATAGACGGAGTAGCCTCGTTTCGGATCTGCGGCACCGAAAACCAATGTTTTGACTTGAGTGTGCGCGATGGCTCCGGCACACATCAGGCAAGGCTCCAATGTCACATAAAGTGTACATTCTTGCAGATATTTTGCTCCTAATGCGTTAGCTGCAGCGGTAAGAGCCATCATCTCCGCATGGGCTGTCACATCCTTCAGTGTTTCCGTCAAATTGTGACCTTTCGCAATAACTTGGTTGTCAAGTACTACTACCGCCCCCACGGGAATCTCATTCTCCACGTAGGCATCCTCCGCCTCCTGCAAGGCAATCCGCATGAAGTAGGTGTCGTCCAGCATGTTGTTTAGTGATTAGTGAACAGTGAATATTTGAGTCTAAGTCTAAGTCATCGTTTCACATCGCAAATCCTCATCAGCGCACACTTCTCACAGTGCGGTTTGCGGGCGGTGCAGACATAGCGGCCATGTAGCAGCAGCCAGTGGTGGGCACGGGAGATGTATTCCGTAGGAAAGTATTTAACAAGCTCTTTCTCAACAGCTTCCGGGGTTTTGGCGGTGTCAGCGACAAGTCCGAGACGGTGCGAAACACGAAAGACGTGAGTGTCAACAGGCATGGCTGCCTGTTCGTACGCGAAGGCTAACACCACATTGGCGGTTTTGCGACCTACACCCGGCAGTTTGGTCAGGTCATCGATGTTGCAGGGAATCTTGCCCCCGAAATCCCGGACAACCATCTGTGCCATTTGTAACAGGTGACGGGTTTTGCTGTTCGGATAAGATACTGATTTTACGTAAGATAAGATTTCCTCTTCCGTTGCCTTCGCCAAATCTGATACTGTGGGATAGGCGGCGAACAACGCAGGCGTGACCATGTTGACGCGCTTGTCGGTGCATTGTGCCGCCAGCATCGTGGCAACCAACAGTTCGTATGCGCTGCTGTAGTTCAGCTCCGAGGCCACATCAGGCTGAACCTTTGAAAAGTAATCAATAATGAAATGGTATTTGTCTTTTATTTTGCTCATTTTTAATTATGTTTCTTCGCTGTTCTGGATAAAATATGCGGTTACTGCATCCAAATAGGTCTTGGAGATGGGAATCTGCTGCAGCCCAGTCTCCCCAAAATCCAAATATGGCCCGTCTTTGTCTTTGCGTAACAGCAGAATGTTGGCGAAATTGACTAAATAGCTCCTGTGGCAGCGGATGAAACCGTACTTTTCGAGCTTCTCCTGTTGTTTCTTCAGGGAACTGCGCAATGTGAAACGCTCTATGTTCTCTTTGTTGCGGTAGTAGATGTTGACGTAGTTTTCGGCGGACTCTATATAATATATATGGTCAAGCCGCAGTGAAAGCTGGAGTTCTTTTTTTTCATCAAAAAAATTGACGATTTTAGACGGAACCGGAATCTCTGACTGAATTTCCAGTTTTTCATAAACTTGTGACGTTTTTGGGGCAATTGTCAAATGATTGTCCAAAACCATGTCTTCTTCAGAAAAATCATTTGGTAATGAAAAATCGCTTTCTTGAATGCTTGTGTTGTTAGAGTTCTGATTTTCATTGTTTTCATATATGTTATTTAAGGTAGAGGTTTCGGTCTTTTGGGATTCCAATGCGGAAATTTTCTCGTCTTTTGCACGGGTGCCGCAGTAGAGTAGGGTGATGATGACAGGGATGATAAGGATGGTTGGGACGAAAATGACAGCTCTGGCGAAGATTTCCGAAAATTCGCGGGTGTCCTTTGTGGCGAAGTGCACAATCAAGGTATAAAGAAAGGCAATACAGAAAACTTCTACAATTTGCCAAAACCAATATTGTATTTGGCTGATTGGTTTTTTCTTATGGGTATGATACATGATTATTCTGCTGATCATCAGTACGATTGAACCGCCTGTGGTGATGATTAATGTGTCGGCGAAGAGTTGTGCGCGTGTATAGTGTTGGACGTTATACCAAGCTCCTTGGAATGGGGTGAAAATGTTGACAAAGAGCAGTGAATATGCGAACGTGAATATCAGAAAGAAGATGATATTGTCTTTCGTGACGTAGTATTCCGGTATGTTTTTATGCAGCATGCTTCAAATAAATAATCGGCAAAGATAAAAATTTTTCAGTTTCACCATCAAGTCTTTTTCATTTCGTCCCTGTCCGGGGAATTTCGTCCCTGTGTCCGGGTTTTCGGCGGTTGCGCGAGGCGGAACGGTCACATTTCGTTTGTGGTGTGGCAAAAATATGCTTTTTTTGCCGTCGGAAAATCACTAACCAAAATTTGAAATGAAGAAGATAAAACGCATTTATGACATCATGCTCCAGTACGAGGAGCGTCATCCGGATCAGAAACTGGCTTTGTCAGGCAAGATAGGAAAGGACAAATGGAATGAATACACTCCCCAATTATTCAAGAGGACGGCTAACGAGTTAAGTTGTGCATTGATTGCGAAAGGCATCCAAAAGGGCGATAAGGTGGCCGTGATTTCCACCAACCGTCCCGAGTGGACCGTCACCCAGATGGCGGTGACTCAAATCGGTGCCGTTTTAGTGCCGATATATCCTACGATCACGGCTGAAGATTATCAATATATTCTGCAGCATTGTGAGGCGAAACTGGTCATTCTGGAGGGCGAGATTGTGATGCGGAAAGTTCAGTCTGTTGCTGACAGCCTCACCAATCTGAAAGACATCTACACGTTTGTTGACCGCAAAGACTATCCTTATTGGGATCAGTTGATTGCATTGGGCAGGGAACATTATGACGAGGCGAAACTGGACGATTTGCGTGCAGCCAACGATGCAAAGGATTGTGCGATGATTATTTATACTTCGGGAACGACAGGAACGCCGAAGGGGGTAATGCTATCCCACTATAATATTCTGTCCCAAATAGAAAATTTGAAGCATATACCTTCCAAATGGTCAAAGAAGGGTTTGAGTTTCCTGCCATTGTGCCATGCCTACGAGAACATGATTGTGCTGTTGTACCAATATTTGGGCATGACGGTCTATTATGTCTCCAATTTGGCGACGATTGCGGAGGCTATGCGCGAGGTGAAGCCGACCATGATGACGGCTGTGCCGCGTGTGCTGGAGAAGTTTTATGAAAAGATTGAGGCTTCTGGAAAGACCAAGACAGGTGCGGCTCGCTCCATTTTCGAGTGGGCGGTTAAGATTGCCTTGAAGTACAACATCGAGGATGAGGACAGAACTGCCGTTTACAATATGCAGCACAAACTTGCCGACAGGTTGGTGTACAGCAAGATACGCAAAGGATTGGGTGCCGACAAGTTCGATATTCTCGTTTCCGGGGCCGCTTCTTTGAAACCCGAACTCTGCTCCTTCTTCTCCGCCATCGGAATGCCGGTGTTTGAGGGCTATGGCATGACGGAGACCTCTCCTGTGATTGCCGTCTCCTGCCGTGAAAAATACGGTCGCGAGGCCAATACAGTCGGATTTCCGCTTGGCGGTGTGGACGTGGCCATCACGAAGGAGGGCGAAATCATCTGCCGTGGTCACAACGTGATGATGGGCTACTACAAAAACGAGGAACAGACCCGTGAAATCATCGACGAAAGCGGTTGGCTGCACACCGGCGACATGGGACGATTCACCGAGCGAGGACAGCTGGTCATCACCGGCCGACTAAAAAACATTTTTAAGACCTCTATGGGTAAATATGTTAACCCCCAAATTATTGAGGAAAAGATGTCCCAGTCTAAGTATATAGACCAGATTCTGGTGGTGGGTGAAAACCAAAAATTCGTGGCTGCATTGATTATTCCAAATTTTTCTGAAATAAAAGAATGGTGTGAATCAGAAAAAATTATATATTCGCATCCGAAAGAAATGGTTGAAAACTTGAATGTTAAAAACCTGATTAAAAGTGAGATAAACAAATATAATCAGGAACTGAGCAAGTCGGAAAATGTAATGAGATTTGAATTACTAACCGATGAGTGGACGCAGGAGAATGGTTTTCTGACCCCGACTTTGAAAGTGAAGAGGAATAAAATCTCAAAGAAATACGCTGCGCTGATTGACTCCATGTTTGTTGATCATCAGTAGAGAAGAAGCGGGTCGTTTGAGTTTTTCCCCAAAACGAGACCCGCATTCATGTGTTGTGTTATGTGCGAAAGAGGCTTCCATACGGAGGCCTCTTTCTATTTCGCCTGCCCCTGACGCTATCAGACGGGGGGGGAGTTGCTTTTTGCAAAATCGGAAAATGTGATTTCCTTTTTTTGTAGATTACTCGGAAAATGTGATTTTTTGCTATTTTTGCCGCCGAAAATTGATACACTGTTATGGAACTGCTTGAAAGTGTTCACAACCAAACATACATGCTTTCCGGCACCATTTTTGAAACGCGATTTCTGAAAGAAAATACAACTCCTATCACAGCTCCTATAGCTTTTTAACAATCCCCCCCAAAAAAAACTTCTACCTTAAACTTAAAACCTATTACCTTCTGTTTCAATTCTCGACCCTAGCCCCTCCCAACTAACAACCCCAAAACCAACCCTTCTCCTACCGCTTCAATAACCAATAACCATCAATAACCAATAACCATCAATAACCAATAACCATCAATAACCAATAACCATCAATAACCAATAACCATCAATAACCAATAACCAATAACCCATAACCATTACAAAAATGAACAAACAAATCATAGAAGTGCTGTCGAACAGCAGCGAAAAACTGAATTACAAGCAGATAGCGGCCAAAATGAAGATTTTCGACAAGAAAGGCCGCGAAGAAGTGAAGAAAGAGCTCGAAAAGCTCATCAACGCCAAGGTCGTGCTGAAGGCGGGCCGCGGCAAGTACAAGCTGAACAGCAAGTTCCAGGACACCAAGACCACCGGCAAACACTACATCGTCGGCCGTGTGGAGCAGAAGCGCAGCGGCATGGCCTTCGTCATCCCGCAGGGCAAGCAGGACGACACGCCCGATGAATCCACCATCGATGACATCTTCGTGGCGGACGGCAACCTCGGCAACGCCCTCAACGGCGACCTCGTG
>JAEEKL010000034.1 GCA_016282395.1 Bacteroidales bacterium
AAGCTCGTGCTGCTCGACTACTTCTGCGAGAAGACGGAGGTATGGCGCACCACCGAGGGCTTCTACGGACAGCCGTTCATCTGGTGCTACCTCGGCAACTTCGGCGGCAACACCATGCTCGTGGGCAACATCAACGAGCTGGAGAAGAAACTGGATGCCGCGTTGAAGGAGGCCGGACCGAACATGACCGGTATCGGCTCCACATTGGAATCCTTCGACGTGAGTCCGCAAATCTACGAGTACCTCTTCGACCGCGTTTGGAACCTGCAACCCGATGTGCATCAATGGGTTGAAGATTGGTGTAAGGTGCGGACTAGATCGTATCACCATAACAGCAAGTGGCAACTGCTGAACGACAGCATCTATAAAGACTGGTCGTTTTACGGGCTTGGCACGCAGTTAGTGGCGCGACCTTCGTTAGAAGGGCACGGTACCTACTATACCAAACCCTACTATTCTTATAATAATGACACGCTTAAAAGGATTTGCGAGTCATTTGTGGCAACACTCATTTTTGAGCCCTGTCAAGGATATGTCGGCACGAATTGGGAGGGTAAATATAAAGATTCTTATAATTACGATATAGTCAACCTCTTCTCACAATGGATGGGCAACCACTTCATGGACATCCGCAACGACTTCACCGTGGCGTACAAAAATCGTGATATCAAGGAGATGAAACGGCAGGTAAAGATTGCCAACCAGCTGTTCGCGGATGTGGATGCCCTGCTCAATACCCATCCTGCTTTTATGCTGGGACCGTGGATTGAGGCGGCCCGAGACTGGGGCACCACCGAGGAAGAGAAAGACTACTACGAACGACAGGCGCGCACGCTGCTCACCGTCTGGGGCGGTCCCGTGCTAAACGACTACGCCAACCGGATGTGGGGCGGACTCGTCGGCGACTACTACGCCAAACGCTGGAACCTCTTCTTCAAGGCGGTCATAAAGGCCGTGAAAGAGGGCAAGGAATTCGACGAGAAGGCCTTCGGCGAGGAACTCTCCAAGTTCGAGCACGCCTGGACAATGAAACACACGAAATACCCTGTGGAGCCACGGAAAGCGAAAGAGAAAGTGACCCGAGGTGAGTATGTCCTGCCTCGGTTTGAAAAAGCATGGGCGATTTACGAGCGGTGGATGGAAGAATAGAGACCTACCGTGACATACCATTCCTTACGTCATCTATTTCATAATCGTTATAAAAAAATATCAAAACGCTGATACATAATATATTAAACCATATTTTGTATTAAAAACATTACTTTTTGTAACTTATACTTGCTTTTTGTCAAGAATTGTGTATTTTTGCAGTGTCAAATTATTTATTAATTATCTTAAAAATCAAGGTTATGAAAAACACAAAATTCTTGTTACCAATCGGTTACAAAAAAGCAGGTTGGTGGATCTTCGGTATTACCGTTGTACTGATTGTTCTCCATTCCATCTTCCAGAGTCAATGCGACTTCAGCCTCAACAACATCCGCGAGCTTTTCGGGATGGAATGTCTGGAAGGCAACGGAGATCTGTTCTCTGGTTTTCTTTCTTCCTCATTCGGCCCGAACGACGACCTTCTGCTGACATTTATCGGCATTTTGCTTATTGTGGCCGGCATCTTCATCGGCTTCTCCCGCAATAAGGAAGACGATGAATTCATCGAGCAGCTCCGGTATGAGTCGCTGATTCTGTCGCTGTACATCAACAGCGGAATCGTGATGTTATGTCTGATTTTCGTATGGGGTCTTCCCTTCCTGTGGGTGATGATGATCAACATCTTCTCCATCCTTTATGTCTTCATCATTTGTTTTTATCTTCGTCTGTACCTTAACAAACATTCCATGCGCTATGAAAAACAGGATTAAAGTGGCACGCGCCGAGGTGAACATCACCCAAGGCGAATTGGCGGAAAAGATCGGCGTGACACGCCAGGCGGTAAACTCCATTGAGTTAGGAAAATACGTTCCCAGCACCCTCTTGGCGCTGAAGATGGCGCGGTATTTCGGCAAAACCGTGGAGGAACTGTTTATGCTGGAGGAGGGAGATTGATCTTGAAATCACACCCCCGTCCGGATCTTGCTCCTGTCTTCCCCTTCAACCTTTCCCGCACCACTCTTCTTGTAGGCGTTGAAGTTGTAGCTCACGCCCAACCAGAACATCCGGCTCTTGCCGTGCAACATATTGTCTAACCGATAGTACTGGTTGTCGGAGAAGATCTCCCACTTGCGGGTGTTGAAGACATCCGTGAGCTGCGCGGAGACCGTGAGCGTGCCCTTCAGGAACTTCTGGCTGATGCCGATGTTCATGTAGTGCGAGAGTCGTGTGGTGAACTGCGGGTAATACTGCGGCGTGTTCAGGAAATACTGCAGGTGGATGTTCATCCCCTTGATCGGGCGGAAATCTAACCGCAGATTGCTGTTGTTGACCCAGCCGTTGTTCGAGATGTCCCACTCCCCGATATTGCCCGCCGAACGGAGATAATAGGTGTTCGTGCCGATCGTCGCCGTCATCCACTTCCACGGGTCGGCCTTCACGCTCAGGTCTAATCCCGCCTTGGTCTGCGAGGTGGCGTTGATGTAGGTCATCAGCAAGATGTCGCCCTCGAAACGAGCCACCTGCGTGATGTAGTTGTGGATGTAGTTGCCATAAACGCCCACATTCACAGCCCATTTCGGCACCTTGAACTGGTAGAGCAGCTCCGCATTGTCGGCGGTTTCGGGCTGGAGATGCATGTTGCCCTGCTCAAAGTTGTGCGGGTCGATCATGCTCATGTAGGGGTTGAGCTGCGGATAGGTGGGCCGCGTGATGCGCCGCGAGTAGGCGAACGAAAGACTGTGCTTCTTGGAAATCTTGTACCTGAACGACAGCGAAGGCCCGAGAAAGAAATGCTGCGACGACTCGTCCAGCACCTCCTTCTCACTGTGCAGGTGCGTGCGGCTGTATTCAACACGGAGGCCGGCACTCCAGGTGAATCGGTCGCGCCACTCCGTAGAGGTAAACTGCATGTAGGCGGCGGGCACATACTCCCTGTGCAACAGATCGTTACTAAATTGATGGGAGTAGTCCCAACCGAGACTGTCGCGCACGAAGAAATTGTGGTAGATGTCGTTCTGGCGGTAAGAGAACTTCACGCCCGCATCCCAAAAGCCGTACTTTTCGATGAAGCGCCAGTCGGTCTGCGCGGAGGTGAGCAGCGGACTTCCGCCCGACACCGACTTGCTGACCGAATCGCCCTCCAAGAAGTAGTACGACGGACGGTGGCCCCAGATTTTGGAGACGTTCGCCTTGACAGAGAAGGTGAGCTTCCCAGGACGGATGGCGTGCCAATAGGCGAACGTCCCGTCGAGGTTCTCGCGGTTCCAGGTC
>JAEEKL010000035.1 GCA_016282395.1 Bacteroidales bacterium
CAAAATCACGGGTCTGCAACTTTTCGCCCCCGACCACACCCCAATAACTGGCTTTTTATTGAACAATGTAACCATTAGCCAGTCGGGTTATTATTATGCCATGGGCTATGATGCCAGCGGCTGTCGTGCGGAGCCTTTCAACGACTCTATCTACCTCAACATCATTCCCGCCATCACCGTCTATTTGGAGGATTCTGTTTGTGTCGGGCAAGCCTATTCCAGATTCGGATTCCATTTTCCTGCCGACAGCCTCAGCCAAGCCGGCACTCGAACAGACACGCTTACGGTATCTGCCGTCAATGGTTGTGACAGCATCCTCATTTTGCAGTTGAATATCCGGCGGCTTGATGTGGAAATCACCACTTCCGGCGACGACTTCTGCGATTTCGGAGATCTGGTGCTGACCGCTGTCTCAACCGCCACCAACTATTTGTGGAACACGGGCGAAACCACCCCGTTTGTCAGCGCCAACCATTCCGGACAATACTCCGTTACAGCCTCCGATGGGGAGTGCCAGGCCACCGCTTTCGTGGAGATGCCGACCTGTGAGTTCAACCTCTACCTTCCTAACGCCATCACCCCGTCAAAGTCCGACGGGCTGAACGACTGCCTTTCCATCCCCGCTTCCGCGCAACGCAGTATTACGGATTTCGACATCGAAATCCGCAACCGTTGGGGTGAAATCATCTACAAAACCAACGACAAGAGCTTCCGCTGGTGCGGCGACAACGCCAACCCCGACAACGTTTACCCCTATATCATCAGAATGAGAATCGATAACGGGAAACCGCTCATCTTCCGAGGAGAGATTACTGTTCTGTGATAACAAAAAAACATAGGGACGCAAAAACTTGCGTCCCTTCATTCATAATTCATCATTCATCATTCAAAACAATCACATCGCCGTGGCCAAATTGTGGAAAATCAAGTTGTTCATCAACACGTATGAACCTGCACCGGCAAGATAGCCTAACAATGCATACGGGGTGATGTGCTTCAGATACCAGATGAAGTCGATCTTCTCCATGCCCATGACGGCCACACCTGCGGCGGAACCGATGATGAGGATGCTGCCGCCCGTTCCGGCACAGTAAGCCAGGAAAATCCAGAACATGTGATCCATCGGGAAGCTGTACATGCCCATGGCACCGGCCACCAACGGCACATTGTCGATGATGGACGACAAGACTCCGATTACTGTGTCAATAAGATAGTAGTTGCCGTTGAACAAACTGTCAAGGCTGCCGGCGAGCAACGAGAGGTGTCCCGCGCTCTGCAGACCGGAGACGGCCAGCAAAATACCGAGGAAGAAGAGGATACTGGGCAGGTCGATGCGCGTGAGAACACCCGCGATCGTGAACTTGCGGCTCTCATCCTGGCTGGTCTTGTGCAGAATTTCGGTCGTGATCCAAAGGATGGAAAGGCCGAGCATTATGCCCATATAAGGTTTCAGATGGGTCAGGATCTTGAAAACCGGCACGAACACGAGCGCTGCCACGCCCATGAAGAAGATGAGATTGCGCTGCCAAGTAGGCACACCCGCGCTCTTGGTGTCTTTCGGGCGTTTCGAGGAGTCGATTTCGCCCTTCTCAACAAAGGAAACCACGATAAGCGGGATGATCATGGAAATCAAGCTCGGGATGAAGCATTCGAGGATGACACTGCCTGTGGAGACCTTGCCCGCGATCCAGAGCATGATGGTGGTCACGTCACCGATAGGGCTCCATGCGCCACCCGCATTGGCCGCCAAAATCACCATGCCGCCGAAGAACCAACGGTCGTGCTGGTCGGGAAGCAACTTCCGCAGCAGCGCTACCATCACAATGGCGGTGGTCAGGTTGTCGAGAATGGCGGAGAAAAAGAACGTGATGAAGCTCAGAATCCACAGCAGCTTCACTTTATTCGTGGTCTTGATGTTGTCCGTGATGATGTTGAAACCTCCGTAAGTGTCGATAAGTTCCACCACCGTCATGGCACCCATCAAGTAGAAGAGGATCTCGGCGATGTCGCCCAAATGATGAATCAATTCGTGCGTGGTAATGAAATCCACGAAAGGATGCATGGAATCAGGATGCGCATCCTTAAACGCTTCGTAGCCGGCTCCGAAGTCAGCGAACTCGAAGATTTCCGGCCCCGAAAGAATGAAACAGGTCCAAATCAGCACCCCGATGAGGAGCGCGAAAGCCGTTTTGTTGATTTTCAACGGATGCTCAAGGGCTATGCAAAGATAGCCGATGACAAAAATGACAATCATCAAGTAAAACATAACGGAATGATTTTATTACTGACTAAAAAAGACTCAATGAAATGCCCACGGACATGGGATATATTTTCGGTCCCTTGGATTCAACGAAGAGCGGAGTGGGCTGGAAGCAGTAGTAAACGTTGACGAACTTCCAACCGATACGCGCATAGACATCCACATGGTATTTGGTTCTGTGCATAATCAGGAGATTCTTGAACCTCGCTGAATCGGCTGGTACGGCGGGATCGTTCCCTTTGTATTTTTGTGACACTTCGGCCACCCAACCCACACGCGCACCCACGGAAAACTTGAACCCATTGGGGTTGCGGTATCTGAATTCAAGGGGTACATTGACATTGAAATAGTTCATTTTCAACACTTTGTATTTGACCACTTCAGGAAGCAGATAGTATTTCATCATATCCGCATCCTTATCATAGCGCAACAACGCATTGCTGTACTGGGTGTAATAACTCAAACCGACACCCAATCCGATAGCTATAGGTTTGTTCTTGATTTTGAAATCCCAGATGGCGGACACGTTGAAACCAGGATCGAATTTCAAATGGGTGATCTCCGTCGGCATGTTCATCCAGAACGTGTGGTAGATGTCCATGATCAGGCGGTCGCGGAACACCACCAACGGCTCGTCAGTAGCCGTGTCCTTCGGGGTAGTATAAGGATTCTTAAGGGTTTGCGCATTCAATGCCTGCAAAACACTGATGCACAACAAAATTATGGTTAATAACTGTCTTTTCATCGCAAATAAAATCAAACGGCAAAAATACAATTTTTTCTACTTTGTTCACCGATATATTGCGGAATCTAAACGGTTGTAACCGCACCAAGTTTTACCTCAACCGTTTCGGCATGGCAACCATGGAGGTGTCCGTGTCCTCGCGGATGCCCCTACAGCTGTCGCATAGAGATGGTCTTTCAACCATGTCCACGATACAAACAAAAAAATGCTTATACCTCGGGAAAGGAAGTGTCTGGATTACAATCAACTGAGTATCAGTAATATATCTCTTTCTTTTTCAAAAAAACAAAAAACATACATGATTCATTCTGTATCCGAAATTATCGCATCAGTGGTAATTTAATTTTAACCATTCAGATTTGAATAATTAAAATTCCAAAGAAGGGTTTTCGCAAGAAAAATGTCTATTCACACCATAACAAAAAGCGCCCGCAGAATTATGCGGACGCCATTTTGTGAGTGAATAATCTGTTATAGATTATGCATTTGCTGCGTCGCGGTTGAACACCAACGGGAGGCTGATGGTAGTGTCCTCGTCTTCTGCATTGGCGAACTGTAGATTGATGGTGATGGTGTCCTCGTCGTCATCGTAGGTGAAGACAATCTGATAGTCAATGGGATCGCCGTTCTCATCGGTGCCCACGGCCGTCAGTGTGCCGGTGTGGGTGGTACCATCATATACGTAGGCGAGATCCATCTGCTCGATTTCCTCCATGGTGTATTCTCCTGCTATTTCAGCCACGTTGACCACACTAATATTGTCGGAGAAGGTGATGTGAGCATACTCATTGTCGAAGTTGAGGTGGAATAACATGTTGGAGTCGAAACCTTCGGGTAATTGGCAACCATAGTCGCTAAGGTTCATGCCCGTCATGGCGTAGATCAGGTCATCGAGGGAAAGGGTAGCGGTCCAGTCGGTGCCGATGAGGTCGGAAGTGACGGCCACTCTCGGGGTGTTGGAAGGATTTTCACCGTTTCCAGGGACGATAGGGTCTTTCTGACAAGATGCCATGCAAAGGGTGATGGCGATGAATGCGATTGCAAAAATGTTTTTCTTCATACTGTTTTGATTTTTAATTTGATTATTGAATAAGTTTGATTGTTTCTGCTATAAGAACGTGACAAGAAAACGAAAAACTACAACTGTGAATTTTTTTTTATTCCTTGTCGAATTGCAATTGATAGAGGAGGTCGCCTTCTTCGGTGCCGAGGTCGGAACGCGACATGATCATGGTATTGTCGGTGATCCAGTTCACGTTCCAGCAACCGCCATTCGGGAGGAGATCACTGCATAGTTCGCCTTCGTCCGAGAGAGTCCAAGTGGAGTTGTCCGAGGCAGCAGTGCCGTCCATCCCATTGAAAGTCAGTGTCAAGGTGCCGTTGTCATAGAAAGTGTAGTACATGGAGCCGCCACCCTCTTCCGGAACATAGAGGTCGCTGCCGAGCAGATGCCCTTCCGAGTCAATGTGGCTTACCACCGAGCAACTGAAATGCCATGTGCCGATAATCGTGTTTGAGATGGTTGCTGGCGGTGCGCTGGCGTAAGCCATGCCGTTCCATGTGCCGTTGTCGTATGTGACCACCACGGTAAGCCCTTCTTTCTCCCTCTCCTTCATCCATGCCTTCATCGCATCGCGGTCAGTGGTGCTGAAAGTTTTTGCCGCCTTGGTGCCGCCTGCCCCGTTGTTTTGGAAGTAAGTGGTCTGGTTCATGTTGTAGAAGGTCACTGTTTGGCCGTTCTTCGCTTGGTTGCAGAGCACATCCAGCAGGGCGTCCCATTCGCCTTCGGTATCCAATGTCTGGCGGTTTTCAGTTTGTCCCACTGTGTAAACAATGACACGCTCCTTAGGATCATTGTTGCCTTCATTGCCTCCGGGAGTGGGATTTACAGGATGTTCACATGCTGCGAAGACAAACGCCAATACCGCCAATATCGCGGTGAATTTTTGTATTCTTTTCATAATGCTTTCTATTTTCATTTTTCTTGTTTCATATTATTCAGTTGATAATCAAGAAGAGCATCGTATTGTGCCTCCGTGTTGACGCGGTAGAGGGCCACCGTACGGCGTGCGTGGGAGGCCACCACCCGCAAAACAGGAGCGCCCGTCCACTTTACGCGTTGCGCCGGGTTCTTAGTGTCGCCAAGCCAGCTCACAGAGCCTTCTTCTCCTTTGATGTTCATTTCTTTGGCTAATTGTTGCCATGCCGTCTCGTCGTCAGCGACAATGAGCACAACATCCACCCGTTCGCTTTCGTTGAGCTTGAAACCGCTCACCTGCGCCACGGTGAGTTCCTGTCGGGAGGCGTAGCGCTTGTACAGGTCGCTCTGCGCCATTGCTGCTATCGGAAGCAGCATCATCAATATAATTAATAGTCGTTTCATTATTCCATTAGCATTTCTGCGGCCAAGTCGGCCCATTGCGCATCGGTGGTGCCGACGCGGTTACAATATACTTTCTCGTAGTTCTGGGGCTGGCGCAATTGTGTGGTGAACAACGTCACCGCCACTGTCGCGACAATCAAAAGAGCCGCCACTATGCTGAGCGTGCGGCGTTGCTTCTGCCTCCACGCAGGGTATTCCGCAGCCAATCGATGACTATAGCCTTCTGCTTCAGCCCGTTGCCATAATACGTCAAATTCATTTTCTGTCATATCTCCATTGATTTTCTTAATTTCTCTTTGATTCTTACTAACCTCACGCTCACATTTTTCTCCGTCATCCCGACCCGATCGCCTATCTCCACATAATTATATCCTTCCAATTGAAGTCTCACAATCGTGCGGTCGGGTTCGTCAAGCAGGGCTATCCGTTCGTGCAGTTCCCGCAGTAAGGTGCGATCCTCGTCAACCACTTCATAGTCTTCCGGCAGCGTCTCAGTCTCTTTCTCCCGTCGTAGGCAGTCGATGATTTTGTTTCGGCCTATTTTCCAAATCAAAGCCGCTTGAGGCACTGCGGATAGGGAGAGTAATCGCTCTCGGTCACGCCACAACGCCAAGGTGGCTTCCTGTAACAGGTCATCAATCTCCAGTCCCCGACGGCTATAATGTCGGCAAAGAGAGAAGAGCAATCCCCTATGACGGTGGAGCATGACTTCGAAAGGATCCTGTGGTCTCACAAATATAATAACGCAAGAAAACACCCAATAACTACATCGGGTGAAAAAAATCTATGGCTTTTTCTTTTTATGCCTGACAACTTGATTGACTTTTTGTGCTTCAACTTTTTGTGTTTCAGAAACTTGATTTAAACATCGATGCTTTATTCATAAAAAAAATCATACAAATTTGCGTAACGCATCTTTGCATAATGACAGACATATTTCCCCCGATTTAATCAATCCTAATCCGCTGCGAAATATCATTTTTGTGTTTCGTGATGGATTATGAGAGTGTTGGCGACATCATGATTAATATTCCCCTACATAACTAAAAGGCATATTCTTAATCCCTTAGTTCGTGTCGGGCGCAACTGTTAATTGGTTATAAATTCATTAACTTTGTTGCCCCCTAACCAACCAAATACTCCCCCACCGTCATCGTCTCCCTGTCGAACTGCACACCGACTTTGACGACTGTGCAGCCTTCGGTCTCGTAAGGCAGGGCATACCCATTGCTGTTGATCTGGTCGAGGGCTTCCTGCGCCGTGCCGTTCACCTTCAGCTCGAAGACGTAGGTGGTGTCAGGCATCCAGACCACAAAGTCAATCCTGCCGCCCGCGCACTTCACTTGGGTACGGGCATAGAGATTCAGCATGTTGAATGTCAGCCAGAAGGTATATTCATAGAAACCCTCGTAGTTTTTCACCTCCTTCAGCTTTTCCTTGAAACCCTCCACGTATGGGATGCCCGCAAGAAACGCTTTCATCTCCTGCATGGCGGCGACAATGTTGTCATTCTTGAGTGCTCGCCAAAATCGCATGGCAAAACCCGCCGTGTTGTTTTTGTTAATTCCCGTGTAAAGAGGAATCATGTTCTCAACGAAACCAGTACGGACTTCCTTGTTTGGTATGGACAAGATATAGAAATCCGTCTCTCTGTCATAGTCTTTGATGGTGATGTACCCGCTTTGGTAGAGCAACGGAAGCGCGTCATCCATGTTTTCGGTCGGTTGGTCAAATGCGCTTGCTCGCGCCGCGATCCTGTCCATGGTGGTGATGTCGGTGCGGAAATGCTGCATCTGACGAATGAGGAAGGTTGGAGTGCCACTGTCGAACCAGTAGTTGGCGATATTCCTGTGATTGAAACATTTCAACAGACTGAAGGGATTATAGACATCGGGGGACATCTTGGCAAAACGATAACCGTCGTATTGACGTTTCAACTTGGCATGCATCTCTTCGGGGGTGCACTCGTACTCTCTGGCCAGCATCGCAATGTCGGGAGCCATTTGGGTGGCGAGTTCCTCCTCCGTGATACCGCAAATGGCGGCGTACTTGGAGTCCATCGAGATGTTGGTAAGGTTGTTGATAGTGGAAAAGATGCTCAGTTGCGAGAACTTGGTGATGCCGGTGATGAAACAGAAGCGAATCATTCCCTCGCACATTTTCAGTCGTTGGTAAAACTCTTGCATCACTTCGCGGGCCGCCTCTAACCGTTCCGGGTCGTGAAGCACATCCAACAGCGGAGCGTCGTATTCGTCAATGACCACCACTGCCTGGCGACCGGATTTCTGAAAGGATCGCTGGATCAGTCCAGCCAGCCTCATGCCCGGGGAGACCTCCGTCTCGTCTCTACCGTAGTCCTTCTCCAAGATGGCGAGCTGTCTCACCAACTCCGCTTTGATCTGTTCGATGGGCAGATGCTTGGCACCGCTCAAATCGAAATGGAGCACGGGATATGAAAGCCACTCCGTTTCCAGATCCATGATTTTCAACCCCTCGAAAAGTTCTTTCTGCCCTTTGAAGTAAGCATCCAAGGTAGTGGTCAGCAGTGATTTTCCGAACCTGCGCGGACGGCTGAGGAAGACAAAGGGACTCTCCTTGGTCATCTTCCAAATCAAGTCTGTTTTGTCAATATAAAGATAGCCTTCTTCGCGGAGGCGGGAGAAAGTCTGTATGCCAACGGGGTATTTGCGGTCGGGTTCCATCATTATGGGTTTTAATGGCGCAAAGATACAAAAAATCCATGTTGGGCGCAAATTCTAATGTTATTCCTATAAGTTCATGCAGCAACAGTACCAAATTCCGACAATCACCAACTGATGCAACAACTGGTCGAGACCGTAGAGCATCCAATAGGGTTTTTGTTGTTGGTCGGCCAAACGCGGGAAACGTGCCGACAGTCGTGCTTTTGTCCAGTCGATGAGAAAATGGGTTCCCCATTCCACGGCCATGGCAAGCAAAACGGCTTTCCACGGGATTGTCCAAAGCAGCAGGCAAATTGCCATCAACCCAGAATGGATAGCCGCGTGCAACAGGATGGGACATGGGTTGCGCCCGTCCGCTTTCGCCCGGATCATCTTTGGAGTGGTCAGGCAGAAATCGGCCAAGTAGTGGCTGACAAGTAGGGATATGAGTAGCAACGCAACCATGACTACTTGCTTGTAATCTCCTTGATCAGCGGCACCAGCACATCCTCGATGACCTGCCGGCTCAAACGATGTTCCCCGTGGAAGTGGATGACGTTCTGGTAATGCTGGCGGAAGATGTCCTCGCAGTTGACAGTGGTGTCGTTGTCGGCGAAGAGGCCATACACGTTCTTGCGGTCTTCGTCGGTGATGCCGTCGAACTGGTACGCTTCCATCTCGTTATAGTGGTTGATAATTTCGGGTGTAATAGTGAAGGTGGTTTCGCCGTTCTTTCGAGGGTTGAAGAAGTTAAAGGTACCTTCATACAGAATATCTGTGTGTTGAGGCAGGTCGAATGCCGGGTTGATGCAGATACGCTTGAAACCTCGCATTTGCTGGGCATACATACCGCCCATGCTGGTGCCGATGATTATATCGGGATCTTCCGTCTGGCACAAATCTTTCAGAAACGGTAAAGCATCCGCGGGATCAACGGGAATGTCGGGAGCCAACACAACCCAATCAGGGAGCAGCTCCTGCAACGTCTTCACCGTACTACCTTCGCCTGAAGAGCCAAATCCATGGAAATAGATAAGTATGTTCATTCTCTAAAGCCCTTCATCCGTGTCGGGCGCAACGTTTATTTGATTATTTTCGTTTTGAAATGTTTGAGTTGTAATAGTCTGGATTCTCTGTCACCTCTTCAATGACTTTGAGGAACGGCGGGAAGCTGATTATATCCTCCATGCTGACATGTTCGATTTCGAGCAGATGATGAGGCAGGGGAGGTTCTATGAACGTGTCTAATTCCAAGTAACGATTGTCCCATTCAAAGCATTGGCGGCGTTTGTGGATGGTGCGTTTGTCGGGATTGGCCTCGGCGAGCAGCGCCTCGTATTCCGCTTGGCTGATTTCCCGCTCGATCTCCACACGCTCGTTGACCGACACGAACTGCTTGGTGGTCAGGAAATAGACATAGTGGCCGTTCTCCTTCCGCTTGCGCACGCGCGGTTCCAAGCCGTCTTTCTCTTTCAGGTAGGTCTGTGAGATTTCCAGTTCGCGGCATTCGGGCATTTCGCCCACGATTTCCACCAAGAACTTCCGTTCCGCCTCGATGGGTTCGAGCGGGGTGGTTTTGGCTTTTGTGGTTTTGCAAGATGAGCTTAGCTCTTTTTTCTTGTTTTTGCAAAAAAATGAAAAGAATCTCATACCGGGGAGATTTTCCGCAAAAGTACGATTTTTATTGATACGATGATACGATCCCTAATTTCTGATCACCTTCCTCACGGCCACGACATTTCCGTCCGCCACGGCCTTGATGAAATAGACACCGGCGGCGTAATGGGAAAGGTCTATTTGGGTTTGTGCGGATGAACCGTGCGTACCCGTCTGTAGAGACGTTGCGCGCAACGTCTCTACAACGTACAACAAACGTCCGTACGCATCCTCCAGATGGATTTCTGTGAATGGTGAATGGTGATTTGTGAATTGTTTAGGATTAAAAAAGTGGGTATGTCGTTTTTAGTAGATGGTTGTTCCTTGCATATACGATAGCAAATCCGATATGCAAACATACATAAAATTTTGCAATAAAACGGGCGCAACCGCATTGGCCGCGCCCGTTATTCTACATTGTTCATTCTTCATTCTACATTGTTAATGCTGAACCGGCAAATCGCGCAGGCAGCGGACATTAAGACCTGTTGATTTGTAATAGTAGTCATTTGAAAAAGTTGTTTCGTCCCAGCATAATTGTTTGCTCCACGCTGCACTACTCGGACTTGATTTCGGGGTGGCAGTCCAGAAGTTCGCGTGTTGGTAAGCGTTGAATGTGCTTGATCCGCCACCGAAGCGGCCAGCAGGGCGTCCAGAGAACCCTGTGGCATTGTTATGTGAGGGGTTAACGGATATAGTGCACTCATCAGTCCCATGAGCATACCAACCCTGGGGATGAGCCAACGATTTGGCAATTTTGTTAGAGTCTCCATCACACCAGAAATCCTCCTGGCTGCGAACATACTCTACCATATCATTCCACTCTTCCAAGCTGGGGACATGCCAACCATTGGGGCAGAGGCCTTGAATTCTGTCAGTAACTGTATCCCACGAATTTACCTGTTGCACAGTCGCATACCAGTTGTAAAGGTAGCCATAGATGGGCACACTGTCGGGTTCGCTGTGCGTTGGGTAACGATACGGCACATCCGTGCCAACACTAAAATCATAGAGGTTAAGCAGGGTACCGTTCGCATAGTGTGTGGTGCGAAGGTTCTCCTGCATCCAGCATTGCCATCCTATCTGCACAGTGTGATAGATGTTGCTGTCATAGTCCATCATCGTCGGCATACCCGGGCAGGGCTTGTTCGGGAGCACAATCGGTTGACCACCTGCGTTCTTAACCACGCGGTTGAGGCTGTCAACCTGTTCAAGCAATGCATTCACAGTTGCCAACAAATCGGCAATGTCAGCTTCAGTCAAATAGGGCACGTCGTTGTTAAATGCGCTCACGTTCGTCGGAATCGTGGGCTTGTTGAGGATTTCCGCAGGACCGGTGGTGGCGTTCCAGTCGGCGTTGACCTGCGCGGGAACCTGCGATGCATTGATATAACCCGCATCGTTGTTAAACGTGCTGACATTCTGTGGTGTGTTCGTCAAATCGTTGTAATCCCCGCTGAACCCGTTCTCGGCCGTTTTCGCATACAGCGCATACGGCACGCTCAGCAGCTGCTGGGTGGTGGTGACCGTATAGTTGCTACCGCCGTTCGGGTCGGTTTCGGTCTTCAGGTAGAAGGGACCGTTCCCCCAGTCGATGTTGGCAAAGGTGCCCTGCTGCACGTTCCCACCGCCGATGCTGAGGGTCACCAGCCCGTTGGCGTTTGTGGTGCCCGTCTGGGTCTCCACATACACCGCACTGCCGTTGGCGCTCCCTTGCAGGATGCTCACGCGCATACCCACTTGCGTGTTGGCCACTAGACTGTTGTTGGCGTTACGTACTACCGCCTGGTAGGTGAATTTCTCCGGTGCCTGCGCGAAGAGGGTGGCGGCGCAGAGGAGGATTGCGATAAAGGTTGTAACTTTTTTCATACGTTTTATGATTTGGTGAATACTATTGCTTTGGGTTGCCCTATATGTGGAGACGCAAAATTTTGCGTCTCTACGACGGTTCTATCTCCGCACTATCTTGAACGTTTTCAACACTCGCTTTCCGTCCCGCACCTCCAAATAATACGTTCCCGTGGCATATTGCCCAATCTGGAACGCGGTGAGGTCGTTGGTGACAGTGACGGACTGCAATTGTTTGCCGTTGCCGTCGTAGAGGGTGGCGCGAAGACCGCCAGCGGGGATTTCGAAGCCGTTAAGTTGAAGTTGCGCGATATTCTCCGTGGGGTTGGGATAGACCACGGCGTTGAGGGCGATTTTCGAGTAATCGTACACACCCACGGTCATGATTTCGTAAGGTTGTTGCACGCCTTCGGCAACGGAGATGGAACCGTTGCTGTTGGCGGTATTCTCCACCGCCATCTGCCCGACGGTGTAGCTCACACTGCCGCCGTTGCCTTGCGCGTCTCCGCCTACCGGCACAATGGCGGACTGTGCAAAAATATTCGCCGCCGTCATGATAAACAAAACGATAAGGGGTAACAGTTTTTTCATAATCTTTAATTCCGTAAATTACTTTCAATTTTAGCTGTTGATAAATCAGCAAGTCATTGTTAATAAATAAATTAGCAATAACTTGCTATTCTCGTATTTTTCACCTATCTTTGCGATCGCTTACTTCAGCAAACAATTGGTGAGAAATATGGCAGCAAAGATACAAATTTTAGACAACTTTAATTCCGTAAATTTCTTTCATTTTTAGCTGTTGACAAAATAGCAAGTCATTGTTAATAAATAAATTAACGATAACTTGCTATTCTCGTATTTTTCATCTATTATTGCGATCGCTTACTTCAACAAACAATTGGTGAGAAATAGAGCAGCAAAAATACAAATTAAAAACGATAGAATCAACAGTTTCGGTGGAATTTTTTCATCATCGATCAATTTCGGTCATCCGGACTTGCCGCATTGGTTGACAATTCGCTGGGAGTCAAAGGGATAAGCACAAAGTTCTCCTATTCCAATGTGGTCGAGAATCTCACTTCCGTCTTCGTGAGCGGCGGGGAAGTGCTACCGGTTCAACATCAACGACAGGCTGAACGACCAGTTGCTCAAGGCACTGCTGCAACTCGGCGTGGTCAACAAAGAGTAGCCTGTGACGTTCGACTACGACAACCAGTTCTACAACCAGCGCGGCACGTCGGAGCGCACCTTCGACATGCAAAACAACGACTTCGGCTGGGAACATCTGCCCTTCTCGTTCATGAAAGAAAACACTGTGTTCATGATACTTACGGCCTTGATCCGAAACTTCTACGGCTGGAACATCGGGAACGCAATCCCCTCTGTTCACTTCTCCGTGTCATATAATGCCCTTTCGATGACTAACGGCATGCGCTTGCGCTTGAATTCAGATTTGCGGTGGCGGGTCAGCACACGCTCGACTGTCTCTTCGCCGTAGGCTTCGTTCAGGCGTTTCATCTCCTGCTCGTTGTCGCCCCGCTGCAGGTAGGTGTTCAGGATGTCGTCCACTTCCTCGTAGGTGTGTCCCGGGGCGATCTGGGCCATGTCGCCACCGGCTGCCACCGCGTTACCGTCGGTGGGCGTGATGTCGTAGCCGGCGCGCAGAGCCTGATGGCACGGACAATTCTCGTCGGGATGGACTTCTGTGAAGAGGTACTTGCAAAGCTCGTAAACCTCGTGCTTCCACAGCCCGCCGATGGGGTTGTAGTCGGCCACGTCGCCGTGGATGGTCCAGAAACCGAGATAGTGCTCCGTCAGGTTGTCGGTGTCCATGACAAGACCACCGGTCACCGAGGCGAGGTTGTAGAGGTAGATCATGCGCAGACGGGCCTTGATGTTGCCCTGCGAGACGGGCGTCGAGGGGTAGCGTTGCTCGCAGGTGGCCTTCACCAGCAGATACTCCTTCTGCAGGTTCTCCACCCAATACTCGTTGCAGAAGGCTTTCATGGCCAAGTATGCCGAGTCGTTCTCCTCGGCGGAGTTCGACGAGCAGGGCAGGCTGACACCGATGAACTTGAACTGTTGTTCGGGATAGCGTGTCACCACCTCGTGGCAGATGGCAGCCGTCACGGTGGAGTCGAGTCCGCCGGAAAGACCCAGAATCATGGATTTCAGCCCATTTTTGGTGAGATAATTTGCTGTTTCGCTCACCATCGTTTCGAATACTTTCTTATAGTTCATAGCTTTACGATTATTGACCATTAACTAACCCAATATTACACACCACTATCATTCCACCACCTTCCACTCGTCAATTCCCTTGCTTTCGCTGCCGAAACAGACTCCGACTTTGAACAACTTGCGCGGGTCGGCGGCGAAGGGGGCGGCATACTGTTTGTCCTCAATTTGCCTCAATGCCTCGTCGGCGGGCTTATCGACTTTCAGCTCCATGACATAGACATAGTCGCGGGTCTGGATGGTCACGTCCATGCGGCCGCGGCTCGTGTGACGCTCCACCTGCACATAGAGACCCATCAGCTTGAAGATGACCGACAGCGTGTTCTGGAAATAGATTTCCAGCTTTCCCATCACTTGGTAGTCGCCATCGGCGAACAATGCTTGCAGACGAGTCATGAAACCTTCGATGTCGCCGCGCTCCACCTCTCTGACAAAATTGTTGATGGTGAACGAGCCGTTCATACCGCCAGCAAAGTAGTAGGTGGCCAAAAACTGCGCGAAGCCCCGCTCCACTTCCTCATTAGGGAATCCGAGATGATAGCTTTGGAAACGCTCATTGTATTCCTTGATAGTGAGATAACCGCTTTGGAACAGCAACGGGATGGGGTTGCTGTACATCATATCGACGCTGTCCATCGTGCGCACGTCCACCTCCTCGGTAGTGAGCCGGTCGAGCGGGTAGTCGGTGTGTTGCAGCACATCCACCAGGAACATGGGCGTGCCCGTGGCGAACCAATAGTCGCCGAACCTCCCTTCACTGAACGCTTTCAACAAACTGAACGGATTGTACACACCCACCGAATTCTCGCTGAAATGGTAGCCATCGTACTGTTTCTCAAGCCGCGCATAGCAATCTTCCTTACTCATTCCATTGATTGCCGCCATCCCCTCAATGGTCTCATCGAAATTATCGTGTAGTTCTCGCACGGAAACGCCACAAATCTCAGCATAATGATTGTTAAGCGAGATATCATCCAGATTGTTCAAATCGCTGAAAATGCTCACCTTCGAGAAGTTGGTCACCCCGGTGAAGAAGGCGAACTGGATGCAGGAGTCCAATGTTTTGACTACTCCATACACCGACTTCAAGGTCTTGCGGTAGTCCTCTTGCAGCTCTGGGTTTCCGATAGTCTCTAACAGCGGTTTGTCGTACTCGTCCACGAGTACGACCACCTTTTGGCCCGTCTGCTCGTATGCGCGTGCAATGACATTCTCGAACCGAGTGGACAGCGACTGGGATTCTTTCGGTTTGACACCATACAGCGGTTCCCATTTCTCCAGATGGTGGACGATTTTCTCCTCAAGAGCGGCGGAATCGGTGTATTTTCCCGTGTTAAAGTCGAAATGTAGCACAGGGTAGTTCTTCCATTCCTTCTCCAGTCCAGCCATCGCCAATCCGTCGAACAGTTCTTTCTTGCCCTGGAAGTAGGCCTTCAGGGTGGAGAGCAGCAAACTCTTGCCGAACCGACGAGGACGGCTGAGGAAGTAGCAAGAGCCTTCTGAGACAAGCTTATATACCAAATGGGTTTTGTCAACATAGGCGTAGCCTTCCGTGCGAATCTTCTCGAATGTCTGTATGCCGATGGGGTATTTCATAACGGTACGATTTTATACAGCAAACCTAAAAATTGCCGCTGCAAAAATACGCAAAAAATCGTGTCGGGCACAACTTCTAATTGGTAATTTACGTTTCGAGATGTTTGAATTGTAATATCGGGATTCTCCGTCACCATCCAATTTTAATCATAATCTTAGGTCAGGGCTGCAATGGGAAATGGTATTGATGAGGTTGTCTGTCGTCAAGACTGACTTTCCCGTAACGCATGAAATAAGCATGCCATAGCCATTGCGAATAATCGTTGGAGTCAATTGCAACTATTTCATTTTCAGGTA
>JAEEKL010000004.1 GCA_016282395.1 Bacteroidales bacterium
GCGAAATTCCACGCCATTTGTATGTCACAAACGGTAGAGCGATGAGCGAAGAGGGTCTGCACATAGGGCAAGTCATCCGTCGGGTGGTGACCCGGAAGGGGATCAAGGTGCCGTGGTTGGCGCAGCAGTTAGGCTGCCACCGCAACAACGTCTATCTCATCTTCTCCCGCCAGTGGATTGACACGAACACCCTGATGAAGCTCGCCCAAATCCTCGGCCACGACTTCTTCGCCGACCTGAGCCGCTCCTACCGCGAGCAGCAGGAACAGCCTGGGGAATATATAAACGGGATGGGGGAAAGTTAAGGTGCGGTATGTTACCATGCCCCGCTAATAGAGCATTCCGAACATCCACAAAGGGATGCGGTTGCCGTGGCCGACTTCGATGTCATCGACAGCCAGGAAACTGTCTGGCACATCCGCAATCTGATCGAACGTTTTTCCGCTGCCGCCCACTTCGAAGAGATATTTGTCGTTCACAAAAAAATCGCCCTGTGCGGGGTACTTGACTTCACTCGCCACACGAAGCTGGCTGTAGAAGAACGTTTCCCGCTCGTTTCCCTTATCTATACGAGGACACAGGACATGCATCAGGTTGGGGTTGCCCAAATAGATTTTGTCGGGTTTGCAGAGGTGCTTGTAGCTCTTGGTCTTCGAGGTGAGCAGACCCAAAATCTGAGCTTTGTCGAGCGCGTATAGCATGCGCAGCCCTAACTCGTTGTTGGTGTCAAGCTGTTTCCAAAGCATGGACATATTCGGTTCGAAAGGAACCTGTTCGCAGATGATCATCAGCAGGCGTTTGACTTTCTGAAGGGTTTCGAATGACACGTTCTCCACAGAGGGCAGGTCGCTGTCGATCACAACAGACACCGTTTCGCGCAGTCGGGATGGAAAATCCTCGATGGACTCGCGATAAAAGGGGTAGTAGCCGTGGCGCAGGTACGCCTCGAAGAGCGGGGCTACTTTGACAGCACTTGTAATAGCCATAGCGTGGCGGACGTGGTGCTGAATGAGCTCGTTTAAGGGGATCGGCTCAAGTTTCAGGGCATTCTCAAAGACGAGAAATTCCCGGAACGACATACCGTAAAGCGTGTAAACGGTCTGTCGGCGAGAGAGATCCACCTTGGCGTTGTCCATAACGAGGAGTGAGCTGCTGGTATAGACGATGCTCATGTCAGGATAGTTGTCGTATATGTTCTTCAGGTTGATGGACCATTGGTCATAGCGGTGTACTTCATCCAAATAGAGACGCATGATGCCATGCCGGTAGGCCCAATCCACAAGTTCGACAAGGGTATGGGAGGCGAACCAGAGGTCGTCAAGGGAGGCGTAGAGGGTTTGGTCGATGTCCTCGTAGTTCTCAAGGATGTGCTGGAGGAGCATGGTGGTTTTGCCGACACCGCGGGGGCCTTTGATGCCGATCATCCTGGCCTTCCAGTTGATTTGGGGGTAAAGGTAACGTTTGAAGCGCAGGTCAATCTTGGCTATCTTGCGGTGATAGTTGTCGAAAAGGGGTTGTAAATCAGAGTTTTCCATAACATTCTTGAATTTGAACGACGGTGCAAAGATACAATTTATATTTTAAACTGCAAAAATCTCCACTATTTTTATAGTTCAAACTGCAAATTCATAACATCCCGCCGCTTCCGCCCATAAATTCTGTGCAATCCGCCAAGCAACACTTTGCTAAACATCTGGTAATCATAATTATATATTGTATATTTTTGACCCCTGATAAGAACGGGATATAAAGCGCCATCCCATGAAGCGCACAGCCCATTAAAATGGGTCAAAATGGGTTATGGCGGTTTGGTGGGAAAGTTTTTATTTTGCGGATGGAAAATTATATATAATAAATGTAATGAATATCGGTATCGTTTTTAATCAGTTTTGCAATCTTCTACAGAATCGCACAGGAATCATGACGGAAGACAACATCCGTTATTATTGGTTTGCTTCGATGCTGAATCAAGACCCCATTCTGAATAATTATACATTAGAACAACCGTATTCAGATAATCCAATTCAAGTTAAAATTTTGCCAAACGAAGAATTGGATTTGCTGTATAGATCATCTGCTGAAATTTTCTGTTTTGAAATAAAGCTCCATAAGGAACCAAAACAAACCACCTTGGCAGAGACATCAGCAGCAGGCGACATTTTCAATGACATACAACGATTACAACAAATCCCCCAATCAGTAAAAGGAGTGGCAACACGTCATTTTTTTCTATATGTTACAGATGATATAATGCACAACTACTTCATTTCTAAGGGACAACAAAATCCGTTTTTCGGTCAACAGTTAAACGATTTCTATAACGCTCGAATTAACAATCCCATAAATCTAAATTTCGTAAGTGCGCCTAAATCATTCTTAAACAATGCCAACAATTCTTTCAAGAACAATCCAAATCCCATTACATTTTTCAATTTGAGATTACTTCATGATAGAGACTTTTCTCTTGGCTGTTCATCATTTAATGGGAAATGTCATGTTCGATTGTATGAAATTTAATAACAATAAATAATTTAGGATATGAAAAGAACAAATTACATATTTTTGGTTTTAGCTCTGTTGCTGACCTTCGGCGGTTGCAACCAAAAGGAGAAGAAATTGGCAGAAATTGTTGATGAACCTACCGACGAACAAGTACACACCATCGGAGATATAACAACGGCCGCCATAGGCAAGGATATTGATTGTTATGTAAGCTCTATAAATGATACTTTTCTTATAAAAGGAAGATATGATTTCACTAAAAACGATTTAAATAAGGCGAATGAAGCCAAGGAATTGCAAAAAAAATTTCTATTATCTGCATTGTGCAGCGATTCACCTGATTTACGGGATATAACACAAAAAATCGCCGATGTTCCGGCTGTCATACAGCTTAGTTATGAGGACACTCTAGGACATCAACTTTTTAAATTGGATATCAACAATGTTGAATTAAAAGAAGCATTGTCAAAAAAGTATAAACCAACAGATGTTCTTTCCTCATTGATAGAATTAAAAAATGCACGATTAAAGCCGGAAGGATTCGCCAAATTAGAGGGAAATTACGTTGTATATGGGATAAATACTGACAGTGTTATCTCTAGCTTGGAAGAGTGGGTGGAGCAAGACATTGCAGATGCAAAGAGTAGTTTTCTCTCCAATATTGATGAGATTTTGGATTTGGATAAATATAAAGATAAAATATTTGAATCCTACACAAAAGAAATTCAGTCGTATTATAAAGAACTTTCAATTGAAGAACGCGTGCTTTCTGGAGAAGATTATTTGACAAAATTGATGAAAAGAAATGACATGGGAATTGTTTTTAGATTATATGATCATGAATTGGATAAATCTTTGGATATTGTCTTTGAAAAAGAAGAAATAGATAAACTGATTAAATAAAATATTCTATAATCGTAAAAGTAATCACGGAGACTCATCTTCGCTTAACAACATTCTACTTACCATTGATGGAAGACCGACCATTAAGAAACTTTTATCGGAATGATGTGCCTTCGAAGCTAACAAGACAGTCTTATAATAACAAGAATAGTATGAATAATAATCCCACTGACTCAAATGTGACATACTCGGCAATACGGGTATATAGCAACACGCAAAATAGAATGGCACTTGGCATTCTGCACGCGTACTTGAAGATGTTTCCGCAAACCACGTTGAAAGACTTGTGCAAAGCGTTTCCTGAAAAGTTGAATCCGGATTCCAGCGTGAAACGACTGTTCATCCCCATAGAAAAGATGGTGGATGAACCGAAATGGCAAGACTATTTCAGGGAAGACGAAGAACTGCTCTGTATGAGTGACGGTTCAAAAGTAGCTGTCGCCTCCCGGTGGTCGAGTGCAAGTCTGGAACGTTTGTCCGACCACGCCAAACAATTCGGGATTGAGCTGGCAAATTTCGAATTCGGCGAGAAGTATGAC
>JAEEKL010000036.1 GCA_016282395.1 Bacteroidales bacterium
AATAATTGCTACTTCGTTGCACTTTTTCCAACGAATGTAACAACTCGCATTGCATCCTTAGTTTTGTAGGCTGATTTTTCACTCCCGCACCGGGCAAATCATCAAAACACGGTAACCGGGCTGTTTTTCAGTATATCTTTCAATGATTTCATGCTTGATAGTCATTTTTGTGACGCAGCTGTTTGGACAAATGGATTCCATTCGTTGGTACAAAAACGCCCCTCTTCTGGTACCAGGATATGATGAGGCTTCCGCAATGGTGTAATCCCAGTAGGTGAGTTCAAAACGGTTACTTTCTGTGCAAACGGTTTGTAAAACGCTGTCCAACTCTGCCAGTGAGGATTCCTTAAGTTCCGATTCAATAAATCTCCAGTGCAATTTCACCAAAAACGTATCTTTGGATGGCTGAATATTCAGACATTCGGTAAATTCCCCATATTGAAAGATAATTTCTCTGGGTTGCACCGTCTTCTGCTTGCCGGGAATATCGAAAGATAGCGTAGCACCGTCCGCACGTACGTCCATGGTTACGGGCGCACCTATCACAAGTGGCAGATTCACCTTTTCGTGACCAGCAGGAAAACCGCAGAGCAGCGGGATGTTGTACGGGGCAATGTACTCGCGCAGCATCGCCTCAACGCTCTCATAGCCGACATCGTTCTTGCAATCGGTGAAATCTCCCAAAATGATGCCCTTGCAATGCGCAAGAACACCGCTCATTTTCAGCATATTGAAAAGACGGTCAATATTGTGGTAGGTCTCCTCCACCTCCTCCACGAAGAGGATGATGTCGGTCTTGCCGATGGCATCAGCTTGGGTGCCGAGCAGCGGGGCGAAGGTGGCGAGATTGCCGCCCACGAGGGTACCCGACGCCCGACCGAGGATGTTCTCTTTGTGGGCGGGCAGCTCATAGCGCGGCACCTGACCCTTGAGCAGGTCGCGCAGCAACATGCGGGATTGTTCTCCATGAATACTTCCTGAACCAGTAATGTTGCAGCCCATCACTCCATGGATACTCATCACGCCAGCGCAAGCTTCCATGCTAAGGAGCGTGGTGATGTCGCTGTACCCGATGAGCCATTTCGGAGATGCAGCAAGCTCTTTCAAGGGCAACCCTTCCACCAAATGCAGGGTGCTGTAACCGCCGCGCAGACAGAGGATGGCCTTGATGTCGGGGTCTTTGAGCGCCCAGTGGAGGTCGGCGAGCCGCTCCTCCACAGTTCCGGCATAGTGTTCAAGATATTTTTTGCCAACGTTCGGCCCGATAACCGGCTCGTACCCCCAACTGCGCAGGGTGTCTGCCGCACGGAAAGCTGTCTCCATCGAACAGTAGTACGACGGAGAGATGAGCGCCACCTTGTCGCCTGGCTTCAGGTAGGCGGGTGCGACACACTTGAGCGGCTTCTTCGGTCCCGCAGCCTTCACGACGGGCGTTAAGACGATGAGGCAAAGAAGCGTGATTACGATTCGAAGCAGGAATACTCGTTTATGCATCATTTTTCGTGAATTTAAACAGCCCATAGCTTACCTCAATTCCTTCACCGGAAACTCAAAATACGTTGCTGGGAACGGCTCGTCCTTCAATGTGAAGTGCCACCATTCGCTGTCGAGGGGTTTGAAGCCGTGGCGCAACATCGCGGCCCGCAAAATCATGCGGTTGCGGAACTGCTCTTCGGTGATGGTGCGGCCTGCGGGAGAGGGTTTCCCGTTAAACGCGCCCGTCTCAGGGTTGCCGCCGAAGTCGGGATGGCTCTCCTCGCCGAACCAATCGAAGGTGCCGCCCATATCGAGCTCCTTCTCGGTGGTCATGTCGAAGAGGGTGAGATCGACGGTGGAGCCGCGGGTGTGGCCGCTTCTTGCCATGATGTACTCCAGTTCGAACAACCGGCTTTTATCGACTTCGGGGTAGAAGTAGCGCCGCATCATCGTGTCGGGTACATCGGCGGCCCAGCGCACGAAATGATCGACCGCCATCTGCGGACGGTAGGCGTCGTAGATTTTCAGCCGGTAGCCCATGCGCATCACGTCGTCGCTGACGGCCTTCAGACTGTCGGCGGCGCGTCTGGTCATCAGCGCGGTGGGCTGTAGGTAACCGTCAATGCGCTGACCCACAAAGTTGTAGGTGCTGAAATAGCGGATTTCCAAGATAGCGTCCGGCACCACATCGGTGATGTTCACGAACTGGCTGGCGTCCTGCTCGGGCTTCACGGTTGTGCTGGAAGCGGTGGACGTGCAAGGCGCGAACCCGGCCACGACAACATGCCCGTTTTGGGCGCTGGCTGTCAAGGTGAAACACAACGCGACGGCACATATAAGCAGTGTTCTTAGGTCTCTTTTCATAATTGGGAATTTTGGTTGGCAAAGGTACGTTTTTTTAGTGAACAGTGATCCAACCCCCAAAAACGTTATTAGTAATATTCTCGGTTCTACACTAATTATGCATTATGCATTATGAATTATGAATTATACAAGCCCCGTCGCCAATCTCCGCCACATAGAAATTAGCACGCAGGCCGAAACGCTCTTCGTACGCGCGGCCGAGACTTTCAATAAACGCATTTACTTGATCATCAGAGATTAACGTTACCGTGCAGCCGCCGAAGCCCGCGCCGGTCATGCGGCTGCCGAGCACACCGGGGAAATGCTGCGCCCGTTCGGCCAAGAAGTCCAGTTCGGGACAGGTGACCTCGTAGTCGTCGCGAAGGGTGGCGTGCGAGGCGTTCATCAGCTGCCCGAAGCGGACCATGTCGCCGGCCTTGAGCGCGGTGACGGCCTCGCGCACGTTCTCGTTCTCGCGCACCGCGTGCCGCGCCCGCTTGAGCACGTTGCCCGTAAGACATGGCGCAACC
>JAEEKL010000037.1 GCA_016282395.1 Bacteroidales bacterium
CGTTCTCATAATGCGGCTTATCACCAGCTTTTTTCGAGCGTTTTATCTTGCCTTCTGCAATGAGTTTTTCCTTCTCGGCACGGATGCGCTTGAGCAACTCGCTTGCGGGCTCATCGTTGGGGTCTTGCGGCACAAGTTTGCCACGGATGGCAAGGTCAAGGATTTTTTGTTTGAGCAGTTTCGTGTTCATTTTTATGCTATCGGCAAATTACAGGCAAATTAAATTTCTTTCTTATATTGTTGATAGTCAGTGACTATTGTTTTTGTTTAGTCTCTTCCGGCAAGTTATAGGCAAATTAAATCCACAATGTTATACAATACGTTCGAATAATCTTTTCAGCAAGTTGCAGGCAAGTTAAAACTCAAAATTTTTAAATTGATTATCAATGTTTTACGACTTTTAAGTTCTGTTCAGGCAAGTTACAGGCAAGTTAAGTTTATCCCCATGTTGGTATATATCGCATATAACGGGGAGCCGTTTCAGGATCAACGGGCTTAAGCAACTTCTCAGCCTGTGCTTCTTTAATCAAACGAGACATCATCCCAGCGGAGGACGCCTTCAAACCAAACCGTTCTCTGAGTGAACTGTTGGTCAGCGTTTCTCCTTCAATATAGCGTACACAGGCATGCATATAGGTGGACCAGAGTCTATTCTCCATCGACAGATTCGAGAAATTGAAATGAGAGAATAGGGAGACTCTTGTGGAATCCTGATAGATTTGGATTCGTGGAGCAGGAAGCCGTTGGAACTCACAACTGATGACCATTCTGTCCCAACCGCGTCCAAGCTCCTCACACATCCGCAATCTTCGCATGAGCGCAGCAAGCTTTTCATTTCTTGACTTTGGAGGATTGTCAACAATCCTCATGATTTCCACCAACGGAACTCCTGGATTCGTCACTTCTATCCGGTTGGTGAAAATTTCAACGACAGGCCCGGCTCCGGTGATAAAAAAGTCTTGGTGTATGATGGCATTAGCGATAGCTTCCCTGATAGCTGGTAATGGAAATGTGCTGTTTGTCGCGAGTTGAATAGAGCTAAGATCCTCTTTAGTCGGCAAAACTGTATTAACGTATTTCACGGCCTTTTCCATACTAACAGCATACCCTTCAGTCAAGGTCTCCTCTTTCAAAATGGTAAGTCTGCTGTTATTGTCATATTGAATAACCCTTATCGCTTTTCGCCCCAATCTGGGAAAGTCTGATAATTTTTTTGCAAACAATATGGCTCCCAAATTCGTGATGGCATACAACCCATTATCTTGCCTTTGAACAAGGCCATCTTCTACAAAATAGTGGATGTAACCTTCAAAATTTGAGGGAAGAGGAATTTGCAAAATGTCAAAATATGCATCACAATTTAACATACGTATGACATTCTGCAATGTTAGATTAGTGGAAGCCAAAACATCCTCAAACTGTTCATGCCTGAGTTTGTCCCAAAGTTGGGCTTGTATGGCAGGAAAATCATTAAGTTTTTTGGTGTAACTGCCTACCCTTACAAAGCCAGTTTTTTCAAAAGTAACAGGAATGCCCGCAGCTTTGGCAATGACAATAACTTCAACGTGTTTTCCTTCTACTTTTGCTGAATGAAATTCAAAATCCGCATTTTTGGAGAGAAGTTGCCGCAACCAGCTTTCCAACTCCTGATTACCTCTTTTCACCTGCTTCAACCTGACGTTTGTGCCAACAATGTTATGCGTACCATCTTCTATCCCCCATATCATATAAGCATGCGAGTGGTCGGCAAGGAGAGCACTGTTAGCCAAAGCGCTAATATCTTCCCCTATCGTTTTAGGCTCATCATCATTATGTTTGAACTCAACCCATCCCGCTTCGGTCGGAAGTTTGCTTAACTCTTTTACCAATAAATCAAGATTCTCCATTTTTTTTGTATGTTCAATTTCCTATGGTTTAGGAAATGCAAAAATACAAATTTTATCCATCAATTCCTCTCAACAACTCTTGCAATTTGGCAACTGCGTCGGCTATCTTATTGCTCTTTTCCTGAATGGTGGTAAGCAACTCAGACAGAGACATGTCTTCGGTTTCGTCGCCCTGCTTTATCCAGCTGATGTCGAGGCTGGTTTTGTCGCGAGCCATAATCTCTTTCAGCGTAAACTTACGCCATCTGCCATTCGGGTTGGTTTCCGCATCGTAAGTTTCCTTACGTTTACCCATATCATCAGCGCAATAGCATTCAACAAACTCATCCAAATGATGACGTTGCATCGGGTTGGTGGCAAGTGTATGCTTCACTCCTGTGCGATAATCGAAATACCAGATGTCTTTCGTCGGAGTTCCCTTGGTGAAGAACAGGACATTTGCCTTAACACCTTGAGCGTAGAAGATGCCGGTTGGCAGACGCAAAATGGTGTGGAGGTTGAAGTTTTTGAGCAATTCTTTTCTGACCGTCTCACCGGCATTGCCCTCAAATAACACATTGTCGGGCAACACCACTGCCGCACGGCCACCCTGTTTGAGTGACACCATTATATGCTGAAGGAAATTCAGCTGGTTGTTCTTGGTATCGACATAAAAATCATCACGGCTAATCTCCACAGAGCCTGCCGGACGTGTACCGAAAGGTGGATTGGCAAGAATCACATCGACAAGGTTTTCCGGAGCCTTTTCCAATGAATCTCGACAAACAATAGGACTTCTGTTGGTACCGACACCGTGCAAATAAAGATTCATCGAAGCCAACGTTACTACAAGGGCGGTATTATCGACTCCCGACAAGGCTTCGTTCCGCAGAAAGTCTTGTTTTTCCTTGTCCTGCGACTGATTTTTCATATAATCGTATGCCGCCAACAGGAAGCCGCCGGTTCCGCAAGCCGGGTCGCAAACGGTCTCGCCAATCTTGGGCCGGGTTACGTCAACAATCGCCTGCATCAGCGCACGAGGCGTCAAATACTCTCCTGCACCGATTTTCTTATCTTGTCCGTCCTTTTCAACA
>JAEEKL010000038.1 GCA_016282395.1 Bacteroidales bacterium
GAGCCCGTCGAAGACGCGGTCGCTATGGTAGATGTGGACAAATTGATAAGGATGATACCATTCGTTGAGTCCTTTGTGGAGGTCGCCGCTGACAAAGTTGAGGGAATAGACGGGTTGCAGCAGCTTGAACTGCTCCCCGGCTTTGAGTTGCCTGACGTATGCTTTGGAGGCGTTGAAGAAGACGCGCTGGAAGAAGTCCGAGTCATAGTTGAGTTGCATCTCGACGAGGAACGTAGCGCCGGCAGAGTCGGTGCAGTGCACATCGACAATGCTGTGTTTGCGTGCGGGGGTCTCGGGCATCAGTTCTGGCGGGAGGTAGCGCAGTTCGGTGATGGTGCGGCCCTCCTCCAAAGGGAGGAAGGCGTTGAGCAGGCTGGCAGTCAGGTCGGGGTGCTCCCCGAAGACCTTCCGGAAGGTGACATCGGTTACCGGGCTGTAATATTTGCAATATGTCATCATGTTTGAATAGTTTTTCTGCTGCAAAGATACAATAAGAAATACCTTTTATCAAGATGTTTTGAATTTTTTTGTTATGTATTGTTAATCAATAAGTTGTTGAATTTTATTGAAAAATAATTAACAAATAATTGCAAAAATAAAATGAATATTTCGCATTGTTTTGGCAAAAACTACCTGAACTCGTTATTTCCAGCTCTTGCGGGTCGGAGATTCCGTTTGGCCAGGCAAGGACTCGCTTTCCCGTTGGCGAAATGGGTTTCGGCAATGCGTGGTGTTTTCGGTTGGGGAGGGAGGCCAAACGGAATGGTGCATTTGCTGTTCGGAACGGTTTCCTTGTTCGCGGCGCGGGGAAATGGATCGGGCGAGGGGATCGGGTGGTTCGCCGCGAAACGCAAAAAATTACCATATTGTCAAAAAAAATGTATTTTTGCAAATTATTTTTTCTTTTTTTGACTATGTAAATTCAAATTTAATATCAATGAAAAAACAGCTGCTATCTATTCTTTTTATGTTTGTGTGTGCCGCCGTGTTCGCACAAACTGTCACCCTCACCTTCACAGCGCAGGATGCAGGAAACCATTATGTACAGCTTAACAGGGTGGCCGTCAGCAACCTGACCAAGGGTTGGCAGGAAATCATTTCCTGGCCCGATACCGTGCTAGAGATGTCTGGCACAGGCATTGGGGATTTTGAGACGTTTCAGGAAACGTCTCTATGGTTGTCGCAAAACAACCCCAACCCGTTTGACGGAATCACATACTTAAACCTGAACGTGACAGATCCGGGCGATGTGACGATTGAGATTACCGACATTACCGGGCGCATTGTAGGGGCGAATCATTATTCGTCCCTGCAGCCGGGCATTCACGAAATACGTATCACCCTTTCCTCCGCAGGCATCTATTTCCTGACCGCCCATCAGAACGGGCGGACAGCCTCGGTAAAGATGGTGAACCGTGGCAATGGCGGCGGTGATGCCGTTACGGTTGTTGGTATCGTAGAGACGTTTCATGAAACGTCTCTACCGCAACCAAAAAATGCCCGCCGTGGTGCTTCTGACAACCCGTTTGACGCTGGTGACCAGATGGAATATGTGGGTTATGCTGTTATCAACGGTGAGGAGGTGGAGAGCAACCACGTGCTGCGGCAGCAGTATGCTTCGCAGACGATTGTTCTCTCGTTTCCACAACCTTGTCCTGGTGCGGCCACCGTCACCGACTACGATGGCAACGTGTATAACACGGTGCAGATAGGGAATCAGTGCTGGACGAGGGAGAACCTGCGGGTGACGCACTACAGCGACGGCACACCTATTCCCGCAGGCGGTGAAAACGACGGGAGCTACATGGAGCCGTACTACTACGATTACAGCAGTTCAGGCATCCCGCTATCGGAGCGGGGCTACCTGTACAACTGGCCAGCGGCGATGCACGGGGCCGTTTCCAGCTATGCCGTTCCGAGTGGGGTGCAGGGTGTCTGTCCCACGGGCTGGCACCTGCCGAGTGATGAGGAGTGGATACTGCTGACGGACTATGTGAGCGCGAACTATGCCTGTGGTGGCAATAGCGACTATATTGCCAAGGCGTTGGCCTCCACAGCATGGTGGGAGAATTCCAGCTGTGAGTGCTGTCCGGGAGACCAGAGCGAGACGGCGAACAACGCTTCAGGCTTCGGGGTCGTTCCCGCTGGCGGCTACTGGGGTTTTGTTGGGTTCCGTTTCGCGGGCTACGAAGTGGGCTTCTTTTCCTCTACGCAGAGCGGTAGCTACGATGCCACATGCAGCTACCTGTTCTACGACTACGCCGCCGTGAACTGCGTGGAGTATTCCAAGTACCTCGGTTTTTCTGTCCGCTGCCTCCGCGATTAAGAAAGACGTGAGACTTAAGGCGTGAAACTTTTGGGGTGTCCGTTGGGGCACCCTTTATTGTTGCGATGAAGGCGATGAGGCGATGAATGGGCGATGAGGCGATGAGATGATGAGACGAAGAATGGACGATTTGTAGGGCTGTCGCATTGCGGCAGCCCTACGGCGGGGCGGGGGGCGTTTGGCCGGTCGGCGTCTCATTTTTTTCGTTATGGCGGTGGTTATCGATATTTCGTGTTGTTTTCGGTGGGCGAGGGTGGCCAAACGGAATGGTGCAGTTGCTGTTCGGCAAGATGGATATTTGTGATTAAAAAAATTATCGAATAATGTTTGGATATTAAAAAAAGTGTATTTTTGCAGCCCTAGAACCCGCCAAGCCTCTCTATGATGCTCAAATGTGCGGGTCGTTTTTTTTATTTGAAAACAAACTATTTTTATGGAAACAAAAGTACCATACGAAAAAATGTTTAAAACGTCTGCGGAACTTGTAAATCTCTTGCAATCAAGAGGATTGTTGGTTTCTGATTTTGTGAAAACAGTCAGATATATTGAAAATATCGGTTACTACCGTTTATCTGCGTATATGTATCCCTTACTACGAAATCCCAAGACGGAACATTGCTACAAAACAGACGCATCGTTCAGTCAGGTTATGATGTTATACCGTTTTGACAAGAAATTGCGGATGCTCCTCTTCAACGAAATCGAAAAAATCGAAATTGCCGTGCGTTGTGCCGTTGTGGAAACTGGATGCAGCTGCACCAACAATCCCTTTTGGATGACAGACCAAGAAAATTTTAAAGATGTGACAAAATTTAACCACACATTGGAGCTGATTGAGTCAGAGGTCAACCATTCTCGTGAAGAGTTCATGACACATTTCAGGCAGAAATACCAAGAGAAGTATCCACCAGCATGGATTCTTGCTGAATTACTACCTTTTGGAGTTATTACAAGTATCTATAACAACATGAAAAACTTGCGTATGAAAAAGTGTGTGGCAAAAAGATTTGGACTACATACTTCACCTTTTGAATCTTGGATTACGATTGTGACTTTAACTCGAAACGCTTGTTGTCACCATGCCCGTGTTTGGAACAAGCGCAATTCTATACGACCAACTTTACTAAATCGTGTTTCAAACCCATGGATAAACAAAGAAACGGACCCATTACGAATCTATTTCAATCTTTGCATTATCAAATACTTCATCAATATCATATCACCTTACAATGACATGACACGGAAACACAAACGCCTTCTGTCGGATTTTCCAAATGTTGACCCCGCCGCCATGGGATTCCCGCACGGATGGGAGGAAGAACCGCTGTGGTCGAACCCTTTGACGGCAAAAGGCGATGAAGGCGATGAGGCGATGAGGCGATGAGACGAAGAATGGACGATTTGTAGGGCTGTCGCATTGCGGCAGCCCTACGGCGGGTCGGGGGTTCCGTTTGGCCAGTTGTCGCGTCTCCTTTTCGTTATGATAGTGGGTGTCGGCAAGGCGTGTTGTTTCCGGTGGGGGAAGGCGGCCAAACGGAATGGTGGTGGCGGGATATGTCGGGGACAGGCGGCCATGCTGGAGGCATTCCGACAACCGCGTTAGCGGTTGCATGTCTGTAGCCCGATGCGGACGCGAATCCCATCGTCGATTGAGGGTGTGCGGGTACGGGGTTCGCGGCGCGGGGGAATGTGTCGGGCGAGGGGATCGGACGGTTCGCCGCGAAACGGGTGGATGGTCCGGACGGGCGTGCGAGAGGGATTGCAGCGGAAATGGACGGCGGTTTGCACCCCCCCCTGCCCCCCTAAAGGGGGGTGATGGTGGAGAGACCGACAAGTGCCGTGGCCGGTGCCGGCCGGACATTGCAGCGGAAAGCCCGACGGCGCGGCGTCTTGAATGGTTATGGGTTATTGGTTATTGACAGGGTGTTTGGAACGGTGGTGGTGAATGGTGGTGACGCCGCGCCGGCTCGCCCAAAATAAAAAAATGATGCGTAAGCCCTGAAAAATGGTTCTTGTATCGGGTTCTGCGATAAAAAAAAACGTATTTTTGCTCTTTCAAAATATCAGAAGAAAATGGACAATAAAATCCCCGTATATTGCAAAAACATAGACACAAAGGTTGAAGTTCCTTGCGGCATCACCCTGCAGGAGTTTGTCGATCTTTTCA
>JAEEKL010000039.1 GCA_016282395.1 Bacteroidales bacterium
GCAGATAGGGAGCGTCGCGGTCGCGCTGCAGCAGCTGCGCGGAGATGCGGGCGGAATGGATACCTAATTGCTCGCACACGGAGTCCTGCACGAACGGCGGTTTGTTGGCGAAGTTGCCCACGGCGCCGCTGATCTTGCCGCACTCCACATCGGCGGCGGCCATTTCGAAACGCTCGATGTTGCGGCGCATCTCCTCGAACCATAACGCCCACTTCAGTCCGAGGGCGGTGATGTCGGCGTGTACGCCGTGCGTGCGCCCGATACAGGGCGTGTCCTTGAACTCGTAAGCTCGTTTCTTGAGAATCTCGATGAACCGCTGGAGATCCTTGCGGAGGATGTTGTTAGCTTGCTTGATGAGGTAGCCGTTGGCGGTATCCACCACAGCGGTGGGGGTGAGGCCGTAGTGCACCCACTTCATCTCGTCGCCGAGGCTCTCGCTGACGGCACGGGTGAACGCCACGATGTCGTGGCGGGTTTCCTTCTCGATTTCGTATATGCGTTGCACGTCGAAGGTGGCTTTCGTGCGCAGTTTCTCAACGTCTTCTGCTGGAATCACGCCGAGTTGGCTCCACGCGGCGGCGGCTTCGATTTCCACTTTCAAATAGGCGCCGAATTTGTTTTCCTCAGTCCAGACGGCGCTCATCTCCGGACGCGAATAACGGGGTATCATAATCGCAAATTATTTGAGCGGCAAATGTACATAAATTACGAATATACACAGACTGCTGAAATCTCTCCGTGTGGAATCGGACTTAAGTTATAGCTTTACAGTGAGGTCAACAGGAATTATTCCCAATGACACTATTCGAAATCAATGATTTTCAGTTCCTGTTTCGCCCGAATTGAAGGGATGTGGTTGAAATGCCACCACTCTGACACGCAGGTGATAAAACCACTCTCGGTCATTACGCGGCGCAACAACTTACGGTTTTCTAATTCATAATTGGTAATCAAACCGTTGGCAACTAACTCCGCTTCGTGGTCGATACGCGCCTCCGGACCGAAATAGTCATGACTCGATCCCATTGGCAACGGTGTACCCGTACTGTCCATCAGAGTGACATCAACTGCAGCACCATAATTGTGCATTCCACGACCTTTGGCGGGGTCGGCCACGAAGGAGACGTTGGGCGTACCCTTTACCGATTCCCACATTTCTCGTTGCACACTAAGCGGTCGTGCGGCATCGTAAATTAGCAATGACAGGTCTGGTCGGATGGTTTTCAGTCGCTGCTGTGCTTTGACGAGCTTCTGCGCCATGGCCGGAATCATGAATGCGTGGTGTATGTCAGAGTAGAGCGTGTGTCCGAGGAAATTGTCCGGTGTGGCATACACTAACTGCACACCGATAGTGGAATCAATTTCGGCAATGTCCTGCATGCCGAAATTGATGAGTTGCTGCTCCATTTCAGTGTATTTTGGCGGTTCCGGATCAGAAATGAAAAAGGTGGTGTCTGTCGTTTTTGGAGTGTTTTCTCCCTCTTTAGCTGATTGACACGAGATTGTCAAACTGCCCAACAGGAATAATAACTCAATGAATGTCAATAATTTGATGGATTTGCACATCGTGAAATGTATTCTTTTATTCTCTTGCTTTTTATTTTCATCTTCCCTTTACAACATTACGACCACGGCATCATTCGCTTTTTGTCGCACTGCTTTTGGCAGGGTGATAATGTATTCGTCACCTTTTTTAGAGATGGTGGCTTTCTCGGAAGTGCCGAGGATGGCAGCTTTGCCGGTTTTCACTGGTTTTTCGGTGCCCTTGAAGGCAAAAGAGGCGGGAGCAGCTTCATTTTCGGGGATTAGTAACAGGGCGAAACGTTGTCCGTTTTTGCTTTGGGTGAAGCGTACCTGACCGTAACAATAGGGTAGGCACGGACGGGTATTGTAAATAGCTTTCCCGTTGACATTCAGCCATTTGCCTATATCCGTCAAGCGTTCAACGGCGGTTTGTGGCAATGTACCCTCCGGTGATGGCCCTACGTTCAGCAGAAAGTTGCCGCCTTTGGCAACAATGTCTATTAGCAGGTGGATTAGATGATTGGTCGATTTGTAGTTGTCTGAGGGTACGTAAGACCAGGAGTCGCCCATTGACATGCATGTTTCCCACGGATAAGGCAAAAGCGTGTCAGGAACCTGTTGCTCAGGGGTGCGGTAGTTCTCGTATTTGCCGTGAACGCTACGATCAACGATGATGAGGTCAGGATTGTTAGCGCGCACGTCCTTGGCCACGCGAGTCATGTCGATGTCCTGGATCCAACCTTGGCAACCGAGCCAGTCGCGAACCTCCTCATCGACGCTCCACGCTGGCCGTACCCAGCCACCATCTAACCACAGGATGTCAATATCACCGTAATTGTTGGCCAGTTCGTGCAGTTGTTTGCGGGTGAAGTCGCAATATTTTTCCCATCTTTCGGGATGTTTTGAAGGGTCGTAGTTCACGTTGCGGTCGGGAGTAGCCCATTCTGGCGCCCAATAGTCGGGGCAGTGCCAGTCGGGTTTTGAGAAGTATAGACCCGTCCAAAGGCCTTGATTCCGAAAGGCTTTCACAAGTGCACCCGTCACATCAGCATTGGGATTTTTGGAGAACGGACAATCCTTACCAGTGACAGAATAGTCGGTCTCCTTTGTGTCATACATGCAGAATCCGTCATGGTGTTTGGTAGTGAACACGAAATACTTCATGCCGCAATCTTTGGCCAGTTTTGCCCACGATTCAGGATCGAATTTTATAGGGTTGAAGGTCTTGTTAAGAGCCTGATAGTTGGCTTTATAGTCAGTGTATGGTTCCCCGTTGCGGTCAATCCACGGCTCGTTGCATATCGACCACGACTCCACCACACCCCATTGCGCGTAAATTCCCCAGTGCATCATCAGTCCGAACTTCAAATCTTGCCACTGTCCAATGCGGTTCAAAATAACGGGGTCGGTTTCAAACCGTTGTTCGATCTGGGCATAAGTGTTTGAAAATGAAATTGCTACAAAAAAAATGAGTAGCCATTGGAAACAAGTGAAACGTTTCATATACATGCTGATTTGGTCTGATAAATTTGAAAGTGCAAATATCGGATTTTTTTAATTATTTTGCTTGTTCCCTATCACTGGGTGATTTCACGAAACTTGAATTATGAATTATGACGATGAAAGAAACCGCCACCGCCAAGAAAATCTGACGTGGAATGCTCTTATGGGAACAGAAGTGATACCATCTATAAAAAGTGTGGGGAATTCGGGAATATTTTTTCTTTGATTGTTAATAAAATGAGACGATGTTGTAGAGACGCAATGTGTAGCGTCACTATTTTTCGTACTTTTGCCTTCCCTAAAAAACACCAAAGGCAATGACGAAAAAAATCCTCCTAATAGATGCTATGGGCTTGATTTTCAGAGCATACTACGCGATGATCAAGAGTCCGCGATTCACTACCAAGGGGCTGAACACCTCCGCGATGCTCGGCTTCACCAACTCGCTGTACGAAGTGCTCAAAAACGAGAAACCCACCCACGTGGCGGTGGCCTTCGATACGGGTGCGCCCACCTTCCGGCACGTCGAGTACGAACACTACAAGGAGAACCGCGAGGCCACACCCGACGACATCGTAATATCCATCCCTTACATCAAGCGCATCCTCGACGCTTTCCAGATCAAGATGGTCGGCATCGACGGCTATGAAGCGGATGACCTGGTCGGTTCATTGGCCAAACACGCTGAAATAGAGGGCTTTGAGGTGCTGATGCTCACCTCCGACAAGGACTACGGTCAACTCGTTTCCGACCACATCCGCATGTACAAGCCCGGCAAGTTCGGGCAGCCGGCGGAAATCCTCGGCGTGGCGGAGATTTGCGAAAAGTACAAGATCGAACGGCCTGAGCAGCTGATTGATATGCTCGGTCTTTGGGGCGACACCTCCGACAACATTCCCGGTGTGCCCGGCATTGGACAGGTGCGCGCCCAGAAACTGCTCGCCAACTACGGCAGCATCGAGGAGATGTACGCCCGCAACTTCGACAAGGACAACGAGAAGACCCGCGCCCTCATGAACCAGTACAGGGAGCAAGCCTTCCTCTCCAAAGAACTGGCTACTATCATGATAGACATCCCGATGGAGTACGATTTCGACCAGATGGCTTACAACGGTCCTGACCCGCAAAAGCTCAAGTCCATCTTCGACGAATTGGAGTTCAAGGCCCTCACCAAACGCATCTTCACGGATTTGTCGCTACAGATGCCGCAACCGCAAGCCGCCCCCGACCTTTTCTCCCCCATCGAAGAAATCACTCCGCAAACAGACATAGACCCCGAAACGCCCAAAACCGTCTTCGAACTTCCCAAAATCGTGGAAATATCTTCGCCAGAAGATATTATCCGCGCAAATCCGCACGATCCGCGGAGATCTAAAATTGAGCGAAGCGAAATAATATATTTCACGTGGCTCTTCCAACAGGAACGCATTGCCGGATTCGCCTTCGCCTTTGACGAAACCACCACCTATTGTCATTGGGTTGAAAACGAACAGCGTCATTATCAGGAGTTTATAAAACTGATTTTCGGGGAACCGCGCACCGTGGTCATGCACGACTGCAAGAACACCTACAAATACCTCCGTTCGTTCCGTGTGGAGCCGAAATGCACCTTCTGGGACGTGCAAATCGCTCATTATCTGCTGCAACCCGAGCGCAAACACCAACTTAACGACCTCGCCCTCAGCTATTTCGATTGCGAGTTGGCGGAGACTGGAAAACCGTCGCCCGCACCCGAAAACGAACAGATTCTGTTACTGCAAAAACTCTATCCGATCTTGGATAAAGAATTGAAAGAAAATAAGTTGTCGGATTTGTTCACGCAGATGGAGATGCCTCTGGTACCTGTGTTGGCCGATATGGAATACACTGGCGTGAAGGTCGATGTCGATACCTTGCAGCAGAACTCCGAAACGATGAACGCCGAGATTGCCGCCATTGAGCAGCAGATTTACGAATATGCCGGCGAGACCTTCAACATCGGTTCGCCCAAGCAGTTAGGGGAGATTCTCTTCGAGAAGATGAACCTCGTGAAGAACGCCCGTCTGACTAAGAGCAAGCAGTACCAGACCGGCGAGGAGGTGCTCAAGAAGATGGCCTACAAGCACCCGATTGTGCCGCTGATCTTGGAGTGGCGCAAGCTGTCGAAGCTGAAATCCACTTACATTGACGCGCTGCCGCAGCTCATCAACCCGAAGACTGGGCGCATCCATTCGACTTTCACTCAGACGATTACAGCCACGGGCCGGCTCAGCTCCCTCAACCCGAACCTGCAGAACATCCCCGTGCGCACCGAGCGTGGCCGCGACATCCGCAAGGCGTTCGTGCCCTCCGACGGCAACGTGCTGCTCGCCGCCGACTACTCGCAGA
>JAEEKL010000040.1 GCA_016282395.1 Bacteroidales bacterium
CGTGTCGTCGGTGAGATAACAGCCGGTGATGTTGACCGTGTTGTAGGCGGTGTTGAAGATTTCCACCCACGGCACGTGACGGCCATACTCGTCGGCATAGTTATCCTCGTTCTTGATCATCATCTCGTTGAGGCGCAGGTCGTGTACCGACTGGCCGAAGGAGGCCGTGACGGCAAATAGCGCGACAACGGTGAAGATATATTTGTAAATCGATTTCATAAATCTCTGAATTTATTGTTTTTTTTATTGTTGGGACGCGATTTATCGCGTCCGATTTTCTGATTATCGCGTCCGAATTTTAATATCGTGTTCGAATTTTAATATCGTGTCCGATTCACGGACGCGATGAATCGCGTCCCTACGGGATTGATTACAACGGCAGGTTATCGTGTTTCTTGGCAGGATTCTCTAAACGTTTGTTACGCAGCGATTCGAGGGCGCGGATCACGCGGAAACGGGTGTTGCGCGGCTCGATGACATCGTCAATGTAACCGTATTGCGCGGCCACGTATGGGTTGGAGAATTTCTGACGGTACTCTTCGACTTTTTCGTCGAGGAATTTCTTGCGCTCGCCGGCATCCTCGATTTTCTTCATCTGGGAACCATAGAGGATTTCAGCTGCGCCGCTGCCGCCCATCACGGCGATCTCAGCCGTCGGCCATGCGTAGTTCACATCGCCACGCAGGTGTTTGGAGCTCATCACGCAGTATGCACCGCCGTAGTTCTTGCGCAGGATGACGGTGACTTTCGGCACGGTGCACTCGCCGTAAGCGTAAAGCAGTTTCGCACCGTGCAGGATGATGCCGCCGTACTCTTGGCCGGTGCCGGGCAGGAAACCGGGAACATCAACCAACGTCACCAACGGGATGTTGAAGGCATCGCAGAAACGGACGAAGCGCGCACCCTTGCGGGAAGCGTTGATGTCGAGCCCGCCGGCCATGCACTTGGGCTGGTTGGCCACGATACCCACGGCCATGCCGTTGAAACGGGCAAAGCCGACCACGATGTTCTGTGCGTAGGTGGCATGCACTTCGAGGAACTTGCCGTCATCGACGATGCCGCCGATCACATCCTTCACGTCGTAAGGCTGGTTCGGGTTGTCGGGGATGATGGAGTTGAGGCTGTCCTCTAAGCGGTTAATGGGATCTTCGGTGGGCTCATACGGGGGCTCTTCCATGTTGTTGGAGGGCAGATAGCCGATGAGGTCGCGCAGCAAGGCGATACCCGTCTCTTCGTCGGGAACGGAGAACTGCGCCACGCCGGATTTGGTGGAGTGGATGGTCGCGCCGCCGAGCTGCTCAACAGACACGTCCTCGCCAGTGACGGTCTTCACGACCTTCGGACCCGTCACGAACATGTAGCTGGAGTTCTGCGCCATCATGATAAAGTCGGTCAATGCGGGGGAATAGACGGCGCCGCCGGCACAAGGTCCGAAGATGGCGGAGATTTGCGGAACCACACCGGAAGCCAGGATATTGCGTTGGAAGATCTCGGCATAGCCGGCCAGACTGTTGACACCCTCCTGAATACGGGCTCCACCGGAGTCGTTGAAGCCGATGACGGGAGCGCCGACCTTCATGGCTTGGTCCATCACCTTGCAGATCTTCGCGGCGAAGGTCTCGGAAAGAGAACCGCCAAACACGGTGAAATCTTGTGAGAAAACATAGACCAGACGGCCGTTCACGGTGCCGTAGCCGGTCACCACGCCGTCGGACAGGAATTTGTCCTTCTCGATGCCGAAGTTCACGCAGCGGTGGGTCACGAACATGTCGAACTCCTCAAAGCTGCCCTCATCGAGGAACATCAGGATGCGCTCCCGCGCGGAATATTTGCCTTTGGCGTGCTGTTTGTCAATCTTATCTTGACCGCCGCCCAAACGAGCCTTCTCCCTCAAGGACAAAAGCTCGTTGATTTTATCTTGCATTGCCATATTTGATTGGTATTTAGTTTGTTATAAATTTTTTTTGAAATAATATGCACAATATATTACCCTCGCAAAAATACTAAATTTTTTAATGCGAAATTGAATTTTTTTGCGGGAAATTGTGGTGTGTGATTCAATGGTTGATCTCTCGTATGAGCGGGATGAAATGGAAGCGCAACATCCCCGCCAGAGCCAGCCCTAGCGAGACGGAGATTCCATTTTGCAACCTTGCTCTCACGGGTCATCGCCTGCCCTGACAGTTTTTGACCACCCTTGCGGTTCAACGCTTCCCTTTTCCGGCAAAACGGAATGGTGCATTGGTTGCACGCCAGCGCAAAGGTCAACGACAAACAGAGTAACTCGCCAGCGAAGTGATTAACGATACCCCATGTTCCGATAGTACTGTGATTGCCGAAAAACGGGCAACCCGAAAGGGCGGTCAACAACGATAGACCGGATAACCCGCAAGAGCAGGGATTAACAATCAACAACGATACCAGCAAGTGCAAACAATAACGACCAGCAACTGCACCATTCCGTTTGGTCACCCTCCCCTACCGAAAACAACACGCGCTTCCGACAGCCAACGCCCTAACGAAAAAGCGATGCGCTGTCCGGCCAAACGGAACCTCGGATCCGCAAGGGCAGGGATTAACGGAACACGACAAACCTGCCAAGGCACAGAATAACGTTCCCCAACCCGTAGAGACGCAAAATTTTGCGTCTCTACAACGTCCGCCAAACGTTCACCATTCATCATTGAACAAAAGACGATTCCTTGTTGATGATGGTCATTTTTCCACAAGGAATTCTGATGTTTTTATATTACTACCCCGGCCTGCGGCCACCCCTTCTGAAACAGAAGGGGAATGGTGCCGTGGCCGGTTTCTACGTCAGTAAACGGCTGACAACTGCTTAATCGCACTTGCCTCACCGTTTCATCGTCCTTCATCGCTTTTCATCGTCTCATCGCCTCATCGTCGTTATCCGTCCCAGGGCTCACTGCGTTCACCCTGAACTGACACGTGTCGGGCTTGCAGCCCTTTTGGACTTGGGCTTTTTCGGTTTGAAAGTTTATAGTAGTTCTTTCGTTCTACGTTTGTCTCATGCCGGTTTTATATATGGTTCTTCGTATGATTCATCGTCTTTCATCGTCTCATCGTCTCATTCATCATTCATCATAATTCATCATTAAAAAGGGCGCAGCCCCACACGGCCACGCCCATAACTACTAACTGCTAATTCCTAACTACTAACTGTTTTAATCGCGGAGACAGCGGACGGAATATCCGTCGTCCTTGTAGTAATAGCCCCGGTACACACCCGCGTAAAGGTAGTTCAGGTAGCGGTAGAAGGCGTAGTCCGGGTAGCTCGCGCGCTGCGTAGCACTCCAGAAATAGGCGAGGTCGCCCGCGACGTAAAACAACGAACCGCTGCGGTAGCCTGCCGGAACGGCACTGAAGCCCGATGCGTTGTTACCTCCGGGATTGTTGCCCACGGCACAGTCTGCGGAACTGCTGTTCCACCACGCAGGGGCGGCCAATGCCTTGCCAATGGAAGTATTGTCGCTGGCATCGCACAAATACTGGCTCCGGCTGCTCACGTAGTCGGTCAACTGTGTCCATTCCGCATCGCTGGGCACGTGCCAACCAGTGGGGCAGATACCCTGCACACCGCTCGGATTGGCATCGGAGGAGGAGGTCCCGTTCATCACCGCAGCCCAGTTGTAGAGATAGCCGCGCTGCGCAAACGGAATCGTGGATGTAGCGTAGTCGTAGCGGTAGCCAGTGGTGGTGCTGGTGGTGGAACCTCCATCGGGAATCAACGTACCGTCGCTGTAGTGCGTGGTGCGGAGGTTCTCCCGCATCCAGCACTGGTCACCAATCATCACCGTATTATAGACGTTGCCGTCGTAGTCCATCACAATGCTGTGCTCACAATCGTAGGCGCGGGAGAGGTTGTCGAGTTCCTCCTGCTGCGCCGCAATCTGTTCGTTGGCGCTGTTCAGCTGGTCGCTCACAGAAAGGTTGTCGCGGAGGCAACGGACGGAAAGGCCGAAGCCCTCGTAGGTGCTGCCGCCGTACACGACGGCGTTACCATAGCCCAGTTCAAGTTCCCAAGCGTAGCCCGTGGAGGCCTCCGTAGCACTCCAGAAGTCGGCGTAGTAGCGGTTGTTGACGTAACTGTCGCTGAGGTGGAAACCCGCAGGCAACGCAGCGAAACCCGTGGCGTTGTTACCTTCAGAATTGTTGCCCACAGCACAGTCTGTGGAACTGCTGTTCCACCATTCGGAGGAGGCCAAGGCCTTGGCAATGGAGGTGTTGTCGCTGCCGTCACACAAATACTGGCTTTGGCTGCCCACGAAGTCGGCAAGCTGGGTCCACTCCGCGTCGCTGGGCACATGCCAGCCCGTTGGGCAGATACCTTGCACACCGCTCGGGTTGGCATCGGAGGAAGCCTCCCCATGCATCACCGCAGCCCAGTTGTAGAGGAAGCCGCGCTGTTTGAATGGGATGGTGGAGGTAATGTAGTTGTAGCGGTAACCCGTAGTGGTGCTGACGGTGTTGCCTCCATAGGGAATTTCGGTACCGTCGCTGTAGTGCATGGTCCTCAGGTTCTCCTTCGTCCAGCACTGGTTGCCGATCTTCACCGTGTTGTACTCGTTGCCGTCGTAGTCTTTCACCGTGGAAACACCGCAGACGAAATTCATGTTGTCGAGTTCCTCTTGCAGGCCATTTTTTTGGTCTTGCAAGGTGTCCACTTGACCCTGCAAGTTGTCCACCTGGTTTTGTAGCGGAGCGAGGCTGCTGTTGATGAGAGCCTGCATGTCGGCGAGAGTGGGCGTGGTGATGTCCAACGTCTGGTTGGCACTCTGGTTGGCGGTGAAGGTGCCCAAGTTGCTGCCATTCTGCTGGATGGTCAGCGTGCCGTTGTTAATCTCCGGTCTGCCAGTCAGGTCGTTGTAGTTGCCAGTGGTGGCCACCGTGGCAAGAGTCGGTTTGTCCGTGAGGTCGTTGTAGCTGCCAGTGTGGGCCACCGTGGCGAGGGCGTCAACATCCACACCCCAGCGGTCGTTCGCCAACAGGAAGTAGCGGCCTGCGGTTGCATTGTACATGAACAGACAGCGGTCGTTCGCCTTGATAACCCCAGCGGTCAGGGCCGAGCCGCGATAGTGTATGGGTTTCGCGCCCTGGTTGTTGATGTTCAGGGTCGCGCCGGCAGGCACGTCATTGGTGAACGACAGCGACACCACGCCGCCGGTCATGAGCGTGTAGTTGGTGAACCCCACCGTGATGTCAGTCGCGCCTGCCGCGTTGTTGACCTTCGTAAGCACAACCCCGTGTCCGAAGTTCGCGTTCGCGGGCTTGTTGAGAATCTCCGCCGCGCCTTCCGTGGCGTTCCAGTCGGCGTTCACCTGCGCAGGGATGGAATCCATCGTGATATAGCCCGCATCGTTGATGAAAGCACTCACATTGGTGGGCACTGTCGGGAGATCGTCCTCTGTAACATAGCCTGCATTGTTCGTCAAGTCCCCGATACTCTGCGGGATGGTCGGCTTGTTGGTCAGGTCATTGTAGTCGCCGCTGAAGCCGTTGCCCGCCTCCTTCGCGTAGAGGGCGTAGGGCACGCTCATCAGCTGCTGCGTGCTGGTGACCGTGTAGTTGCTGCCGCCGGCGGGGTCGGTCTCGGTCTTCAGGTAGAAGGGGCCGTCAGCCCAGTTGATGCCGACAAAACTGCCCTGCTGTGCCGTGCCGCCGCCGATCTCTATGGTCAGCAGGCCGTTGGCGTTGGTGGAGGCGGTGTGCGTCTCCACATACACGGCGTTGCCGCTGGCACTCCCTTGCAGAATGCTCACGCGAACCCTTACGGGCGCGTTAGTGACCAGCACGTTGCTCGCATTGCGAACCACCGCCTGATAGGTGAACTTTTCGGGTGCCTGCGCAAAGAGGGTAAGGGCGCAGAGCACGGAGATGATGAAAGTGGTAATTAATTTTTTCATACTCCTAATATTTTAATGAATCTAATATTTTACGCTTTAATGAATGACGTGTAACTGTTTTGTTCCACAAATACATTTTTGCTTCACAAAACCTAAACAAGGAATCACGCTGCCCGCCCACCTTTTCGCTAAAGGCAGGAGGGAAACTCAAAAAAAGAGTAAGGGACATGGTGTTTTCACAGCTACCCGACCTGCGAATACAGGAAAGCATAACCTTTTGACGATTAATATGTTATAACAGATTTTCATATTCATCCCTCTATACACCATAATAGGCAACAAATATAAAAAATTTATTGCTGTCCACCAAAACGAAATTTTTTTTGCGAGAACCACGTACCGGCAAGGGCAGGATGAAACGAAAACGCCCCTCCCGTCAGCATAGTCATTAACGAACAGCAAATGCACCATTCCGTTTGGCCACCCTGCCCTATCGGAAACTACACGCATTGCCGAAACCCACAACATAACGTTAACGCGACGCCTTGACCGGCCAAACGGAACCTCCGACTCGCAAGGGAAGGAGGGATACGCCATTCCTCGCAAACTGCAAACCGTAAATCGCAAAAAGGGCGCAGCCCCGCTCGGCCACGCCCTTCTAACGTCTTACGTCTTACGTCTGGATTTAGTCGCGGAGACAGCACCATAGCGGTTCTTTTTCCCATCTGTGCGGAAATCCCATGGCGGCGAGGTCAACATTGGGATAATCTGACAAAAGGGATTTGATTTTCTGCACCAAGTCATTGTCTGGAGATATTATATTGATGAAATACTTGATGATACAAAGGTTAAAGTAAATCCGTAGAGGATCGGTGTCACTGCTTATCCAAGGGTTAGATAAACGATTAGGCAATGTTGGTCGAATTGAATTGCGCTTGTTCCAAACACGCGCATGGTGACAGCAAGCGTTGCGAGTCAGAGTCACTATCGTAATCCAAGATTCAAAAGGAGAAACTTGAAGTCCAAATCTTTGAGCCACGCATTTCTTCAATCGCATATTTGTTATGTTGCTGTAGATGCTTGTGAGCACTCCGAAAGGAAGTATTTCAGAGAGTATCCATGCGGGTGGGTGTTTTTCATTATATTTCTGTTTAAAATGCGTCATAAACTCTTCTCGAGAATGGCTGACCTCTGAGTCTATTAGGGCTAATGTGTGATTAAATTTTGTGATATCTTTGAAATTCGTTTGATCTGTCATCCCAAAGGGATTGTTTGTAAATTTACATCCTGTTTCAACAATAGCACTGCGCACAGCGATTTCGATTTTTTCGATTTCGTTGAAAATTAAAATGCGCAACTTTTTGTCAAAACGGTACAACATCAGCACTTGGTCAAATGATGTGCCCGCTTTGTAACGATGATCTGTCTTTGGTTTTAGCAGTAATGGATACATGTATGCAGACAACCGGTAATAGCCAATGTTTTCAATATATTTGGCTGCCATTTCAGGGTTTTGAAATTAATAAACCTCTTGATTTTAAGAGATTTACAAGTTCCGGGGATGTCTTGAAAGATTTTCCGTAAGGTATTTTCGTTTCCATAATATAAACATTGTTTTCAACTAAAAAAAACGACCCGCACATTTGAGCATCGTAGAGAGGCTTGGCGGGTTCTAGGACTGCAAAAATACATTTTTTTTAATATCAAAACACTGACCGGTAATTTTTTATTCTTCATTCAACAATGAAAAAAGGGCGCAGCCCCCCACGGCCACACCCTTTTGTAATGCAGAATGTTGAATTATGAATGCAGAATTTAATCGCGCAGGCAGCGGACGGAATAACCATTTTCTTTTTCGCTATCGCTGCTGTGGCGATTCAACGTGGTGTACTTGTAGTACAGGTAGCGAGACAACGCGTTTCCGCTTTCACCCTCAGTGGCACTCCAAAAGTAGGCGACTATGCCGCTGGTGTAGTAGCCACTGCTGCCGTAGATGCGGACAGGCAACGCCCCGAAACCGGTGGCGTTGTTGGTACTGGGCTCATTACCCACCGCACAATCTTTCGTACTGGGATACCATGCTGTTGTGTCAGCAAGTGCCTTGGCAATATTGGTATTGTCGCTGCCACACACGTAGTCGCTCCGGCTGCCCACATAGTATTTCAACTCATCCCACTCCGTGTCGCTCGGCACATGCCAGCCGTTCGGACAGATACCCTGCACGCCGCTCGGATTGGAATTGGAACTGGAAGCACCATGCATCACCGCCGCCCAATTGTAAAGAAGTCCGTATCCATTCGTTGGCGCATAATAGTAAGCCACCGTACTTGAAGTGGTAGTGCCTAATGATATTCCCGTTCCATCCGCATAGTGCGTGGTCTTCAAATTCTCCTTCATCCAGCATTGATCTCCGATTTTGACAGTATGGTAAACGTGGATATCATAGTCGGTTACTGTCACCGAACCTCCGCATGTGTGGTAGGTGAATTGGATTGTTGCTCCGTATGCGATTCCCGTATCGTTCATGGCATACGCACGAACATAGTAGGATTGGTTATTGGTCATGTTGGGAAGAAATGTTGCGAACTGTAGGGTGTTCCCACTCACCGATACACGATACTCCGTGGTGTCAGGCATAGTGGAATAAATGCTATAGCAGAAACCCTTTTCCGTGATAGGCAGTCCCCCGGTAGAGATTACTTTTCCTGTACATTTCCCAAGTCCGGAAACATTTAGGGTAGCCACTTCAGGTACTGTATTGGCCAAAGTGGTCACAGGTATCCGTTCACTGTTGGCTTGCTGCCCGATATTGTTTCTGGCATACGCCCACACGTAGTAGGTTGTATTCGGTGTAAGCCCGGAAATTATGGTGTTGAACGTTCCAGAACCAGATCCTATAGAAATATAGGTGTCTTCTTCGCTCGGGATGGGCGTGGTGGAATAGCCAATCCCCCTTTCAACTACCGGATAAGAACCCTCGTTAGTCACATTGCCACTACATGTGAACGAAGTGTAGGTTATTCCTGTGGGAGTTAAGATTTCCACTGAAGGGGGCAGATATGCCAATGTGCTGAACACCCTATCCTCGCCATAGTTGGTGCCCACGCTGTTTGTGGCGTAGGCACGCACATGATAGACGGTGTTGTCGGTCAGTCCTGTCATGGTGCAAGTAAAAGCTCCCAAACCACTTCCATTGTATTCAGCAATGCTGTCATGTTGAATGGTGGGATTTTCGTTCAACCCGAAACACAAACCCTTTTTCGTGACGGACGCCCCACCGGCGAAAGTAACATTTCCACCGCACTTGGCCGAGGTGTAAGTTATGTAAGTCACTGTGTTATTTGTGGTCACTATCGGTGGTGTTTTTGATGACACAAACGTAATAATGCTATCTGCTATTTTTGTTCCGACACTATTGGTGGCATACGCCCGCACATAAAAGGTCTTGTTGGCATCCAAAGAATCGATGGTAACGGTTGCGGAGAAAGCCCCTTCTGAAACACCGTCAACCGTAAAATTTCTCCAAATAGAAGGATCGCTATCGACAGCTCTGTAGGAAAAGCCACGTGCCTGTAACATAGAACAGCCATCATTAACCACATTGCCGTGGAAAGTGGCAGTGTAAGGAAGAATGTTTGTAACACTGTCCATAGTGACGGTGGGGAATGTAGGCGTATTACAGATGGTCGTGGTGAAACTCACTGTATCACCGTACGCCGTCCCCACACTGTTGGTCACGTATGCACGGACATAGTAGGTGGTTCCGGGATTCAAACCGATAGCCGTTGAAGTGAAAGGTCCAACCGTTGACCCGTCATTGGTATGGCTGTCCGTAACATACGGAGGATAGGACGTGCTCCAGCAAATACCACGGGCAATAATGCTCCCATTACCATCGGAAATCACATTTCCGCCGCCAACGGCACTGTTCACCCCCACGTAAGTCATGGGAGAAGTGGTTACACTACCCAGTGTCTGTGCCGGAATCGGTTGGTCCAGATTCTCCTCCAGCTCCTCAATCCTGCTCTGCAAACTGTCAATGGTGCTATACAACGCAGCCAATGCATTGTTCATCGCACTCAATTGATTGGAGAGCTCCACCTCGGTGATGTAGTGTGAATCGTTGGTAAAAGCACTCACATTGGTGGGCACACTCGGGATGGTCGGTTTGTTGAGGATCGCCGCCACACCTGTCGTGGCATTCCAGTCGGCGTTCATTTGCGCGGGAACATCGTTGGCGGTAATGTAACCCGCGTCATTGGTGAAAGCAGACACGTTCGTAGGAATACCTGCCGCCGCCTGCACGTCCGCAGCAGTGATATAGCCCGCATCGTTGATGAAAGCGGAAACGCTGTCAGGAACGGTCGGAATCATCGGACGGTTGCTCAACGAGTTATAATCCCCATCAAACAAGGTCGGGCGGTTGCTCAAATCATTATAGTTGCCGCTAAACAGCACTGGTTTGTTACTCAACGAGTTATAGTCGCCATCGAATAGGGAGGGTTTGTTGGTCAGGTCATTGTAGTTGCCACTGAAAAGGGTCGGTTTGTTGGTCAGGTCGTTATAGCTGCCACTGAAGAGAGTTGGTTTGTTGGTCAGGTCGTTGTAGTTTTTGTCCCAAGCGTTAAACTGCGGGTCTGTCTCGGTGTAGCTGGAGAGATAACCAGCATCGTTAGTGAAAGTGCTCACGTTCGTGGGAATTGCAGGTACAGAGTCCTTAGTGATGTAGCCCGCATCGTTGATGAAAGCACTCACGTTCGTCGGCACAGAATCCATCGTGATGTAACCCGCATCATTCGTTAATTCGCCGACAGTTGTAGGAATCGTCGGCTTGTTTGTGAGAGAGTTGTAGTCGCCATCGAATCCCTCCGGCAGTTTCACGAAACTGCCGCCCGTCAGGAAAATCGTGTCATGGCTAATGCTTAAAATCTGCTGTTCTGCGGTCAGATACGGCACATCATTGTAGAAGGCACTCACATTCGTGGGAATCGCAGGCACAGAATCCATCGTGATGTAATTCGCATCATTCGTTAATTCGCCAACAGTTTGCGGAATTTGCGGACGGTTCGTCAAGTCGTTGTAGTCGCCGCTGAAACCATTGCCCGCTTCCTTGGAATACAGCGCATACGGCACGCTCAGCAGCTGCTGCTCACTCGATATTGTGTAGTTAGAGCCGCCGTTCGGATCAATCTCGGTCTTCAGAAAATAAGGTCCGTTTGCCCAGTCAATGCCAACAATAGAACCTTCCAGCAGGTTTCCACTTCCAATGGCTATTGTCACCAAGCCGTTGGCATTGGTTATGGCGGTGTGCGTCTCCCGAAAGACTATGTTGCCGTTGACCCCACCTTGCATCAAGCTGATTCGGATTCCGACAGGGGAATCGGTGACCAGCGCGTTGCTGGCATTCCGCACTACCGCCTGGTAGGAGAACTTCTCCGGTGCCTGCGCCATCGCCACCGCGACAGCCAGCACCATGATTGTCATTGTAATTAGTTTCTTCATTGTTTTTGATATTTAGAGATTATTATTGTTTCTTCTATCCCCATACTGCGCTTCGCTTGTGTGGGGTTATTAGCACTTCGTGCGTCTTGCCTCTCCGAGGCTGCTCAAGGAATTATGTTTCAATATATTGGGGCTTTTTCGTCACAACTGCTAACTACTAACTGCTAACTACTCACACGTCCCACGTCTAAAATCGTCAACCCGTTTGTTCCTAATGAACCACACACAAAGAAAGTGGAGCTTCAATCCGACAGCATCTACGAAGTAGGGTCTGGACTCCCTGATTACAAGATACTGAAGAACAAGCCCCACCGATTGGCAATAAACACACAATTGGTAAGCTTGATTTCCGAATATCCGTGTAATCGTCAGCAAATTGTCCAGATTTACTTCGACGGATAAGCGAAAACTCGCTTTCTTTTCAATAAAAAACCGTTGTCCGCCTCTCGGCAAAACAACGGTGCAAAAATAACAAAAATACAATCCGCATCCAAGGGATTTTTTTTGAACTCTTTGCGGGAGTTTTTATTAGTGAGCAGTGAATAGTGAGCAGTGAGTGAATAGTCTAAGTCATGCTTTACAAAAAAAAGGATTGAAAACCTGCTAACGCCAGCCAATAGCCAACATCACCTCTTCTCCACCGCCTCCACGAACTCCAATGCGTCTTTGCTGTAGCCGTCGGCGTGGATCTCGTTGGCCAAGACCTGCGTGAGCACGGCACCGCCCACATAAATCGGGGTCGTCACTCCGTTCTCCTTCAGGTACTGGATGGTCTCCTCCATGGAGAGGACGGTGGTGGTCATCAGCGCGCTCAGCCCGATGATGTCAGGGTGGTATTTCTCGTCAGCCTCCTTGATGACCTCCTTGGGCGTGTCCTTCCCCAAATCGATGACTTTGTAGCCGTAGGATTCGAAGATCACCTTCACGATGTTCTTGCCGATGTCGTGGACGTCGCCTTTCACGGTGGCCAATACAATCGTGCCCTTGTGGCTGTCGCCCTGGCTGAATTGGGTTTTGATGACATCGAACGCCTCCTTGCAGGCCTCGGATGCGGAGATGAGCTGCGGCAGGAAGATGCGTTGCTTCTCGAAGTCGGCGCCTACCTCCGTCAATGTGGGAATCAGGATGTCGTTGATGACCTCCATCGGCGGCTGCGTTTTCAGCGCTTCGTGCGTGAGTGCCACACTGTCCGCCTTCAAGCCGCGCTTCACGGCCTCTTTGAGGGTGAGTCCGCCTGTGGCCGCAGGAGCGGTCGCGTTTGGAGTGGCGGTCGCGGCGGCAGTACCCTCCGCCACGGTCGTGACGGGAATCACGTCCTCGATGTAGGTGTTCAGATCCTCCGAAGTGCCGCGCAACGCTTTGAAGGCCAGTATGGAGTTCATCATCGTGGCGTTGCAGGGGTTGATGATGGGCATCGTGAGGCCGTTTTCCAACGACATGAGCAGGAACGAGCTGTTGATGAGTTCGCGGTTGGGCATTCCGAAGCTGACGTTGGAGAC
>JAEEKL010000041.1 GCA_016282395.1 Bacteroidales bacterium
ATCTCCGTGTCGCGTGTGGGTGGTAACGCGCAGATCAAGTCCATGAAAAAGGTGGCTGGTACCCTGAAACTCGACCAGGCACAATACCGCGAGATGGAGTCCTTCGCCAAGTTCGGCTCCGATGTGGATGCCGCCACACAGTTCATCCTTGACAAGGGCATCCGTAACGTGGAAATCCTGAAACAACCGCAATACACGCCTTACAAGGTGGAAGAGCAGATTGCCATCATCTTCTGCGGCTCCCGCGGCTTGCTTCAGAAAGTCCCGGTAAGCAATATCCGCAATTTCGAGACCGAATTTATCTCCTTCATGCACTCCAACCACCAAAATGTCCTTGACACGTTAGCTAAAGGTGTCATCAATGACGAAATCATGCAGCAACTGACCGATGCCTGCGGTGAGGTGGCTAAAAAATACGAATAGTTATGGGCAACCTGAAGGAAATACGCACGCGCATCACCTCGATTGAATCGACGCAGAAAATCACCAGTTCCATGAAGCTGGTGTCGGCTGCCAAGCTCCGCCGCGCCCAGACCGCCATCCAGCATCTCCGTCCTTACTCCCAGAAATTGAACGAGATTCTGAACAATTTAGCCGGTTCCAACACGGGCACTGAGCCGTCTCCGCTTTTCGAGACGCGCGAACCCGAAAAAGTGGTCATCGTGGTCATTACCTCGAACAAAGGACTGTGCGGTGCATTCAATTCGAATATCGTCAAAACTGTCAACCATTTGGTAACGGAGAAATACGCCGAACAGCACCGCGCCAATAATGTGCAGCTGATCTGCTTCGGGAAAAAAGGTAAAGAACAGCTCAGCAAACAGTTCCCTGTATCGTTCTACAATGAAAAGCTGTTGGACAACCCCGACTTCACCGAAATTTCCTCTTTGGCTGATGATTTAATGAAACAGTTTGTCAATCACGAAGTGGACAAAGTTGACATTGTCTATAACCAGTTTCTGAACGCTGCGACACAACGGGTCACCATAGAGGACTACCTGCCCGTCAATCCAATCGAGGCCGACGAGGAGAAAAAAATGAACAAAGACTATATTATCGAACCATCCGCTGACAAACTGCTGTCAGAACTGATTCCCAAGATTTTACGCACACAACTGTATAAAACTATATCCGACTCCATCGCGTCGGAGCATGGTGCGCGTATGATTTCCATGACCAAAGCCACGGACAACGCCACCGAAATTCTGCGCGACCTGCGCTTGAAGTACAACAACGCCCGACAATCCTCCATCACGAACGAGTTGATTGAGATTGTGAGCGGCGCGAATGCGTTGAACGGATAATATGATATTGTAGAGACGCGCCAATGGCACGTCTCTACAGACAAACAAAAAGGCGACCCGCAAGAGTCGCCTTTTTAATATGTTCAAATTTCCAAAGGATTATCCGAGGAAAGGATAGCCGTAGTCCGTGGCGGGAACGTAAGTTTCCTTGATGCAGCGGGAGCTGATCCAGCGGACGAGGTTGAGGATGCTGCCGGCTTTGTCGTTGGTGCCGGATGCACGGGCGCCGCCGAAAGGTTGGCAACCCACCACCGCGCCTGTCGGCTTGTCGTTGATGTAGAAGTTGCCGGCGCAATGACGCAGGATGTTCTCGGCCTGCATGATAGCGTAACGGTCGCGAGCGATGATGGAGCCTGTGAGAGCGTACGGAGAAGTCTCGTCGCAAACGTGCAACATCTCTTCGTATTTGTCGTCCTCATAGACATACACCGTGATGACCGGTCCGAAGATCTCCTCGCGGATGGACTCGTAATCGGTGGTCTTGGCCAGGATGATGGTGGGCTCCACGAAGTAACCGACAGACTTGTCATAGTTGCCGCCGAGCACGATTTCCGCATCCTTGGAGGCTTTGGCACGGTCGATGTAACCGGCGATATTGTCGAAGGACTTTTCATCAATGACAGCGTTGATGAAGTTGGAGAAATCGCGGACATCGCCCATCTTCACCGTCTTCATCATATCTTTAATATGTTTCAGCGTTTCATCCCAAATGGATTTAGGCACGTAGGCGCGGGAAGCGGCGGAGCACTTCTGGCCTTGGTACTCGAAAGCGCCACGAAGGATGGCCACAGCCAGTTCGCGTGCGGGAGCGGTCTTGTGTGCGAAGATGAAATCCTTGCCACCCGTCTCACCCACAATCTTCGGGTAAGTGTTGTAGATGTCGATGTTCTCACCAATGAGTTTCCAGAAACTCTTGAAAGTGCCGGTGCTGCCGGTGAAGTGGATACCCGCCAGATGCGGTGACTTGAAGGCCACGTCGCTGATGACGGAGCCGCTGCCGGGCAGGAAGTTGATGACGCCATCGGGAAGACCGGCTTCCTGGAGGAGTTTCATCAGGTAGTAGTTGGAAAGGATAGCCGTGGTTGACGGTTTCCAGATGGTGACATTACCCATCAATGCGGGTGCCACGTTGAGGTTCAACGCGATAGAAGTGAAGTTGAACGGAGTGATGGCATACACGAAACCCTCCATGCCGCGATATTCGTTGCGGTTGAGCGTGGCGTGATCGGAGATGGGTTGTTGGCTATAAAGCTGGGAAGCAAAATAGGTGTTAAAGCGCAGGAAGTCGATGGCTTCGCACGGGCAGTCGATTTCAGCCTGCATCGGGCTTTTTCCCTGTCCCAACATACAAGAAGCGTTCAGAATATAGCGGTATTTGGTGGCGAGCAGCTCGGCAGCCTTCATCATGATGGAAGCGCGTTGGATCCATGGGGTCTCTTCCCAGTCTTTCTTCGCTGCCATGGCTGCATCGATAGCCATCTGCACCTCTTTTTTGCCCACTTTGTGGTATTTGGCCAGCACGTGACTGTGCTCGGTGGGCATCACCACCTGACCCATGTCACCGGTTCTGACCTCTTTTCCGCCGATAATCAGCGGAATCTCAATCTCTTGGTTATATTGTCTTTCTAATTCTTTTTGCAATAATGCTCTTTCCGGAGTGCCGGGTGCATAAGAGAAAACCGGTTCGTTCTGCGGTTCTCTGAAAACATAATTGGCGTTGTTCATAATGATTTTTTGTTCTTAAAAAATTTATGTTAGAATGTAAAAAACGGTGCAAAAATACAAAAAAAATGTTCAGTTCAATTTGCGGTCGGTAGAGACGCCAAATTTTGCGTCTCTACTAATACGCCCACTTTTGCATATCGGCCTTCAAAATCTGGATAGCCAACTCCACCACAGGTTTCTGGGAAGTGACTGCCAAAACGGTTTCGGCGAACTCGCGGCTGTCGGCATCCTTGTCATAATCCGCTGCCACAGTATTAATGATGCTCTCAATGTCACCTTTGGCATCGCACACCTTCGCCCAAACATGGTCAGAGATGTATATCTGTTGCGAGAGGTTGTGTTCGAACTCGCTGCGAATGGCGGTAAGCAGGAGATTCTGTTCCTGCGAAACCGTCAATCCTGGGGTATGGATGCGCATCACCAGTTGGTTAGGGTCGATGCGCTCCAAAAAAAGCGCCATGCGCTCGTAAGCCTGCAAACGCAGCGGCAGCACCACCGACTGGTTTTTCTTGCTGTTTTCCAACGCGGTAATCTTCGCCTTTGATTCCATTATCATTTTGGTGACATAGACCGCACCCGCGACCATCACTACAATTCCTGCCAAAATGCAAATTCCTAATATATTCATGACTAAGACTATAACTAACTATGACTTGAAACTTGAAACCTGAAACTAAAAAGCGCGGCAAAAGTACATAAAAATCACAAAACATTAGGTTAACGTGTCATTTAAAAAAAAAGTATCTTTGCGGATTATTTTTCAAAAACATTTATAGAAAAGAATTTAGAAATGACACTCGAAGAAATTAAAACGCTGGTTAATGGCGAGGTTATTTGTGGCGATGATTATTTGGATCATCAGATTGAAAGTGTGTTCGCCTCTGATTTGATG
>JAEEKL010000042.1 GCA_016282395.1 Bacteroidales bacterium
CGATTCCGTTTCCCCAGTCTGATTCTACTGCAGTACCATCTTTCCATGTCTCTCTTTTGTCTGCCAAAGAAGTAGGAATCTCAAAATGGGCCTCCCAGTTTTCGAAACCTGTTATTTCCGTCATGTCAATTGAAATTGAGGTCGCATCTTCTGGAACTTCAAATACACAAGTTTTTAGTCCATCGCTGCCGGATCCGGAAAATGAAGGTTGCTTTTTTTCATTTTCGAAATATAGATTAATGTCTGAGATATCGGTCGCAAAAGCATTTGAGGGAAAGATTGAAAAAAGCAACAATATGCAAAGCACAACCGTAATCAGACACCTTGTTTCTCGTTTGGGCATCTTGTTGTTCTCCTCTACGGTTTGTTAAACCACCATTCGTAATGGCTCTGTAGCTCATGAAACTAAGGGGATGCGGTGATTAACCACCGCATCCCCGATTGGCGTTTACTGGCTCAGTCTCAGAACAGTTATATAGGGGGATTCTGTCCCATCTTGAGTAATAATCTGAACGTACTTGGTTCCAGAAGAAATATCGAAGCTCAGATTAGTTCCGCTGCTCCTCAATTCACCATTAACGTAGATGTAGTCGGCATTCGAAGTGACTTGTACATAAGCAGTATTAACATTAGAACCGAAACTCTGCGCATAGGTACCCATGTGGCTTGTTGTTACTGTTGCCAGATTTCGGGTGGATGTCCCTGTTTTAATCGTTATTGTAGAGGTTGATGTTCCGCTTCCGGTCCCACTCGCCACAAACAGCCCGCAAACCTCCGTGGAAGTCTCATTGAAGGCATCGTGCACGAAAATATAGGGTGCATTGTTGGTGTACTTGATGCCCGCGGATGTATACACGCGCACATATTTGACTTCGCTCAAAGCAATCGGCGTGCCGTCTGCCTTTACCGCCCAGGAAATATCAAAGCCGTCTCCACCGGCAGTATTCTGGCCTGCGGCATAGGGGTTGCTGGCGACGCCGTAGGTGCCGTTGCCGTGGACGTCCGCATAACCGAAGGTATATTCGCTGGCGTTGTCCTCATCCTCAACCAAGGTCACGCCATAGAAAGTAATCGTGTTATTGCTATTGCTCCAGGCCGCCTTGTTGACAGCTGCCGTCCCTCTCAAGGCAGTGCTAACGCCGCTGATGGTTCCATAGTTCTCCGTGTTGGCGTCGTACATCGGCCACCAGCCCTTCGTATTCGGCATTGTATTGGGATTCGTGGGAGTGGGCTGCTTGAGATAATCCCAGTCCTTATACACATGTTCCGTGTTATTTTGACCGGAAAGATCCCAGATCTTATACTGGACCCGCTGCACTTCGTCCAGATCGGTAAACAGCCTATAGCTGACATTCACATTGCGGAGGGTCTCCGCCTTGTAATATCGGGAGCCCGCCAGTTCATACCACGTCGTGCCGTCATTTGATACCTGCACGGAACCCGCCTCCGCATTGGTGGAGAAGGCGTTGCCATAGACGATGAAATCCACGCCGTAGGGGTTGCTGGGATTGTTCTGAATGGCATTTTCAAACTCAAATTGGATGTAGCCGCCGCAGGCGCCCAGCGATACGCCGCCGGTGCCATCGACCGTGAATTTCGTAGTGGACCCATTGTTATTAAAGGCATTAACGAAAATGCCGCCCCAGGAAGCGCCGACAGCGTACTGACCAACGGGAAGGTATCCGTTGACATAGCTGGGGAAAGAGCCGCCTGTGGCCCCGGCAGTCGCAGCCGGGAGGGTAACGGTGTAAGTCCCATCCGCGGTGATAAACGTCAAGTCGGAGGTATCGTTTTCGTCAATACCAGAGACATCTACTCGATATGCTTTGCTCATGTCCGTCATAGTTTCATCGGTATAGCTATCATAAAGATAGGTGACGGTGATTCCAGTGCCGCAGGTATAGGTCGGCGCGGTTGGCGTACTATGAGCCCATAGGACAAAGCTGTGGGGCATGGTGTAAGTGGTGGAACTCAGGGTATAGGCGTCCACCACCGTGCCGGTGTAGGTGTTGGTTCCCGTTAGAGTCCAGTCGATGGCGATCATTTCTCCCTCTGCCACGCTGACCCATCCGGTCGTGGTCGCGCTTGCCGCCATGGGCATAACGCCGATGACCAGCGCCAACATGATGACCAGCGCCAGCACCTTGCTGAGGTTCTTGGTCTTACTCATTGGTTTTTCTCCTTTTCTTAAGTTTTGTGAGTTTTTGCCTCTGGGTCTTCGCCGCAGCTCGGCAGGGCTGCGGTATAGCAAGGAGCCGATATGCATCCCGTCGGTTCCCTGAACTCGACAACGCAATAGCCGCACAGGTGATCAACAATATGTCATAAATATGGAACGATCCCTTTCTTTCCGTTTTTGCGTAAACGCACGGTCGGATCGCACGATTCTCTTGCCGCTTACGTATCGGTCCTGACTGTCCCGCAAGCAATGTTTCCGGCGTAGGACCAAATCCGTAATGGCGCCGATCACGGCAGCTAAGCTCGTCAAATTTAACAGGGGCCGAATGGACGCATACGCCCTGCTATGAAAA
>JAEEKL010000043.1 GCA_016282395.1 Bacteroidales bacterium
CTGGACACGGTCCCCATTTGAGCCTGCACTAGAGGGTGATCGCCTGTATGGCCTGGGCAGCAACGACTGCGGCGGCGGACTGGTGAGCCTGTTGCAGGCTTTCCGTATCCTCACCAAGAAGGAGCAACCATACAACCTCATCTATGCCGTGTCGGCAGAAGAGGAAGTGTCGGGAGCAAACGGATTCTCTCTCATGCTGCCTCGTCTGCCCAAGGTTGAAGTGGCCATAGTGGGCGAACCGACAGGTATGCAGCCTGCCGTGGCAGAGAAGGGGCTGATGGTCGTTGACGTGACGGTAAGCGGACAAGCCGGCCATGCTGCACGCAACGAAGGCATCAACGCAATATATAAGGCTATAGACCAGATACAATGGCTGCGCAACTACCACTTCCCCAAGGTGTCTCCCACCCTTGGCGAGATGAAAATGACTACCACCATCATCAATGCCGGCACACTCCACAACTGTGTGCCTGACCGCTGCAACTACACCATCGACATCCGCACCACCGACTGCTATACCAACCAGGAAGTACTCGATTTCCTCACCGCTCAGCTTGACGCAGAAGTAAAGGCCCGCTCAACGCGACTTGGCTCCTCACACATCAGCGAGAAGCACCCTCTCGTCAAACGCTGCAGAGAGCTTGGCCTGAGTCCTTTCGGCTCGCCCACACTCAGCGACCAGGCTCTTATGCCATGGCCCTCACTGAAGCTTGGACCTGGCGAGTCTGCACGATCTCACAGCGCCGACGAATTCATAACTATCACCGAGATAAACGACGCCATAAGCACATACATCAACATCCTTGACCAACTGCAGATATAAACACAAGAAGCAAACACTATTAAAGTTGCCACTCCTTGTTGCTCCCCATAAAAGTCCGAGAGTTAACAGTTATTGGCTATTTTTTAGAAAAAAAGGACAGGTTATTACAATAATTTCACTAACTTCGCACCCAAATTATAAATAACTGCCTATGTAGCATCACAAAACAAAGATATTTAAGATAGAAGCGTCCGCTTGAGTTCTTGTTTCTGAAATTCGCCAAATTAAAGAAACCTACAAGAGTAAAAGTATGGATGCTCACGCTGTACAAGGCGTGGGCTTTTACTCGTTAAAGTAGGTTGGGTGTTTGGCGATACCTCAGAAACGTAGACGAAGTTTAAGTCCGCGTTTTTTTGTATTATCACCAAACATGAAAATATTAACAAACAGCTAAAATCCAATGAGTATGAAAAACAAAAAAACATTATTCAAACTATCCTTGACTGCCCTAATGCTGATAGGGCAACTATGCACATTCGCTGCTACATCGTTCACTGTCGATGGTATGAGGTATACTACCACTTCAGATAGTGAAGTCAAAGTTGTTAAACTAAGTTCTGGTTACTATACTGGAGATATCGTAATACCAAGTACTGTCACTTATAACGATGTAACTTATACTGTTACATCAATCGATGCAGCCTTTAATGGTAGTAGCAACCTGACCTCGGTGGTAATTCCCAATACCGTTACCTCTCTCGGCAGCTATGCATTTGCCTCATGTTCAAAATTATCCTCAATCACAATCCCCAACTCCGTAACAAGCATAGGTAGCTATGCCTTCTACCAATGTTACAAATTGTCATCAGTAACCCTTTCCAGTTCACTCACATCAATAGGTTCGTATGCTTTCGGCAAATGTAAAGAACTGACATCAATAGATATTCCCAGCTCTGTGACAACAATTTCCTCCCATGCTTTTTATGGCTGTACAAGCCTAAATGAAATTGTTATCCCAGGCTCGATAACAACCATCCAAAATTATTCCTTTAGTGGGTGTACCGGATTAACTTCGGTATCCATCCCCAGCTCAGTAACGAGAATAAATCAAGGGGCCTTTCAGAACTGTTCCAGCTTGGCCACAATTTCCATCCCCAGTTCGGTAACATATATTAACGATGATGCTTTTAAATCCTGTTCCTCTCTTATTGCAGTACATATTTCTGACTTGGCAGCGTGGTGCGGAATTGAATTCAGTAGCACGAGCGCAAATCCCTTGCAAGTAGCACAGCATTTATATTTGAATGGAGAGGAAATCATTTCTCTGACAATCCCCAGTTCCGTGACATCAGTAGGCAAATATGCCTTTTATGGTTTGATGAGCTTAACATCAGTCACCATTCCTAATACAGTGACAAGTATAGGCGCTTCTGCTTTCTACGATTGTTCTGGGCTAACTGCAGTGCATATTTCAGATTTGGCTGCATGGTGCAGAATATCTTTCGGTAACGCTTACGCAAACCCCTTGAACATAGCGCCACATCTATATTTAAATGGAGAAGAAATAACTTCGCTCGCCATTCCCAGTTCCATTACATCATTGACCACCTATGCTTTTACTGGCTGGACGGGTTTGACTTCTGTTACTATTCATGGTAACGTAAAATCAATAGGTGACACCTCTTTTGACGGTTGCACAGGTTTAACAGAGGTGATAGTGGAAAGAACGACTCCGGCTAGTATAAACGCATACACATTCAGAGATGTACCCGCGACACTGTATGTTCCCAGCAGTGCTGTTACCTCGTATCAGGCGGCAAGCTATTGGAAAAACTTTTCTGATATCCAGCCCATATCGGTAGCATTAAACCATTCTTCTATAGGTGCAAATATAAATGAAACACAAACTCTGGTAGCTACTGTTACCCCCGCAAGCTACGCTAGCAATCTTACATGGGGGAGCGACAATACTTCTATCGCGACTGTCGCCAACAACGGAACATTCACTGCCCAAGGTGCCGGCATTGCGAAAATTACGGCATCTCTGCCCATTGAAACTGCTGCCACTTGTTCAGTTGTTGTTCTTGCAGGAACAGACCTCGCACTCGACGGAGACATCACTGCAGAAAGCATAAACAATCTTAACGAGTTCTTCACTAATACCGAGCTAACAAGCCTTGACCTGACCAGTGCCACATCCATTACTGACGGCATTGAAATCCCGACCAATGGCAACTGCATCATATATGTGCCCGCAGGTACCATCCTTGCCAATGCCAATAATGTATCCGTTGACGGAGTTTGCTCCAATCTTATTATCACCGATGGTAAGCCATTCGCGGCACCTATACCTTTCACCGCCACCAGTGCCAGTTACGAGCGCAGCAACATGAGCAACGCATGGGGCACAGTGTGTCTGCCTTACGCAGTAGAGAGCAATGATGATGTAACCTACTATACCACTGGCACTATCAATGGCGATGTGCTCACTCTTACCTCTGTAGATGAAGTGCCCGCTGGCACTCCCGCCATTTTCAAGGCTAACAGCTCAACACTCAGCGCCAATGCTACAAACGTGAATGTCGTAACAACCGTGCAGAGCGAGAGCGTGACTACCGACGAAATTACCCTCGTCGGCTCGTTTGATAAGACTGTGATTGATGATGTTAAGATAGACGCAGCCAACGAATACTACTACATCAACGGTGGACAGTTCTGGCACGCAACCAAGAAACTTACCATCAACCCATTCCGCGCATACTTCACCGTGCCCAAGAGTGCTGCTCCGTCCGGCGGTTTCAGCATTGCCGTAGGTGAAGATGACGTGACTGCCATCAACGCACTCACTGGCGAAGGCGACACCACCGTCTTGGGTATCTACAACATCGACGGCAAGCCACAGAGCGACTTGCAGTCTGGTCTCAATATCGTGAAACTCAGCAACGGCAAGACAAAGAAAATACTAATCAAGTAAATACATAGCAATATGAAAAAGACATATCAATCTCCTGCGATGCAAAGTGTTAAGTTGTCATCAATGCTGAAGGCTCCGCAAACAAGTAACATTAGCGAAGGCAGCGATGATGGTGGAGACGGAAACGCCGAATCCAAGTCTTTTTCCCAGACCGAAGGCATCTGGGACGACACCGAGGAATAGCATTCCTATAGACACCAATGGTACCGCCAACTCTGTGTTGGCGGTATATTTTTCTCCTTCCACAAGATTTCCTGCTAGTCTGAAATCGGATTTTACCCTCGCGCAATATGTTCAAAAGACACATCAGGTAAAGGACAACAGTTTCCTCGCGCGCGAGCGTGAGTTTTTTTTAGAGAAAAAAGTGTCATCTACCACTAACCGAGAGATAAAAGACTAAATAACAAGGGAAAAGACAAAAACATTTAGTGGTAGATAAGGCCAAAAAAAATGCCCTTTTTTGTGATAGATAGTGGTAGATAAACCGATATTTTTAGAGAAGATTAGCCTCTACATAAGAGAAAACGAGGCCCCCCTACCCCCTAAAGGGGAGTAGAAATAATCTAACAACGACTTTAAAAAATCTAACGTGTACTTAAAAAAATCTAACGTGGACCTTAGAAAATTTAATGTGGAGATAAAATCGGGAAATGTGGACTTAACGAAAACAGAACCCCTTGAAAATTTAAACTGAGCCCATCGAAGTTTTTTTAATCCCGTGGAAAAATAAACTAACTCCGTGAAGAAAAAATCTAAAAGCCTGGAGCTGTCGTTTTCAAGGCTTTTAGATTTCGTTTCGAGGCTTTTAGATTTCGTTTCGAGGCTTTTAGATTTCGTTTCGAGGCTTTTAGAATAATTGAAGAATGGAAAAGTTGAAAAATTGAAGTGCTTTAAAAATTGAAAAATGTAAGTTCTTTTTCAATCCTTCCGTTCTTAAATTCTTCAATCCTTTTTGGGTATGTGATATGTGTTTCCAAGTCTGGGAGGTTTGGAGTAAGGAGTTAGGAATTAGGAGTTAGGAATTTAGCCAAGTCCGGCAGTGGACACTGAATGCCGAAGGTATCGCGAAGGCCTTCGTTGGCTGTCGGCGAAGCCGGTGCCAACATATAAAGAAAGCCTGAGAGCAAAGCGGCACAGAAATTATCAGAAATTTTTATTCGTTTAATTTGTGTTATTCGTGTTTGTTTTTAAGCACAAATTTTCATAATTAATTTGTTTGATTCGTATAATTCGTAGTTATGATCGTCCTCTTCCGGACTTGGCAAATTTCAAATATTCTCAATTCTCAATTCTCAATTCTCAATTTCCTTACTCCTTTCGCCTAATTTCAGATTACTTTGAGGGCAGGAAGCTCTCGTATGTTCCGTCGTCAAAGAAGACACGAATCTCTTTAACCTTGCGAGTTTTGAAGTCAAAATCTTTCGCAGTTACGAAGGGCATGGTTTGTGTGGGTTGCGGAGTGGTAACAAAGTCATGTGCTCCACCTATGGGAGGTCTCTGAGAAGAGGAGATTCTCGGCGCACCGAAAGGCAGCACATCATCACTCGACTGTTCGGGTTGGTTAAACAAGCTGGCCTCACCTCCGTCATGTTGACTCCTGTCATCAATGGTGGGGTGGGAGGAGGATGATTCCTCTGAACTCTCTACATACATGTCACCTTCTCCAAACATGAGCCAATAGAGATTGATCTCTGGAAACGCCTTATGAATTCCAAGGACATAATTGTTGGTCGGTTGGGTGCGACCAGAATAAACACTCGATAAAGATCCCGGAGCCACACCTATCGCTTTTGCAAAATCTTGCTGTGACATTTTAGTCGTTGACTGGATAGTTTTGATACGTTCTTTCATAGTTCAATTTTTAAGAGGCTCCCAAAAACGTCTATTTTTGGGTGAATTTTTCGGTTTGCAAAGTTAAAACAAAGATTTGAAACTGCAAAGTCATTTTGGTTTTGATTTTGATTTGTTGTTGATTTTGTTTTGCAAATTCGAATTTGAATTTTAGGTCGTGTTTTGCGCTCTAAACCACATTTTGATATCTGAATGGGCACCGCAGGCTAAAAACAGCACACATAACTTTAGTTTATCGTAATTTCGTAACTTATTGGCGTATATGCAGCTACAATAGGAAGAAATTGCTCGCACAGGACTATTGTTGCGAAATATCCACGCACCAGGAGAAAATGCTTGCTGCGCAGGTTAAACATGTATTCCAAAAGTGCTGATTTATAGCATTATACACATAATTGAAGTTTGTTTTAGCATTTGGCTTTGGATTTCAAAAGCGGGATATTTGCGTTTGGAAATATGCTGATTTTGATTTTTGAATTAGTACCTGAGTGGCGACAGCGTCGTCCTCTTGTGTTTTGGTTTTGGTATTTGTTTTCGGTTTGCAAATCCGAATTCAAAATTGAGAATTGTTAAAAATTGTATTTCGAAATTTCCGCAATCGCAAAAGACGAAATTTTCGGATTTTTGCAGCGAACCCAGACAATCTGCGAGAGCGAAAAATCTGAGCAAATCTCAGGCGATGGAAAAGGGACTTTTTCCCTCTCCCCCACTACGAAAAACGGCAAAAAAACGTGTCAGGATTTTCTATGGTTCTAGAAAATCCTGACGCTTTTTTTGCTCAAAATTAGCAAAACAGAGAGGGATTGATCAATGCAAAATGAAAAAAACTAACTGTTTTAGGAGGTCACCATTGGCAACTTTTGAACCTCCAAAGCCCTTAGATTTTTCATCCGTGTCTCTTATGACTGACAAAATAGAGAGAATCTTTGCGGCGGAATAATTTCTCATGGCCGGAAAGATATTGCGCTCCACCTGCCACGGCTGTATACCCAAATATTGTGCCACGGAATTCTTATCTTTACCCGGAGAATAGTATGCGATCATCAGCTGGGAGA
>JAEEKL010000044.1 GCA_016282395.1 Bacteroidales bacterium
CTGGCCGAGCAAAGCATGGAATACACCGTCATGGGCAGCAACTACCGCATGGAGATGAGCCAAGGCATCGATGTGATCACCATCGCCAACGGCACCAACAAGACCTACACGGTCATTCTGGGTATCCCCGGATATGGCAAATATTACATCCAACAGGACGAAGCCGCTGTCCAGAAAAAACTGGCCACCACGAAGTTCGACTACAACTACAGCGATGAGGAAAAAACGATTTCCGGCTACAAGTGCAAGAAAGTCGTTGTGACGGCCACCGATCTGGAAACCGATGAGGAAGAGACCGCCGTGCTGTGGGTGACGAACGAATTGGGTCTCGGCGACGACATCAACTTCTTCGAACACCCAGGCTTGAAAGGCTACCCGCTCAGCACCGAGGTGAAAACCGAAATGAACGGCGAAAACGTGACACTCATCACCCAAGCCACCAAAATCGTCCCCAACAAGAAGGTGAAATCCACCATGTTCCTGCTGCCTTCCGATGCAAAAGACATCAAAGAGGCTCCGGACGAGCTGAAGCAGATGCTCCACTTGGGAGAAGATGAGGAAGAATAACGTCTATGTGGCGACCGCTCACAGAAGCTGAGATCAGCCAGCTGATACAGCAGAAAAACAGTGCAGACGACTGGACCCGAATTTCAGTCGCCTGCGCTTTTTCTGTTTTAAACATCCGCAACTGCCATTTCCATGGGGAAGTGAAAATTGAGGACAATGTCATGCTGTCCAATGTTTTACACATTGAAAACTACCGCATCGGCACGAACGCCCGACTCTCCAACATCGGAAAACTTTCTTTCACAGAAGAACGGTTTGCCTATCCGTTGGAACTCTGCAACGAGGACGGTCGATTCACTGTCATCGTCGCGCCCGGCATGAACACTACGGACGTGTGTTCTGCCTTGCGTATCGGAAGACCAAACCTTTACGCCGACAACAGTCCCGAAACCATGGGCTATATCGGCGAAAACGTGACCATTGAAAACGTCACCGCCATCTATAACACCCACATCGAATCAAACGCCATACTGTCAGGCTGTTGCGAAATCAAGCACGCCTACATCGATTCCACGGTGGAAGAACCCGCCCGCATCGGTTCCGCCGTCATCCTCCGCAACGCCATCGTGCATCGTGGCTCTCACCTTGACTCCCGCGCTTTCCTGTCTGATGTGCTTGTCGGACAGCAGGTCAGCATCGCGGAAGGGGCGCGCGTCTATCAATCTGCCATAGGCGACAACAGCCACATTGCGGGCTGCGAGATCGGTCACTCGTTCCTTTATCCGTGTCACGAACAGCACCACAGCAATTCGTTCCTGATTGCCGCGCACATCCAGGGACAGAGCAACATGGCCGCCGGTGCAACCCTCGGTTCCAACCATAACGGCCGCAAAAACGATGTGGACCTTTTCGCCGGACGCGGTTTCTGGCCTGGACTCTGCTCATCAATAGCCTTCCCGAGCCAATTCGCGCCTTATACCCTCATTGCCAAAGGCTCCTATCCGAGACCGCTACGCATTCCATTCGCTTTCTCCTTGATTAACAACAATGTACAGGAAAACTGTTTGGAAATCATGCCCGCTTTCTGGTGGATGCACAATGCCTACGCTCTGATGCGCAACGAATGGAAATACGAACATCGGGACAAACGTGTTGAATATACACAACATTATGATTACAAGCCACTTGCACCTGACACTATCCACGTGGTAAAGGACAACCATCAGCTGTTGACCCGTTATCTCGCAGGCGAAACGAAACTCCCGAAAATGGAGATGTCCAATCGTTCGGTCAGAATACTGAAAGCGGACGAAGCCGTCGCCGCCTACCGCGAAATGATGCTCTGCTACATGCTGAACGAAGGAGTGTTTAACAACAAGCTGGAAACATTGGTGGAAATCTTGGACAAAACAGATATACAATGGGTTAACGTTGGCGGAAACGTATTGACCACCACCCAATGGCAGGAAATCTGTAACGGAATATCTTTGACGGAAGCGCACAAATTGCAGACGGAATTTACAGAAGAAAACAAGTCGTTGACTTGTTTCAAGGATGCCGTTAACTTTTTGCCTTACCTTTGCGAAGGCGAGGTCACCGCATCAAGTTTCCGAAGCTTGCGTGTCGAGGCGATAGCGGCGCAGGTCCATTTCTATGAGCGGGTTATCGAAGAAAGGAAAAAAGACTTGACCTCTGAGTTCCGCAACACGAATCCCCTGTTCCCCTTTAAGGCCAAAGAGGCAATGGATGACAACATCTGCAAAGAGGCAGCCGTGAGGATTGCGGAATTGGAACGTTTCCTGCATATTTAAATCGAAAACCAACAGAATTATACCATATACGATGAAATCGTAAGTGAAAATGCCAAAGTCGGCGTAATCGGTTTAGGTTATGTCGGGTTTCACTTAGCGATGGCATTCACCCACAAGTCATCCCTCATCGGCTTTGACATCAACGAGGCGCATCTTAACTGATGCGCGGCGGCAAGGACCCGTGCCGGGAGCTTGACGACAGCGTGTTCGAGAATACGGACCTCCTGTTCACCTCCTCGTTGGACGATTTGGCCAAAGCGAAGTTCTATATCGTGGCAGTGACAAAACATCAAACCCGACCTGAAACCGCTGATCGCCGCCACCCAATCGGCGGGCACTGCATCGGGGTCGATCCCTACTACCTTGTCCACAAGGCCGCCGAACTGAAATACCACACGCAGGTGATTTTCGCCGGACGTTTCGTCAACGACTCCATGGGCGGCTACATCGCCAAAAACGTGGTCAAGAAAATCATCGCCTCCGGCAAACCGGCCATGAACGCGCACGTACTCGTCATGGGCCTCACCTTCAAGGAGAATGTGGCCGACATCCGTAACTCTAAAGTAGTCGATATCATCCATGAGCTGCAGGACTTCGGTGTCATCGTGGACGTTGTCGATCCTTTCGCCGACCCTAAAGAGGTGAAGAAATACTACAACATCGAACTGAAAGCCCAACCCGAAGGCCCTTACAACGCTATCATCCTCGCCGTCGCTCACAACCAATACAAAGAGCTGCCCGAAAGCTACTTCCAGAACATGTCCCTCGACAATGGCATCTTCGTTGACGTCAAAGGCCTGTATAGGAGAGAGATTAAGGAGATGACGTACTGGAGCTTGTGATCAATCATAGGTCGTTTTGCGATTGACAAAAAAAGGGCGTGTCAAAAGTCGTTTTTTGAGACTTTTGACACGCCCACTTAATTTCTAACAGCTATCGGTTAGTACATCCCGCCCATACCGGGGTTCATGCCGCCAGCGGGCATTGCGGGAGTTTCCTCCTTGATTTCGGCGAGCACGCACTCGGTGGTGAGCAACATGCCAGCGATGGAAGCGGCGTTCTCCAAAGCCACGCGGGAGACCTTGGTCGGGTCGATGACACCAGCCTCGATCATGTGCTGGTACTCATCGATACGGGCGTTGTAACCATAGTCGCCTTTGCCCTTGGCCACAGCGTTCACGATTACGGAACCCTCCTTACCGGCGTTGTTGGCAATCTGACGGAGAGGTTCTTCCAGAGCGCGGCGGACAATGTCGATACCGATCTGCTGGTCCTCGTTGTCGCCCTTCA
>JAEEKL010000045.1 GCA_016282395.1 Bacteroidales bacterium
TTCAAGTAGAATCGGGAATTATCCCTGCTGTGTGCGGATATGAGAGGCCAATCCGTACGTGAAACAGCCCATTAGGGCTGAAGGGCTTGGTAGCGATGCGGGAAACCGTGCGTTGTGTCGCAGGCCGTAGGCCTGCGGGCACAAAAACATGAAACCATTAGAACCTGCGTGTTGTAATGAACATGGATGCCGTTGGGATTGTCAAACGCAAAACCATCCCCGCACACCTAACGGCGTGCGTATTCCTTCGCGACCGGCCATTCCTACCGAGCCCGGCAGACCTAACGGCCTGCCGGCGCTGCCAGGTAGTCACTGATTTGGCGGAACTGGTTGGGCTGGACGAAGAAAACGTGATGTCAAAATTGATTGCTGAAAATCAAACGTTTACAAAAGAGATAAATCTGAAATTCCTACTGCAAGCAGGTTAAGAAGTGCTTGCGAAACATGAATTGTATTTACTACTGATGCGATAATTTCGGATACAGAATGAATCTGTCAAGCGATTTGATTTGTTGTCGGGAAAGTCCTTCCGTAGTAATAAGATTTCTGGCTACGGCACATCAGTGCCGGCGCAGGACAATTCCCCTTCTATTTTAGAAGGGGTGGCCGCAGGCCAGGGTAGTAATATAAAATATCAGAATTCCTTGTGAAAAAATGACCATCATCAACGATATTCAAAACAAAGACCACTATGTCCACAACCTCCCGGAAAATAGGGACTTGTTAGCCTATGCGCGTGAAAATCGCAGAGCCGGAAACATGGCAGAGATTGCATTTTGGAAACAAGTTCACAAAAAGATGTTTCATGGTCTCGATTTCGACAGGCAGAAAGTCATTGGAAACTACATTGCGGATAATTATGAGCACGAGGATTTATGAAAAATGGAATAAGAATGCCTATAGTACTACCCCGCCCTTTCTAAAATAGAAGGGGAATTTTCGCGACCGCACTTGTCGTGCGGAAAACGGAGTCGATTTCAAATCGAAAATTCAATAAACGCATATAAGGAATTGTATATCAATACATTGTAATTGATTTTAAAAAATTATCGCATCAGTAATAAATTGTATTCAGAAGGACGCGATAAATCGTATTCATGAGGACGCGATAAATCGCGTCCCTACATCATTGCCTCGTCGAAAAATTCGCATAATTCGCATAATTCGCCGACAATGCAATCGTATAAACCTTTTCCCCGTCGTCATGAATCACTACGATGCGGATGTTTTGTTCATCTTGCTCGATTTTTATCCGAGCATTCGGGGATTGTGGCGCGGCATTGACAACCAATGAACCGTAGCCGCTATAGCTATAACTGTATTCTGTTCGGTCAGGGTCGAAATCCGGAAGCGCTATACCATTTATATGTATAAAGGACAATCGTTTGTTATACACCATCTCAATGTCATCGATGGACAGTTTGTCGCCAGAGTGGCCGCCTTTGGCAATTTTGTTGGTGGAGAAACAGGCCAGGATGTACGAAGGTGTGCGCGTGGCGGACTTCACCACACGGTTCTGCTCGTCATAGTAGGTGAACGCGAACTTGTACTGGTGCCATTTCCCGTCATTGGGGTCTCTGAACTCGCAGAAGGCGTTTCCGATTTTGCCTCTCTGCGCCGTGGCGGGCGTGTGTGTCGATATGTCTTTGTACGCTATGTTGCCGTGGAGGTGGAACTTCGCGACGGCAACATTGGAGGGCTTCTTCATGTCGAACTTGCACCAGAAATAGACCGAGTCGGGACGGCCGGTGAAAGCCATGGCGGCCTTGTGCCCGCATTTGTTGTCCTTGTCGCTGTAGGTGCAGTTCTCCGGGTTCTTGTTGTCCGTCGAGGCGAACTGCATCTGTCCCGTGGTGAGCACCCCGTTGACGATATTGCCCGCGAGCGAGGTCGATTGGATCTCGCAGCCGTAGCCCGTATGGCCTGACACGCGGTTGCTGTGGTTCTTGGTCATCGGACCGCACCCCCACGAGTAGATGCCCTTCAGCTGGCAGTCCGCGTCGCCGTAAGAGTGCCACTGCTTGGGCACGGCATCGCCCTTCCCGACGCTCGTCCACTGCTCGAAATCGCGGTTCGCCATCTGCGTCTGCGCAGCGGCGGAATTGATCATTACTATGCTCGCTATCACGAGCCACAACCTTCTATGTCGCTTACTATTCATCGTTTCATCGTTTCATCGTCTCATCGTCAGTCCAGCCAAAACAACGTCTGCACGTATTCCGAGAAATAGACCCGCCAGTTGCGCCATGTGTGGCCGCCTGCGGAGCTGTACATCGTGTAGGGGACGTGCTTGCGCTGCATCTTCTTGCAGAATTTGTTGATTTGAAGACGGAAGAGGTCACCCGTGCCGCTGCTGATCCAGTATTGGGAGAATGTGTTCTTCGGCAGCTGTTTTTTGCCCACCACCGGCGAGAACAGCCCGACGGACGAGAAGGTGCTGTCGTAGAGGTTGGCGAGGTTGGCGGATTGCTTCGCGCCGGCTGACAAACCGGCCACGGCGCGGCAGCCTGCACGTGTTGAGAAACGGTAACGGCTGCTGAGTAGCGAGTCCATTTCGGGGTAGCATTTCTCGAACTCCATAGCCGCCCACTTGGGGTAGAGCAGGATGTTCTTGAACAGGCTGACACTCTCGTTTTGGGAGACCAGGCATACGGGATTCGCATCGGGCATCACTAAGATCATAGGCATTGCTTTTCCTTGTGCGATGAGGTTGTCGAGAATTTGCGCGGCGCGTCCCCGGTCATTCCACGCCGTTTCGTTGCCGTTGAGTCCATGCAGGAGGTAAAGCACGGGATAAGAAAAGCTTTCCGAATAGTGCGGCGGGGTGTAAACGATGACGCGCCTGGTTTTTTCTTCGTGCGCACTTTGGAACTCCAGCGTGTCCATCTTCCCGCGCATCGGGTTGCTCACGTAGAGGTCGGTTTGCGGGGTGCCGCCAACGGTGAACACGCTCATCTTCTTGCGGCTCACGCGGATGGAGTCGGGGTTGGTGGGGTCGGGGAAACGGCGTTTGTCGCTCCCGAACTGGTAGGTGTAAACCTCCGGTGGCAAGGGTGGGGTGGTGTAAGCCCAAAATCCGGAACTGTCTTTGGACATCTTTGCGGAATGGTAATTCTCGGTACGGATGATCGGGGTCTCCTTCCGCAGCTTGCAGTCGCAATAGACCTTGACCGACTTCGCGTCGGGGTTTTGGTACAGAAATGTCACAGACCCGTCAGGATGCAGGAGGATGGAATCACGTGGCGGCTCCTGCGCGTTCCCACAGGTCAGAGACAGTATTAACAGGATAATCAATATGCAGAGTGTCATTTTATCTGGATTTTTCATGATCTTCGATGGCCGCTTTCAGCATTTCTTCAAACTGGGTGATGGAATTGTCGATGTTGTATTTCGCGGCTGATTCAGAATATATCCTTTCCATTTTTTGTTTCTCTTCTGGGTGGTCAAGCCAGTAGTCGATGGCGCGGGCGAGGTCTTTGGGGTCGCCGGCTTTGAACAGACTGCGATCGTCAAGGGCGAACTGCTTGGTGGCGGAGAGGGAACTGTTGGAGATGACCGGAACCAGCCCGGTCGCGAATGCCTCAATACAGGAGATGGCCTCCGATTCCATGTCGGATGCGTGTACGTACAAGTCGCACTGTGCCAGTAAATTGATCAGTTTTTCTTTGGGAAGGTAGGTGAATAAGGGCGGGTTCTTCAGCTGCTGTCCTAATTTGTAATATTGTTTGAATTTCGGCCCTTTTCCGGCGAAAACCAGCTGGATTTTGTCGCCGTATTTGGAATATTGCAGCGCATTGATGATGATGTCCTGGCGTTTTTCACCGGCAAGCCGTCCGACCATCATGATGAGGATTTTGTCGGCGAACATAGGCTCTTTCGGCCGTTTGGTCCAGGTGAAATCCGACTGGATGCCATTGGAGATAGCATGGATTTTGGCCGTGTATCCACGCCTCTCAATCTCACTTGCCATGAATTGCGACGGGGTGTGAATATGGGTGTAGTGGATGTATGTCACGTTTCGGAAAATCTTGTAAATCATGTCGTTAACCCATGTCACTTTTCCTAATCCGAAGCTGGAAGTGATGTTTTCAGCTTGCACGTGGAATGCGGATGTCGATGGTTTGCCCATTTTGTCGGCGATTTTTTTGGTCTTGTTTTCCAGCATGAAAGGCATGAAGCAGTGGACGATGTCTGCCCATTGTACCGCCTCCTTGATGATTTTTTTCTTGCATTTGGCGAATTGGAAGCCGTGTTTCTCGATCAGTCCTTGGAAAAAGGGGATTTTCAACATGGGCATACTGTAAACGTTTTCGTGACTTTCGTCGCAGGAGGTCAGAATACGTACCTCGTGACCGCGTTTGCGAAGTTCATCCGCGAACCGTTGCGCCGAGATGCTGGTGCCGTTGTTGTTGGTGAAATAGGCGTCGATGACAAATAATATTTTCATAATGCTATATTGTTTTAAGATTTTTTAAGATTAATAATTACCTGACTTATAGGTATATAAAAATGTTAATTTCAAAATTCGGGTTTAAAAATAAAAAGTCGGCAAAAATACAAAGATTTTAATATGCTCGGAATTTGTGGAAAAAATGTTGCCGAAGTAGGACTATGACTAATAACTATGACTAATAACTATGACTAATGACTTAGACATAGACTGTTCACTGTTCACTAATATACACCCGCAAAGGAATCCCAAACAACAATTCCTTAAATGCGGAATGTATTATTTTTTGTACTTTTGCACCGTATATTCCACGATGTCTAACATGGTCTTTTTTCGATTATATTGAATTAATAATCAAAATGATAAATTTATGAAGAAACTATCCATCTTATTATTACTTCTGGTCCTATGCGTTGCCACTCTCTTCGCGCAGGCACCGGAGAAGTTCACCTACCAAGCGGTGGTGAGAAACGCCAGCAACCAATTGGTCGCCAACGCGCCGGTGGGCGTGCGCGTGAGCATTCTGCAAGGTGGTGTAAACGGCATGATGGTCTATATGGAGACACATACAGCCGTCACCAATGCCAACGGTCTGGTTACGTTGCAGATAGGCGGCGGCACGGTGCAGCAAGGCGTTTTCGCGGGCATCGACTGGGCGAATGGTCCCTTCTTCCTGAAGACCGAGACCGACCCTGCCGGCGGCAGCAACTACACAGTCACCAGTACGCAGCAGATGCTGAGCGTGCCGTACGCGCTGTATGCGAAAGAGGCGGGGAACGTTCCACAGAGTGTCGGCGAATTAACGAATGATGCGAATTATATCACCTTGACAAACCCACTGGTGTTAGCGCCTTCGACAACGATGCCAATTACATTACCACGGCGGATATTGCAGGATTACTGAATACGGTTAACGAGTTGAACCGTAAGGTTGACAGCTTGGAGGATGTGGTTGCCAATATGTCTGAACCTCCTGTGCTGGAAACGGTTGGTGTATCAGACGTAGGGATATTCAAGGCAACCTTCCATGGCAACATCACCTCTGAAGGCTACTGTTTAGTAACCGCGCGCGGTTTCTGCTACGGCACAAGCGAGAACCCCACTATTGGCGGCAATTTCACCTCTGACGGCACGGGAGAGGGCGCTTTTTCCCGCACTGTGATCGCACTTCAAGCCAACACCACCTATTATGTCCGTGCCTACGTTACTAACGCCATGGGCACCACGTATTGAAACCAATTGTCTTTCATAACCAAAAACATCCCCACCGTCACAACCGCTGAAATTAGCGATATTACAAATACGACTGCCACATGTGGTGGCGAAATAGTGGCAGATGAGGGAATAACAATTTCCGCACGCGGTGTATGCTGGCGAACATCTCCTTACCCGACAATCAGTAATGCGCATACAAACGATGGCAATGGTATAGGCGTGTTTACAAGTTCCCTCACTGGATTAAATCATTATACCACTTATTACATACGAGCTTATATTACTACAAATGAGGGTACATTTTACGGTAATGAATTGAGCTTTACAACAACCCTTATTCCCTATGGACAACCTTGCCCTGGCACTCCCACAGTTACCGACCACGATGGCAACGTGTATGCCACGCTGCAGATCGGCGAGCAGTGCTGGATGCGTCAGAACCTGCGCACCACGCACTTTGCTGACGGCACGGCAATTCCCGCAGGCGGTTCCAATACCAGTTATGATGAATCGTACTATTATGATTACAGCACTCACAGTCTTCCGTTGGAGGAGCGGGGCTATCTGTACAATTGGTCTGCGGCGGTGGGGGTGTGCTCCGCAGGATGGCATCTGCCGAGCGATGCGGAGTGGAGGGCGATGATAAACTATGTGGGCAGCCGGAGCGAGTACACTTGTGACGGCAACAGCAGCCACATAGCTAAGGCGTTGGCCTCCAAGGAGGGTTGGAACAGCTATTCAAGCAATTGTGCGGTGGGCAATTGCCCGAGCGCGAACAACGCCACGGGCTTTTCCGCCGTTCCGGCAGGTTACTGCTACGGTTCGTCGTTCTACAACGCGGGCCGCTACGCCAACTTCTGGAGTGCTACGCAGGACGCGAGCAACCCGACCAACGCCTACCGTCGCGGCCTGTACTGCTACGACGCGTGCGTGGGCAGGTACGGCAGCAACGAGAGCCACGGTCGGTCAGTCCGCTGCCTCCGCGATTAAAAAAAAACAGATTCCAAAACCGGAAGGCCGACGATAGGAGGCCAACCGGTTTTGACCTTTTTTCAATGTACAATGTACATTGTTGACGCAGAATAAGGGCGTGGCCGGTGGCTGTGCCCTTTGTTTTGTAATGCTGAATGCTGAATGCTGAATGCTGAATGCTGAAAGAAAGGGCGAAGAATGGAAAATGAATATTTATGGCCAATTCGTGGTGAATTCGTGAAAATTCGTGTTTAGAA
>JAEEKL010000046.1 GCA_016282395.1 Bacteroidales bacterium
CGCGAGATGTACAAGCGGTATCTCGGCCCGATGAAGGTGCTTTCGGTGCAGTCGCAGTTTTCGCTCGGTGTCAACGGCATCAAGGATTTCACCGCCATGCAGGTGGAACGCAACCTCACCGACACCGCCTCCATCTTCTATATGGGCAAGCCTTACGAGCATATTCTCGACTTCAAGACAGAAAATCATCAGTCGGAACGTATAAGCCGACTCACGAACTACCGGAACCACCTTTACTCATACATTTACACGGGCTGTATTCTGCACCAGACGATGTTGCAATGGCGGCGTTCCGGTTACGACATCGTGAACCGTCCGGATATTCTGTTCACCCTTTTCAATCTCGGTTTCGCGGCTTCCAAGCCGGGCCCGGATCCGCAATGTGGCGGCTCGCACATCACCGTGCATGATGCAATTTACACTTTCGGGGTGATTTGCAACGACTTTTACTATTCCGGCGAACTGGCCGAGCAGTTCCCGTTGAAAGCCAAACGCTTTGTCGATGAGTAGGATTGAGCTTTTGCTGCCTGCCAAGGATCTCTCGACTGGCAAGACCGCCATCAACCATGGCGCGGATGCCGTTTATATCGGAGCATCGGCTTTCGGAGCGCGGCAGGCGGCAGGCAATTCCCTCCATGACATAGAGGAACTGGTGCGGTATGCCCATCTTTACGGCTCCAAAGTACATGTAACTGTTAATACTTTGCTGTATGACAATGAGTTAGAAGGGGCAAGGGAACTGCTTTGGGAGTTATATAACATTGGGGCGGATGCCGTGTTGGTTCAAGATTTAGGGTTGTTGAAACTCGACATTCCTCCGATTGCCTTGCACGCGAGCACGCAATGCCATAACCACTCGGTGGAGCGAATCCAGTTCCTCGAAAAGTTAGGGTTCACACGAGCGGTGTTAGCTCGGGAAACCGATTTGGAAACTATACAACAGATTCATAATCAAACGAATATTGAGTTAGAAGCCTTTGTGCATGGTGCGTTGTGTGTGTGTTACAGCGGACAATGCTACATCAGCAGGATGATGACAGGCAGGAGCGGCAATAGGGGAGAGTGCGCTCAGATTTGCCGCACCCGTTTCGACCTGCAGGATGCCAACGGCAAAACGCTGATACGCAACAAACACCTGCTTTCCCTCAAGGACATGTGCCGTGCCGATTATATCGAAGCTATGCTGAAAGCCGGTATCGTCTCCTTCAAAGTCGAAGGGCGGCTGAAGAACGAAAGTTACGTCAAGAACGTGACTGCCTTTTACCGTCAGAGATTGGATGCCATTCTTCAAGGACATCCTGAATATCAACGGGTTAGCAGCGGTGCTACTCGCTTCTTCTTCACTCCCGACCTGCACAAAACCTTCAACCGCGAATACACTCCGTATTTCATAGATGGCAATCGTGAGATAATCGCCTCTTTCGACACCCCGAAAGCAATAGGCGAACCCGTCGGTGCGCTCATCCAACGAAACGGAAAATATTACGTTGAACCCCAATATTCAAAAACTTCTTCCTTGAGCAGCCCCGACAGGGGCAAGAAGCTCGGTAGCGCAATCGTCAACGGTGACGGACTCTGTTTCATCAATGCAGACGGGGAATTGGAAGGGTTTTTGGTCAACGGGGTGGAAGGCAATCGCATTATCCCGCAGAAGCCGTTGTCGTTGTTTACAAAAGTGGCTCTATATAGAAATATAGACAAGAATTTCGAGAAAGTGTTGTCGGGGAAGACGGCGGAGCGAAAAATCGCGGTGGATGTCCTCTTTGAGGAACTTGCTGATGGTGTGCGTCTTACGATGACCGATGAAGATGGCTGTACGGCGACGGTAGAGGAAAAGGTTGAGTATGCGGAAGCGCAGCAGCCCGAGAAGATGGCGGAGACGTTGCGCACCTTGCTTGCCAAGTTGGGAAATACGCCGTTCGCTGTCCGCAACATCTCTATCCCAAAATGTACGGTTTTCTTGCGTGCGGGATTTGTTAATGAGCTGAAAGGCAGGGTGGTGGAGCGGTTGTGCGCCGATCGTGTAACGTATTTTCATCCGCAAGACATATTGTTGAAATATTGCCCCGAACCATTGTTCCAACACGCTGATTATCTTCGTAATATCACCAATGAAGCACATAAATCTGTGTATGAGGATTTTGGAGCGAAAGAGATCGAGTACGGGTTGGACAAGGCGGAGGATTATACAGGCAAAACCGTTATGACCTGCAAGTATTGTTTGCGAAACGAGTTAGGCTGGTGCAGCCGGAATCCTTCCGAAAAATGTCCGTCGCAACCGCTCTATTTGGTTTCCGGACGGTTCAGGTTCCGCTTGGAGTTCGATTGCGGGAAGTGCGAGATGAGAGTGATGGCGGTGAAATGATACAATATATTGTTCTTTGTTAGCCACTTAAATTGAGGCACACATCAGGGCTTCCGACAAAATCTTTTCGGAATATATTTTTTCGGGACGTGTGTCGGGTCATATCGTAAATTTTGTATTTTTGCGCGCTCTTTTGAGAAAGGAAAGTTGGCCGAGCGGCTGAAGGCAGCGGTTTCGAAAACCGCCAGGGTGTAAAAGCTCTCACAGGTTCGAATCCTGTACTTTCCGCAAAACACCCAAAGTGTTGCTGCAAACGCTTTGGGTTTGTTTTTTCACGATTTAATAATGAAGTAATAGATATAGAAATGGCTTTTTTGAAGACAGACAATTTGAAAGGAGACCTTTTTGGCGGCATCACCGCGGGAATCGTGGCGTTGCCGCTGGCATTGGCTTTTGGCATCCAGGCGTTCGGGGGCATTGACGATCCCTCGGCCAGTTCCATGGGTGCCCTTGCGGGTTTGATTGGGGCTACGTTCCTCGGTTTTTTCGCATCTCTCTTTGGTGGTACCCACTCGCAAATCAGCGGTCCTACCGGTCCTATGACCGTTATCACCGCATCGCTGCTCAGCGGCGTCTGGGCGGCGCAGCACTCCATGAGTGCAGTGCTCATCAGCATGTCGCTGGCGGGACTTTTCTGCGGTCTCTTCCAAATTCTGTTCGGCATCCTTAAAATCGGCAAATATGTGCGCTATATCCCTTACCCGGTTTTGTCGGGATTCATGAGTGGTATCGGTGTCATCATCATAATCCAACAACTTTATCCGTTAATTGGTTGTAAATCACCTGTTTTGGTGGTGGATATGATTACGCAGTTCCCTGAGCTTGTAGCTGGTGGCGTTTCTTTTACGGCTTTGCTACTCGGTTTGGGCACTATCGCTATTATCTATCTTTTTCCTTTGATAACAAAAAAGATACCTTCCACATTGGTTGCTCTTTTGGTAATGACTATTATTTCGTTGTTCCTCAATATGGATGAGAAGCTGCTCATCGGTCAGATTCCGGCCGGATTTCCGATGCCGGTGTTTGCCAAGGAAGGTTTGAGTTTAGCGGGTTTGGATTGGGGGGCAGTGTTGAAAGCCTCTATTATTCCGGGACTTACGCTTGCCGGCTTGGGCAGTATTGACACGCTGCTCACCTCCGTGGTAGCCGACAACATCACCAAAACGCAGCACAACAGCAACCGTGAGCTGATAGGGCAGGGTATTGGTAACATTGCCAGCGGCCTCTTCTGCGGCATCAGCGGTGCGGGCGCGACCATGCGTACGGTCGTGAACGTGAAAAGTGGCGGACGCACGCAGATTAGCGGCATGGTCCACTCTCTGATGTTGCTCGCTGTGCTGCTCGGTTTGGGCAGTTTAGTGCGTTACGTCCCGCTGTCTGTCCTCGCTGGAATCCTGATCACCGTCGGTTGGGGAATCATCGACTTCAAGGGATTCAAGGATTTGTTACGTATTCCCCGTGCCGATGCAGTGGTGCTCATCATAGTCTTCCTGCTTACCGTTTTCGTGGATCTTCTCACGGCCGTCGGCATTGGCATGGTGATTGCCTGTGTGCTCTTCATGAAACGCGCCAGTGATCTCGTAGAAGGCGGTTACAGCACAGCCGAGATGACCAATTTCGACAAGGAGAGTCCTTGGCAGGATGAAGGCGGTATGCCCGACAAAGTGAAGCACAAGATTTACATCCAGCGACTTAACGGCCCCATTTTCTTCGGCACCATCACCAAGTTCCAGCAGGTGATGAACGATGTGCCCGAAGATGCCAAGATTGTGATTATCAGGATGCGTCTCGTCAGCTTCATGGACCAGTCCGGTCTGTACGCTATGGAAACAGCTATCAAAGAGCTACAGGCTCGTGGCGTGCTGGTGTTGATGACCATCATCCAACCGCAACCCTTGTACATGCTCAAAACCATGAAGGTCATTCCGTTGATTGTTCCAGAGTTACATACGTTCGAGACGTTCGAGGACTGCACGGAGTTCTTGAAGAACAGGGTTGAAGGATAGTCGATGAAAAACGATGAATATTAAACCTTATAGTAATTAAAGGGTCAATACTAAATTAATATTCCTTGAACAGCCTCGAGCTCGGTAGTAGAAGAAAAACAAACAAATTAATTAATAATAGATATGAAAAGAATCATCATTTTGGCTTTAGTAAGCCTGATTACGCTGGGCGTAAGTGCGCAGCAAAGTAAACAAGCCTCCAAAGGAGAGCAAACCGTAACAATCCAAACCAATGGTGTGTGCCAGAAGTGCGCCGACAAATTCAAAGAGAACGTGCCTTATTTTAAGGGCGTGAAGTCTTACAATTATGACATGAAGACGGCGAAGCTGACCATCAACTATGATGCGAAGAGAACCAATCCCGACCAGTTGCGTCAGGAGGTGAGCAAGCTGGGCTACAACGCCGACAATGTGAAGGCTGATCCGGCTGCCCGCGCCAAGTTGCCCGCCTGCTGCCGTGCCGAAAAAGGTGCTGGTGGATGCGGCCATAGTTGTGGTAACCACGGTAATGCGAATGGTCACAGTTGCGGCAATCATCAGGAAAGCGCAAAAGGTTGCGCTGGCCATCAGGATGGCAAGAGTTGCGCTGGTCATCAAGACGGTAAAAGCTGCGGCAACCACAAATAAAGGAGCAAGAAAAGTGTCTTGGTGACAAGACGTATTCCGCTAAAAAAAACATTACTGTCATGAAATTTTTCGTGACAGTAATGTTTTTTGTTGTTTTACTGGTACGGTGCTGTCCATAGGGCTGGTGCGGGTGTCGGTGGTGTGGTGATTGATACTGGTGCAGGCTAAGGAGGTATCCTCGTGGCGGCGAAACTTTCTGCACAATATATAAGTTTGTTTGTTTACGAACTTCTGCAAAATGGAAATCCGTGCAGATAAATTCCTGCTATCCCTTATTATTCCTTTTTTAGTTTGACCTTTGGGAATATGGTCTATAGTTGGCAAGCGATTTTAATCCGTCATAGAGACGGCTTTTCTTGCTTTCAACGTATTTAAAGTATGTCTATGTCCAAGATGGCAGCACCATAGAACGAAAACCACTTCGCCAACGTTAATGCGACACCTTGACTGGCCAAACGGAAACCGGCAACCCGAAAGGGCATGCTTTTCTGCTAACTGCTAACTACCACCTCCTCCAGCATCGTCCACAACAGCCTCGTGGGCAATCCCATCACGTTGTAGTATGAGCCGCGTACCTCGCGGATGCCTACGTAGCCGATCCACTCCTGCACGCCGTAGGAGCCGGCCTTGTCGAAAGGTTTGTAGGTATCTATATAATATTGTATCATGTCATCGGTCAGTTCGTCAAACACCACTTCGGTGGCGCGGAAATCCGTCAACTGCTTTTGCGGCGTGGCCACGGTCAGGCCGCTATAGACCGTGTGCGTGTGACCCGACAGCATGTTCAGCATCCGCATTGCATCCGCCTTGTCCTTCGGTTTGCCGATAATTTTCCCGTCCACCACCACAATCGTGTCGCATGCAATGAAGAGGGTCTTAGGGTCGTACTGCGCCATGTTGATGGGGGAGAGTTTCAGTTTGGACAGGTGCATCACGATCTGTTCGGGCGACCATGACGGGTCGTAGGTCTCCTCCACGTCCGTCTTCATCACCTCAAATTCCATACCCATGCCCGCAAGGAGTTCCCTACGACGCGGGGATTTCGAGGCGAGATAGATCTTGTATTGCTGTAAGTCAGTTAATAGCATTGTTCCTGATTAAAACGTAGTAGAGACGCAAAATTTTGCGTCTCTACTACAATATTCATTGTCTGATTGTATCATTAACCTTCCAATTGCAGTTTCACGTCGTTCAGCACGTTCATGTAGTTGATGAACGCCTGGTAAGGTGACGAATAGACCTCAAAGTTACGTTTCACGAATCTGTGTCCGAACCATTTGGAACTCATGAAGTTGAAGTGGTCGGCGGCTTGGAGTCGCAGCCAGCTCAGTTTCGCTTCCATATTGTCAGATTTCTGATATAGAGGTTCTAACTTGAAAAGTTGGTTGAAAGCCTCCTGCTGCAGTTCGTTGCCGAGCCACTCATTGGTGTCCTTCTCTTCACCTGAACAGGAGATGGGCCAGGGTGCATACATCGTGGCAGGACTCAAATCCATGTCAATCACATCTTTGGGCGAGATGAATGCGTAGTTCTCGTGCTTGATCAAGGTGTTGACCAACGATTTGAAGAACTCGAAGATGCCTGTATCGCCGGTGTAGTGTTCACCGATGGTCTCATAGTCCCAGAAAAGGTTAATGAGCGGCGTGTCGCTTTCGGTGTTGACGTTGTCAAGGAAACGCAGGTATTTCTCGGCGGTCAGCGGGTACTGGTCCCAGCCTTGGTCGCAGAAACGCAGCGTGATGTCGTCGCAGAGCTGGTAGGAGCGCAGCAGCAGCCGGACATCTGTCTGGTAAGGGTTGCAATAGAGGTAAGTGGGGCTCTTCCAACCGAGGATGTGCCGTGCGCCTTCGGTGAGGATGACGCGGTAGCCGGCATTGCCTAACCATTCGCCGATTTCATCGGAGTAGATAATTTCGGTGTTGCAGAAAGAGATCGGTTTCACGCCGAACGTGTCCATCAGCAGTTGCTCCTGCAGGTGTACCTGTTCCATAAAGGCGCTTTCGCTGTGCAGCGAGGCGATGCTGTGGGTGTAGGTGCTGCCGGTGATTTCCACGCAACCGGTGGCTATTAGCTCCTTGAAACTGTCGATGACCTCCGGACAGTAGTTCTTGAACAGCATGATGGAGCTACCCGAGATGCTGAAGCTGCAGCGGAACTTGTCGGGGTTCTGCCTGATGATTTCCAGCAGCATCCGGTTGGCCGGCAGATAGCAACGTTCCGCCAGACGCTTGGTCAGATACTGGTTCTGGTAGTCGTCAAAGTAATGGTGGTCCTGATTGATGTCAAAAAAGCGGTACGTGCGCAGACGGTACGGCTGACTAATCTGAAAGTGGAAACATATTTTATTCATAATGCAACGTTTTTTCGTAAATTTTGACTAATTTCTTGGCCACATGCTCCCATTTGAGGCGATCGAC
>JAEEKL010000047.1 GCA_016282395.1 Bacteroidales bacterium
TAACTCTAATGGAAAAAAGGATAGGCTGACCGTCCAAACGGAACCTCCACACCGCAAGGGCAAAAACCTCCCATCCTCTCAAATGGGTCAAAATGGGCAACACGGACAATTAGCAAAATGTTTACTTTTGCCGCCGAAAAACGGATTCCTCATGGACGATAACGACAAAATCTACATCGAACACTTGAAAACCCTTCTTTGCGAGGCCTTGGACCGGCAGATGAACCGATCCTCCGATTTCGTGTTCCTGCAGGCGTACATCTTCGAGCGCACCCACGAGAACATCGGCCTCAACACGCTGAAACGGATCTGGAACTACGGCAACACGCCCGTGGCCCCGCGCATCTTCACGCTGGATGTCCTGTCCAAGTCCGTAGGCTACCGCAACTTCGAGGACATGAAACGCTTCTACGGCGATGAAGGCGCGGACTCTTCCGACAAGGTGCTTGGCAAGGTGGTGAGCAGTCAGGATTTGCGCCCTGGCGACTGCGTGACGCTCTGCTGGGACCCCGGCCGCCGCTGCACTGTGGAATACCTCGGCAGCAACGCCTACCGCGTGGTCAGCAGCGAACGTACCAAGCTGAAACCCGGCAACACCTTCCAGACCGCCTTCTTCGCCACCGGCTCCCCCCTCATCCTCTCCAACCTCGTCCAAGACGACTCCTTCGCCACCCTCTACGAAATCGGCCGCAAAACCGGCGTGACACAATTGACGGTGGAAACAGGGAAATAACCTCCATCGTAATCCAAACGCTACCGAGCTCTTGCCCCTGACGGGGCTGCTCAAGGAAGATAATTTCTAATTACAAATTACTAATTACCAATTGGTTCTATCCTCTTGAACTTCCCCCACACCTCATGCTTTCGGTACTTCTCCACCGACTGGGCGGGCACGTACAGCACCGCGCTGTCGGGGATGTTGAACAAAGAGTTCGGTAGCATCGTGGGCGGTTCATCGCAATGGATAATCATCGTCTGTAGGGCTACATTTTCATTGAATGCATAGCTTTCAATGCGCTTCACCCCGCTTCCGATTTCCACCTTACGTAATTTGCGGCAGTATGAGAAACTATAGCTCCCCAACAATTCTGTTTTGTCAGGAATGACAATTTGTTCGATGTTGCTCAAATAGAAAGCACCGTGACTGAGTATTCGCAACGAGTCGGGAAGGCGGCAAGTATGGAGGCTATAGGAGTGCGCCGCAAAGTCACTGGGGATCTCAACTATATGGTTCGGGAGCACAATCTCCTCCAACCAACTCATATCGTTGAATGCACGTGGCGGCAAAACATAGACGGAATCATCTACAATGGCTTTTTTCAAGGAACTGCACCGATAAAAGATTTGGTCGGAATGGTTGGGTGGAATGCCTGTGCTACAGTCCAATGCCTTCCATATCAGAGTAGTCAGCGAGTGACAGTCTGCAAAAGGGGAGCTTTCCAGCACTTTCAAGGAACGTGGGATGACGAGTGTGTCCGCAATTCTGTTGTCTCCGGTGAAAGCCCCCTCCCCGATCCGTTGGAGGCCTTCGGGAAGCGTCAAATGGGTAAGTTCAATACAGCCCTGGAATGCGCAGGAATCCAACTCTGTGACGCGGTAGCTGACTCCTCGGCATCGGATTCGCGAAGGGATGACCATATCGCCAGAAGGGGCGTTGGGGATATCGTGCCAGCTTCTCGCATTGCTGGGGCATACGAAGGCCACCGTGCGGTGCCAGTGCGACAGTACCTTGGCATAGACCGTCTGTCCGGAGTCTAACATGACGGGGAAGATTTTTCCGTTGGGATGCATCCAAAAGCAAAACAGGCCGATGAGGAGCAACGGAATCAGCCACAATTCCCATCGCGGGCGCATCAGCTTTGCCAAAGCCGCCACCGACTGCGGACGTTTGCCTGGGTCGGGGCGTTGCGCTCGGCGGACGGCTCGACCGTAACGGTGCGGGAACATCCGCTTCAACAGGCCGCCCAAGGCGTAGATGTCGCTGCGATGGTCGGCGACCTGTCCAGCCAGTTGCTCGGGCGCGGCGTACTTGCGCGTGCCACCAGTCTGCCGGAAGGCGAACCCGCTGTTGTCGGAAAGCCCGAAGTCGATGATCTTGGCGGTCAGACCGTCTTTGGTAATCAAGATATTGGAAGGTTTCAGGTCGAGATGCCAAATTTGTCGGTCGTGACAGTAGGCCATGGCGTCCAAAATCTGCCGGAAGATCCGTTTACGGGCAGCAGCGGACGGTCGCGTGACCAGCCATTCGTCAAGACTTTGCCCATCCACGTACTCCATCACAATGCAGAGCCCAACCTTAGTATTCTCCTCCAAGCTGTTCACCCGCACAATATGGGGATGGTCGAGATGCACCCCGATCTGATACTCCTTGGAGAGATACTCGCGCATAGCGGGATCGTCGCGATACTCGGGCGCAAGACCTTTCAGCACGTAGTAACGGCCGAAACGACGGGCACGGTAGAGCACATTCCCCGGCTGCCGGCTCCGAGCAGGCAACTTCTCGTAACCGGAGAACTCCGCCGACAGAGCATCCAGGGAACCCGAAATGGCCCCTGATGCATAATAATACTCCTCGCGCACGTTTTTATCTGTATCTTTCATAGAAGAGGCAAAAGTACACATTTTTCAATAACACGAGACCAATCCCAATTTTTTGTATTTTTGCGGCCTGCGTACTAATTGATAATTGATAATGAAGTGGCAAGTACATACTAATTTCCTAATCACTATTCACTAATCACTATTCACCAGCTTCAATAACCAATAACCCATAACCAATAACCATTCAAAAATGACAACCACCGACCAAATCAAAGCGGTTCAAACGAGGCTCAGTGAGCTAAGGAGGTATCTTTGACGTAGATGCCAA
>JAEEKL010000048.1 GCA_016282395.1 Bacteroidales bacterium
AACAGCCACTCCATGCGGTCGGCGTTCTTAGTGGGCGCCACGGCGAGATGCAATCCGTTGTGGGTAAGGAGGTTATCGGTAAGTTGTTGTAAAATCTGCAACAGACATCTTTTCGGGTGCGCTTCGGCGATGACAGCCTCTGCCAGATGGCCGCAGCCGTCGGTGACGCGCACCACATCGCCTTCGCGATGACGCATCACACGCACGCAATGCTCTGATTCTTCGTTGCTTAAGGTGACGAAGGGTTGGGCAATATCGGGGGAGTAGAAGTAATGCATGATAATTGTTTCTATTGTTTCTTTTTCATTAAATAAGTGTTGGTTGCTGGAAAAGATGGTCTATGGTGACCACGTGCTGGAAAATCCCGCTGTGCACATTTTGGTGAAGTCCGAAAGTGGTGACCAACACATGTTGCAAAGCTTTTTTGGTTTTGGTTTCTTTGCGGAACAAGGTTTCCCTGTTGCGAAGATGCTCTGCATAGCTTGCCTCCACCGTGAAGTCATCTTTTGAGTATTTCATTTCGCAAACACTGATTACATTGTCGTTCCGGTCTATCAGCAAGTCAATCTGCCCACCTTTCCAGTGTGTCCCGTCGCTATCGGTGAATGGTTTGCAAAGCCAAGTGTATGCGTTGCTCAAAATCCCAAGAATGCTCATACTGCTTTTGATTTGATTCAGATGCAGCAGACACACTTGTTCGAAAGCATACCCCGACCATGCGTTTTTCGCCCCTGTCCCCTGCATATTACTCCAGAAAAGCTCGTCTTGTCCGCTCCCTTTGGTAACAAATCGCAAGTGAAAAAGTGAAAAAAGGTCTGTGAGCTGATACAAGGTGTTCTTCTCCTTCTTCCCAAATTCAGTGTATTTTCGGATGAAGTCGCATTTGCATAGATTTTCCAAGGCGAGGGTCAACACCCCGCCATCTCCTATGCCAATTTCTGACATAATCTCCTTTCTAGTAAGTCCTTTGAGTCTCAAGGACAAAGCCTCCACGATGTTTTGGTAGAGTTTGGATTCTTTGAAAAGAGAGCGGAACAGAAAGGTATATTCATTCCTCAAGGGAGCGTCTTTCCCGAAAAAGAGTCGGTCGATGTTGCGGCTCAACGGCTGATTGGTCTCCATCATGTCAAGATAATAGGGAATGCCGCCCATAATCATATACGTTTCCAAAATCTGCATTTTCCCCCAATTTAATCCTTTGATTTTCAGAAAGTATTGTTCAGTTTCATCCAACGAGAAAGGGGACAAATGGATGGGACGGCAAACGCGTCCGTAAAGGCCGCCCTTGTCGCCGACAAATTTGTCAAGCATCCAAGTGGTGGCTGATCCACATACAAACAGTTTGAGGTTGCGCTGCGTGGAACCCCATGTATTCCAAAAGTTGGAGAAAGCAGCTAGAAAATTGCTCCGTGGAGTGTCCATCCAGGGCAGCTCATCCAAAAACACGATCATCTTCTCCTTGTTCAGCGTTTTCAAATAGTCTTTCAATGCGTCAAAAGCGGTGAACCAGTCCTTCAAAGGGGGCATTTTTTCGGTTGTAAGACGTGAAAGTTCTTTGCGGAACAGGGAAAGATGTACCGCGCGGGAGGTTTCGTACATCCCTGTGAAATAAAAGTCGAACTGATTCTGAAAAAAGGACTTCACCAAGTACGTTTTGCCAACCCGTCGTCGTCCGTAAATAGCGACAAGCTCGGCTTTCGGCGAGTCTAAGTATTGCTGTATCAATGATTTCTCGTATTCTCTTCCAATAAAAAGAGGTGTTGAAACAGTATCCATAACGATGATTTTTAGCAGGCAAAAATACAAAAATATTCGGATACTATATCCGAAACCTATCAAAAAATAGTAGTTTCGGATAAGGTATTCGCTATGGTTTATCCGTAACTATGCGGAAATATAGGGTTTCGGATGTACTATTGACGTTTTGGACCGTTAGTTTGCGGGCTTAGTGGCATAGGCTAATTCCTGATTTCCGGCTCCACAAGATAATCCCCCACCTTCATGGTCTCCCGCTCGAACGCCACGCCGATTTTGACAACTTTGCGGCCTTCGGTCTCGTAGGGCAGGGCGTAGTTCTTGCTGTTGATCTGGTCGAGGGCTTCCTGTGCCGTGCCATTCGCCTTGAGTTCAAAAACGTAGGTGGTGTCGGGCATCAACACCACGACATCGGTGCGGCCGCCCGCGCACTTGACCTGGGTGCGCACATAGACGTTGAGCATCGAGAAAATCAGGTACAGCGACCATTCGTAGTTCTTCACCTCCGCCAACTTCTTTTGGAAGCCTTCCACGTAGGGCAGTCCGGCAAAGTAGTTCTTCATCTCCTGCATGGCGAGGTCGATGTCGTTTTTTTTCAGGGCGCGCCAGAACTTCAGGGCGAAGCCATCCTGCACGTAACTCCCGTCCAGCCCGATGTAGGAGGGAATCAGTCCGTCGATGAATCCCGTGCGAACCTCGTTGTTCGGGATGGATAGGATATAGGAGTTGGACTCGCGGTCGTACTCCTTGATGGTGAGGTAGCCGGTTTGGTAGAGCAGCGGCAGGGCGGTGTTCATGGCCTCGGGGGGACGGTCGAAAGCGGTCGCCGAGGCTTCGATGCGCTCCATCGTGGTGATGTCGGTGCGGAAGTGCTGCATCTGGCGGATGAGGAAGGTCGGGGTGCCGCTTTCGAACCAGTAGTTGGCGATTTTGCGTTGGTTGAAACATTTGAGCAGACTGAACGGGTTGTAGATGTCGGGCGAAACTTCAGAAAAGCGGTAACCGTCATATTGCTTTTTCAGCTTGTCGTGCATCTCCTCGGGCGTGCATTCGTACACTTCCGCCAGCATCGCGATGTCGGGGGCCATGTCAGTGGCGAGTTCCTCCTCGGTGATGCCGCAGATGGCGGCGTATTTGGCATCCATCGAGATATTGGTGAGGTTGTTGAGGGTGGAGAAGATGCTCAGCTGGGAGAATTTGGTGATGCCGGTGATGAAGCAGAAGCGGATCAGCGCCTCGTTCGCCTTAAGCTGGATGAAGAATTCCTGCATCACGTTGCGGAACCCGTCCAGCAATTCCGAAAGGTGGAGCTTGTCCAACAGGGGCGCGTCGTATTCATCGATGACGACGGCCACCTGCTTGCCGGTTTTCTCGTATGCGCGGTGGATGATGCCTTTCAGTAATTTGCCTGGCAGAACTTCATCCTCCTCCTTGCCGAACACTTTAGTCAACGGTTTCAGCAAAAACAGGAGGGTGTCACGCAGCTCTTCCACAGATTGGCAAATCTTGGCTTCGCTTAAATCCACATGGATGACTGGGTACTGCTCCCACTCCGTCTCCAAGTCCATAATCTTGAGTCCTTCGAAAAGTTCTTTTTGGCCTTTGAAGTAGGAGTCCAGCGTGGTGGTCAGCAGGCTCTTGCCGAACCGGCGCGGGCGGCTGAGGAAGACGAAAGGACTCTCCTTGGTCATCTTCCATATCAAATCTGTTTTGTCGATATAGATATAGTTTTCCTTTCTCAGCCTTTCAAAGGTCTGGATTCCCACGGGGTATTTGCGGACGGTGTTCATGACGAGTGGGTTTTAAGCGCGGCAAAGATACGATTTTTACCTCTTCACAAACTTCACTATCTTGCTTGCTCCATCAGTAGATACAAGACGAAGCATATATATCCCCGACGCTAAATCCGAGACATCAATCGTGAATGTCTGATTCAACATTCTCTCTGTCTTAATTACCTTTCCTGTAATATCCAGGACTGATAATTCCAAATCAGAGATACCTGTACTAGTCAGATTAAGAGTCGTAGTAGCTGGATTCGGATAGATGGAGACATTATATTCCCAATCAGGTACAAATGGATTTGTCTCCACTTGGATAGATATAGACTCTTCATCTTCACAAGCCAATCCCATACTCCCTCCAAAAGTCCCAGCATATTTCAAAATATGTGGTCCCACTGAAATTCCATCTGTATACACAGTAAAGACTGATGGGATACTTGATATCAACAAAGCATCATCAATATACAAGTCTCCACCTGGAGGAGATACATAGACTACAAATGCAGAATCTGCGAAAATTTCTGAAGCATCTACAGTCAAAGAGACATCCGGATCATACACTTCTATCCATACTGAATCATGAGTAACACAATTGTGCTGATCATAGAAGTCTACGGATACCAATGTAGGTCCAATAATCGGTGGAGTAAAATATCCAGCAATCAACACAGAATCAGATGGTACCCAAGTAGAATAATTAAGAGTATCCTCTATATCTCCCACATGCCAAACATAATGACCATATCCCACACTTTGTGCCTCTATTATAGTATCTGAGCCATAACAAACTGTAGGATTCACCGTCAAAATCTGAATCGAATCTTCTACCCATTCATAGAGATACCAAAGGACATATTCAATCTCATCCCCCCATGCCTTACAACCTTTGGAATCATATAAATAGTAGCAATAAAGTTGTCCACTATACAAGTTACATGCCATACGAGTCGTATCTGGCAAAAACACTTGACCTGTATCCGTATAATAAAACCATGTAAAATTATAGGGTGGTGTACCACCAAAATCACCTGAAACAATACAACCCGTCTGTCCAAAGCATACCGTATCAACACTTTTGATATTATAATCAACATACCAAGCTTCTGGCTGTTCAATAGTCACACTATCATGATAGTCACAGCCATTAGTACCATGAGCTATCACATGATAAGTCCCTGACCTCAAATTAGTCAATGTCACAGAATCATATGCCTGAAAGGAAAAATATGTAGAATCATTGAAAATATCAATCCAGTCATAATCTTGGACAGGATTATCCAGACTCACATGGAATGATCCATCCATATATGGATAAAAATCTCCATCTGGACAAGTCACATGATGGATAGATGTTGGTGGAATAGAGATAGTAGCCACAGGCAAGACCGTGACTATAATCGTACTTATGTACGGATAAGGAGTACCATTTACAGACACAATCTCATAAATTCTATCTGTATCAGCAAAAAGCATCACACTACTACCAATAATTGTATCATATATACGATTATTGATATAAGAATTGGTATCTGTGAAAGATTGAAAATAAACGATAGTATCAGTACTATCCATGGTTATTCCCCATTCTATCTCAGTACCATAACAGAGATCCAAATATGTCTGTGCCGATACAAATTTCATAGCACAGACAAAACACAAAAATAACAACAACTTTTTCATAATCTACATGTTCGGCAAAGAACCAACAACTTTACGGGGCAAAAATACAAAAATATTCAGATATGCCCGTATTTTATCATAAATATTAGCCGACATCGTTTTTTGCCCGCACACCTACGGCGTGCGCAACCCCGAACCATTGTCCGCATTCCTACCGAGCCCTTCAGCCCTGACGGGCTGGTTCGCGGCTGGAGCGGTGTCATGTTGTTATCGGTCGCGGATGTTGGCAGGCTTAGCGTTTTGTTCGGAGGTATATGCGCAAAAGGAACGATTTCCCGAATTTGTCACGATTGCAAATGTTGACAGGTTGGGTGGTTTGCCGGACGTAGCGCATAAACGCGGAAAGAGTGGTTGTCCGAATCTGTTACGGTCGCGGATGTTGGCAGGCCGTTAGGTCTGCCGGGCTCGGTAGCACAGACGTGTACGGCAGTGATGTCGCAGGCCGTTAGGTCTGCGGGCAAAATCGAATTCCACACCATTTTCCGTAGTGCCCGCACACCTACGGCGTGCGGGAAAACCGAATCGCCGTCCGCATTCCTACCGAGCCCTTCAGCCCTAACGGGCTGGTTCGCGACCGAAACGGTGTCG
>JAEEKL010000049.1 GCA_016282395.1 Bacteroidales bacterium
CAATGTTTTGCTGGGTAAAATCTTTTGTCATAATTTGGGTGATATTTGGTTTGTATTTTTTTTAATGGTTATGGGTTATAGGTTATTGGTTATTGAAGTTAATAGTTGATAGTTGATAGTTGATAGTTAATAGTTAACAGACGGAATCGAGTGCGTGGAGGGCGAAGCAGTAGGCACCGATGGCGGTGGCGCGGGAGGTGCCGAGTTGCGAAAGCGTGATGCCGAGGCGTTTTTGCGTGTCGATGCGGATGCGCTTGTCGGTGCCGAAGATTTCAATCTCCTTGGTTTGGCCTTTGACGAACTGCTCAAATTCCGTCGGATCCTCAAGATTGTAGATGAAGGAAGGCACGCGTGGCAGTTTGTTCCCGTTGAGGGTGTGCATGGTGGCGCGAACCTCCTGAAGCAGAGACCGCATATAGAATTTCGCGGCCTTGCTGACGCCGCCGCCCAACACGATGATACCGTCCAACATGCAGGCCGCCTGCGCGATGGCATAGCCCGCCGCCTCGCCGAAACGGGCGAAAGCTTTCAGAGCGGCCTCCTTGTCGCCGTCAAGTGTGCCGTCGGCAATGCGATAGATGTCGTAGGAGTCTTTATATTCTGGGGCTTTTGTATCTTGTGCGAGTTCATGGTAGTAGCGCAGCACCGCACGGAGGGAAATGCCTTCCTCGGCGATGAGCTCCTGCCCCCACTTGCTGGGAGTGCAGTAAATCTCGGAGCAGCAATTGTCGCCCATAAACATCTGGTTGTGGGAAGTTATGCCGATACCAAATCCTGTCCCGAGGATGAAACCGATCAGATTCTGGTATTGTTTCACACCGCCTGCATTGCGGATTTTTTCGTTCAACATCGGCAGTGCGCCTGCCAGAGCCTCGCCGTAGGTGAACAGGTCGGCATCGTTGTTGATGAAGACGGGCAGCCCGAACTGATTCTCCAGAAAGGCGCTCAGAGCCACGCCCCCTTCGAAACAGGGGAAGTTGGTGAGCCGGTCGGGAAACACGCCGTTGGGGTAGTCCGCGGGTCCCGGAAAGGCGAAGCTGATGGCGACGGGCTTGTCGGGAAGCTGGTCGATAATGTGCTGGAATCCGTTGCGGAGGTCTTCCAACAGTTGCGCCAAATCATTGGGATGGGTGGGCAGCTCAAAAGTCTCGGTGACCGCCTCACAGCCCCGCATCGCCGAAAAACGGAAATGCGTGCCGCCGGCGTCTAAGGTGATGACGGTGCGCGGGTCGTTATTATACATTCCTTGTAAAATTTTACGGGGCAAAGATACAAAAAATTCTATTAGAAATGGCCTTGTTTGTATATCCCCACTAATAATGACTGGTTGTTAAATAAAACACAAAAAATGGGGATTAGCTGTGTGTTGAAAAGATTGTTTCTTTGCATCGTAAAAATCAGAGCAGAATTGTCATGATTTAATATATAAAATTGGTTGTTGTTGATTATTTTGGAAGCGGGTGGCAGAAAGCGATCCGCTTTCATTTTTGCCATAGAACGCAATGATTTCGTCTGTCGTAGGGACGTGTCGTTTGTGCGTCATCACAGAGGATAATCATACGGTTGCATATATTTGTAATTTGTGTACATTTGCACTTTCAAAAGGAAGAATTGTAATTAATTGATAATGAGAAAATTATATACTGTTATCGGATTGGTTTTGTGCGTCTTGCTGCCGTTTTCCGCCATTTCTCAGGAAGAGAGCGTGAAAAAAGAGAGGAAGAAAAAGGAACGGAAAGAGGTGAACCCTAATTTCAAGCACAAGTTCACCACGTTTCATTTGGAGGCCCGTGCGGATTTCGAGTACAACTATAATCTCGAGAAATGGGGTACAATCGATCCATCGGGCACTTACACTGGCGGCTCCGCCACACAACACCACTACGGCTTCCGTGGCGACTACTTCAACTTCCTGCTCGGCGGCGACATTGGCGACCACATCTCCTATTTCTTCCGTCAACGCATTATCCCCGTCAAGGGTTACACAGAATTGTTCGACAACACAGACTTCCTATACATCCAGTACAAGTTCAACGACCAATGGTCGCTGCGCATGGGCAAGGAGGCCATCTATGTTGGCGGATACGAATATGACGCGCCGCCCATCGATGTCTATTACTACACCAACTACTGGGGTTCGTTCCCTTGCTTCCTGCTCGGCGTGTCGGCGGCCTATACCGACAAGAGCGGCAAGAACAAACTCGTGCTCAACGTCGCTAATTCACCTTACGTGCACTACAAGGACAACCGCTGGAACTCGGGACTTCTCTCCTACAACCTCTACTGGAACGGCAAGTTCGGACCGTTTTCCACCCTCTACTCCGTCAACTTTCTGGAATACCAGCGCGGCAAGTTCATCAATTTCATCGTGTTGGGCAACAAGCTCACGTTCGACAAATGGTCACTCTATTTAGACTACATCAACCGCGCTGCCGGATTCAAGAAATTCTTTAATGACTTCTCCATAGTGAGCCGTTTGGACTGGCACGTCTCGCCAAGCGTAAACCTGTTTGCCAAAGGCGGTTACGATCAAAATTCCGCTGGTTACTATTATACCATTGGAAACGACCCTTACGTGGATGTGGACATGCTGATGCCCAACAACAGGGCCTATTGTTTCTATGGTCTTGGCGTGGAGTACCGTCCACGCATCTATCCCGACTTGCGCGTCCATGCGTATGTGGCCAACAGCACGATGACCCATCCTCTCGGTTATATTGGAGACAATAGCTGGAAAGATATGACCCTCACCGCCAATGTCGGCGTCACCTGGCGTTTGGATTTCATGAAATTCTTACCCGAAAAATTGAAATAATATGCCCATATTCCATTTCAAAACCAACAACATCCTGCAACAGGTTTCGCGAATATCGCGGAAC
>JAEEKL010000050.1 GCA_016282395.1 Bacteroidales bacterium
CACGCAAACCATTCCGGCCAACGCGACAACAGTGGTCAATGACACCATCTTCGTGCGCTTCGCCCCCACGGCTGCCGGCACCTTCAACGGAAATCTGACCGTTACCTCCACCAGCTACAACGGCACAGTCGCCCTCACTGGCGAATCCGTGGACTGCACCCCTGGCATCACAGTTCCTTACACCCAAAATTTCAACAACGAACTCATTCCCCCCACTTGCTGGTCTATAGGTACAGATCCTGAAATTTTCATGTCTCTTGGCATTGACGAGGCGGGCACTGATTTCTGTATCGGTATGGAAGGTGTTGATATGCTCATCACCCCCGAAATCCACACTACCGATGCCATGTTGGTGTCTTTCGACTATCTCAACTATGGCGGCACAGAAGCTACTGCTCCTACCTATTTCCATGTGGGTTACTCCACCACCGACAACAATCCCGCCAGCTTCACTTGGCAGGGTGAGCAACTTTGTTCTACCGATGCATTCGAATCTTACTCCACCGTCGTTCCTGCCGGCACGAAATATGTGGCCGTTGGAGCCTCTCAAATTGGTTCATTCTTATACTGGGGCATTTTCGATATGACAGATATCTTCATTATCGACAACTTCTCTTTGACAGCCCAAACAGAGGCCTTGTTGACCGTTTCTCCTGAGAGCATGTCCTTTGGAAGCATCAACCTTGGATCTCCCGCTCCTGTGAAGACCGCATCTGTAGTTGGTGCCCTGCTGACCAGCAACATTTCCGTGACTGCTCCTGCCAACTTTGAAGTTTCCGCCAACGGCACATCCTACGCAGCTACTGCTACTCTGCCTGAAGCAGGCGGCACCCTCTATGTCCGCTACAATCCGAGCGCAGCTGGCTATCACAACGGCACCATCACCGTGAATAGCGGCAATACCAGCAAGACCATCTCCGTTTCCGGTAGTGCTGTTGACTGCTCTAATCCTAAGACACTGCCCTACACTGAAGATTTCGAAGAGGGTATGCCTGCTTGCTGGACCATCCTTGATCAGGACGGCGACGGCTATTCCTGGGAACATAGCTACGAACCCGTTTCTTACTATCCTTCCAGCGTTGATCTCTCCGGCAGTGGCAACAACGGCTCCGACGGATTCATTCTCTCCGGTTCCTACAGCAACGTTGTCGGTGCCCTGACCCCTGACAACTGGCTGATCACCCCTGCCCTTGCTATCCCCAGCAGCGGTGCGAAACTGACTTGGTATGTTTCAGCCATTGACGCCGACTATGCAGCGGAATACTATGACGTTATGCTGTCAACATCATTGAATCCCAGCAACTTCACAAGTGTATTCAACGAGACGCTCCAGTCTGACCAATGGGAGCAAAGAAGCATCAACATCGACGGCAACTATGCCGGCCAAAATGTCTATGTCGCTTTCAGAAACCACAATACGGAGGACGTCTTCTTGATGAAGATTGACAATGTCAGCGTGACTCCTGGTACAGGTGTTGAAAACCACGAGCTGAACACCACCATCTTCCCGAACCCTGCCAACAATGTGCTCAACATCAACGCCAACAGCAACATTAACCGCGTTGAGGTTTACAACATGATGGGTCAAATGGTCGGTTCCTACAATGTCAACGATGTGACCACCCAAATCAGCACCACTGCTTTCGCTAATGGTGTCTATACGGTGAAAATCGCTACCGAAAACGGCATGTCAACCCAGAAATTCACGGTTGCCCGCTAATTTTTCGGAATAATATCATCCTTAAAGATCCCGGACCTGACGGCCCGGGATTTTTTTTTCGCCCATTCATCGCCCATTCATAGTCAATCTACCCAAGGAAAAGAGCACTATATCAACCGGGTTAAAAAAAAATGAAAAAAATATAAGCAACTTATGAGCAAAAAAATATATCTTTGCAGGTTCATATATAATGTATAAACGAATATATAGACATATAAAATGAGTTATATCGCATTTGACAAGGAGAAGTTGGTGAACATCAATTTCGCGAAGGAGAGAGAGATTCTGCGCTGCAGCAGAACGGGCGCTTTTGCCACTACCACTTTGTGCGGTCTCAACACCCGCAAATACCATGGTCTGTTCATCGTACCACAGGACAACCTCGGTGGCGAACGCCACCTGCTGGTTTCCGGCATCAACGAGAACATCGTGGTCAACAGCATGGATTTCCATTTAGGCATCCATCAATATAAGAATAAAGTCATCGACCCGAAAGGGAACAAATATCTGCAGAAATTCTCCGCCGACAGCGTGCCGGTGTATGACTACCGCGTCGGGAAATTCAATTTCCAGAAATCGCTGCTTTTCCAACGCGATGCCGACCGGCTGATCATCAAATACACCTTCTTGGATGAAGTTGAGGATGTCTGTATGCAGATTGAGCCGCTACTGGCTTTCCGCAGCATTCACCAGCTCACTCATGCCAATGGCAACGTGCATACCGATTATCAAACGGTTGAAAACGGTGTCGGATTCTGCATGTACGACAACTACACACCTGTCTATTTCCAATTCTCGGAGCCAGTGCAATATCAGCACCATCCTGACTGGTATTATAACATAGAATATGAAGAAGAGTTGAAACGCGGCTATGAGGGCCATGAAGATTTGTGGCGTCCCGGCACTATCACGGCGAAGGTGGCCGACAAGGAATTATACCTTTGCATAGGCACCGAACCTATTGATCCTGCCGAAATCGCCAAGATTTATGCCAAAGAGGAGAAACAGCATCCCAAACGTTCCACCTTCTCCAACTGCTTGCAAAACGCGGCGGACCAGTTCATCGTGAAGCGCAACGGCCGCACCGACATCATCGCGGGCTATCCATGGTTTGGACGTTGGGGCCGTGACACCTTCATCGCACTGCCAGGCCTCACCCTGCCACTGAAAAAGAACGCTCTTTTTGAAGAGATTGCTGACACGATGATTGCCGACCTCAAAGACGGGCTGTTCCCCAATATCGGTACCGGCAAAGCCGCCTCCTACAACTCGGTAGATGCC
>JAEEKL010000051.1 GCA_016282395.1 Bacteroidales bacterium
AACGAGGACATCCACGCGACGATGGCCGCCCACATCTACGGCGTTAACAAAGAGGAGGTTACCGCCGACATGCGCCGCGCCGCCAAGACCGTCAACTTCGGGATTCTGTACGGCATCTCTGCCTTCGGTCTCGCCGACCGTCTGCAGATTCCCCAAGCCGAGGCCAAGCAGCTCATCACCGACTACTTCCGCAGTTTCCCGAAAATTTCGGATTATCTGAATGACACGCTGGATTTCGCCCGCGAGCACGAATACGTGGAGACGCTCATGGGACGCCGCCGCAACATCCGCGACATCAACGCGAAAAACGGGGTCTTGCGGGCTGCCGCCGAGCGCAACGCCATCAACGCGCCTATCCAAGGCACCGCCGCCGACCTCATCAAAATCGCCATGGTGCGCATCTACCAGGCTATGAATGAACGGAATATGCGAAGCAAGATGATCCTGCAAGTCCACGACGAACTCATCTTCGACACTTACCCCGACGAGTTAGAGATGCTGACAAACCTCGTACGTGAGCACATGTCGGGTGCTATGCAGCTGTCGGTGCCGTTGGACGTGAACATCAGTTCCGGGAAGAACTGGTTGGAAGCGCATTAAAATGCAAAATTCTGCACTTGCGAAAATTTTGTATCTTTGCAGGTTTTAATTTTGGATAAGAATGTTTACTGGAATCATAGAGAAAACTGGCAAAATCGTTAAGATTGAACAAGATAGAACCAATTTCGACTTCACGTTGGAAGTGGACTTTGCGGATGAATTGAATATTGATCAAAGTATGGCGCACGACGGCTGCTGCCTCACCATTGTGAAATTAGACAAGGAGAAGAAACAGTATGTGGTCACTGCCATGGAGGAGACGATGCTGAAGACCAACCTCGGCACGTGGAAGGTGGGCGACGAGGTCAACCTCGAGCGCAGCATGCGTATGGACGGCCGTTTCGATGGACACATCGTGCAAGGGCACGTTGACCAAACAGCTGTCTGTGAGAAGGTTGTCGATGAGAACGGCAGCTGGCGGTTCTATTTCACCTACGATCCCGAAAAGAACAACTTCACCGTACCCAAGGGTTCCATCTCCGTCAATGGAGTAAGCCTCACAGTGGTGGATTCCGAAAAAGGCCGCTTTTCCGTGGCCATTATCCCCTACACCTACAAAGTCACCAATTTCCACAACCTGAAACCCGGCTCTGTCGTCAACATCGAGTTCGATGTCTTTGGAAAATATGTGCAACGCCTTTTGGACGAATATTTTGCCAACAACACAAAATAAAAAGCCATCTTCCACGTTAGACACGTTTCACTATAAAAGAACAAATCGTTGAGAAAGAAAACAAAAATACTCCACAAGATTGGATTCAGCCTGCTGATCATAGCGGTGCTGATGGGTTGTTCTACCTCCAGAAACAATTTCCCGAACCGCGCCTTTCATAACGTAACGTGCAAATACAATGTGTATTGGAACGGCAACCAGGCGATGAAGGAAGCAGAAAAGGCGTATGCAAAACTATCCAAGGACAACTACACTGCCACGCTTCCGATATACAATTATCCGGACAAGAGCGAGCTTGGTCCGTGCCTTTCCCATCTGGACCGCACCATCGAGAAATCCTCGAAGGCCATCCACAAACATTCAATGATGATTAAGGGCAAGGAATACGTCAAAACTATTGATGATGCCTATTTCCTGATGGCCAAATCCTATTTTTACAAGCAGGATTACGTACAAGCGCAGCGCGTGCTGAACTACATCGTACACACCTACCCGAAGTCGAACATCCGAAACGAGGCTGAAGTGTTGCTGTCCCGCACCCAGATGCGGCAAGGCTACTATTCCAGTGCCGACGAGCTGCTGGAAACCATCCGCTATATGAACGAGAAGAAGAACAAGAAGAAATTTGCTGTTCTCTTTAACGCTGCCAAGGCGGAATATCACCTCACTGCCCCCGACGGAGACGTGCAGGAAGCCATAGATTATATCGGCAATGCGCTTGACAACAAACCGAAAAAGGAGTTCCGCACACGTCTGCAGCTCATTCTCGGTGAACTCTATGAAAACCTCGGACAACAAGCGGAGGCCCAAAAGAACTTCAAACAGGTTATTAAAAAATCCGATAATTATGAGATGACGTTCTGCGCCCAGATGCACCTTGCCGCCAACTATGATGGCACCGAATCCAACCGCAACGCCATCACCAAACAGCTCAACAAGATGCTGGATGACAAGAAAAACGAGAACTATAGAGACCAAATCTATTACGCTCTCTCTGAAATCGCCCGCATTGATGAGGACGAGAATCTCCGCATAGACTATTTGGCCAAATCGGTGGCTGCCTCCACGGAAAACAACTATCAAAAAACATACTCTTGTATTGCCTTGGCGGATTTGTATTTCGAAGACAACGAATACCGCGAAGCACAGCACTACTATGACACCGCCATGATGTCCATTCCGAAAAACTACCCGAATTACGAAGAAATTCAGAAGAAAACAAATGTGTTGAAAGATTTGGTGAACAAATTGGATGAGATTGATCTGAAAGACAGCTTGTTGCGCATCGCCAACCTACCGGAAGCTCAGCGTAATGCCTGGGTGCGGAAAATGATTTCCGACTACACCGAAGCCGAGCGTAAAGCCGCTGCGGAAGAAGCCGAGCGCATGTTGGCCATGCAGAATGCCGCCTCTTACACCAATATTAATAACCAAAACAATTCCAACGGTAAATGGTACTTCTACAACCAGTCATTGGTGACTGCCGGACAGCAGGACTTCTACCGCCGTTTCGGTAACCGAAAGTTGGAAGACAACTGGTTCATCAGCAATAAGACGCAGATTTCGTTCGATGACATGGCGCTGATGAACGACCCATCATTGGCCAAAGATTCTGTGGAGTATGATGAGGACGGTAATCCAATTGCCACCCGTGAAACAGACCCCACAAAGGAAGCCTATTACCTGCAAGATCTGCCGTTGACACCGGGGGCCAAGGACACCGCCAACGCCATCATTGCCAAAGACTTGTACGAGACCGGTTTCATGTATCAGGATTTGTTGGGTGACACCAAACGTGCCTGCGCCTCTTTCGAGTCTCTGATCCAACGCTATCCGCAAAGCGAATATACCCTGCCTGCCATCTTCATGCTCTATACGCTTTATCGCGGTAGCAACGATGCCAAAGCGGAAACTTACAAAAACTTGATCTTAACCAAATATCCGGACACCGACTACGCCAAGCTAATTCAAGATCCGGAATATTATAACAAACTGGCAGCCAAAGAGAAAGTGTTGGAAACCCAATATTCGCAAGTTTATGAGGATTTCACGAACAAGCGTTGGCGAAATGTGGTGACCACCGCAGACGAGGCCATCCCGAACTGCACTGACGTTACGTTGAAGTCCCAATATGCCTACCTTCGTGCTGTGGCCGCCGGACAAGTCTATAACCAGGACACACTGATTGTCGGCCTGACCAAAATTGTCACCCAGTACAGCCAATATCCCGTGGCGGAACTTGCCCGCATCTATCTGACCAATTTCACGCCCGAACAGATTCAGAGAAGCCTCGGCATTGAGCATCAAGAAAATAAAGAGGAAATTTTGCAGGAAGTCATCCAAAGTAACACCCCGAAAAAGGAAAGCATTTTCGAATTTAACCCCGAAGACCAGCATTACGTGGTTGTATTGGTCAAAACGGCTGAAATGCCCCTGCAGACCGCCAAACAAGAGCTCACTAACTTCAACAACACCTACTTCAGCCTGAAAAAACTGACCGTGAGCAGCTTTTTGCTTGACAACAAACGCCAGATGATTACCCTCTCCAAGTTTAACAACAAGGACGACGCCATGGATTATTATCAGATTCTGGTGAACGATGAGGCTTTCCAGCCGAGCATTGACAGCGGAATCATTGAAGTGTATGCCATGAGCGCCAACAATTACACCTCATTTTACAACAAACGGGACAGCCGGGCTGACTATCCCGACTTTTTCAAGGACAATTACTTAAAGAAACAATAGAAATTAAAACGAAGCGTATGAAAGACAATGATACTCGAGAATACGGCGGATCAGCCGTGAACGTGATAGCACAGGGTACCCAACTACAGGGCAATATGATTACCTCCTCCGACTGCAGGATTGACGGTGCTATGCGCGGCAACATTGAATCGAAAGCCAAAATTATCGTCGGCCGCAGTGGTGTGGTGGAGGGTAACATCAAATGCGCCAATATCGAAATAGAGGGCAATGTGAAAGCCGAATCCCTGATTGTTTCAGAGCTGCTTTCCCTGAAAGCCACAGCCAACCTTATCGGCAACATCGAAACCGGCAAAATCGCCATCGAACCCGGTGCTGAGTTCTCCGGAAACTGCAAAATGCGCAACAACCGCGTTGCCCCGCAACCGAACACGCCGCAACCTGAGCGCAAATAATGCATGTCTGACCCGGCGCACCCCCCAAAGGAGTCTCCCATACATCAATACGCCGTTTACTCCAACCTGGCTTTTGAAATGGGAGCCGTTATTGCGTTGGGTGTTTTTGGTGGCATTAAATTGGACAATCTGCTGAATATCAGCCCTTTGTTTACTATTCTATGTTCTTTGGCAAGTATTGCCGTCTCCATGTACCTGATTATCCGTTCGCTGACAAAACCCCAAAACAGAGCCAAAAATGAGTCAAAAGATACCCATTAGGAAATTTTCGTTTCGCATAATCGTCTTTTCGGTCATTATAGCCGGACTGTCCCTGCTATTCCAGTGGCTGTTTCCCCAATATGCCTCACCCGCACTGCCCTTCATCGTGCTGTTTTTCTTTGCCATCACTTTGCTGACCCTCTATATTGTCTTGCGCAACAATGACGGGCAGGAAGGCAAGCGGTTCGTCTCCGCGTACATGCTATCCCGCACGGTGAAAATTTTCTCCTGTCTGCTATTTCTGTTCTTGTATATGTTTCTGAATCAAAAAGATGCCGTAAAATTTGCCATAGCGTTCATGGTTATCTATTTCTTGTACGCCATCTTTGAAATTGTGGTATTGAAAAAAGAAAATGAATAAGAAATCGCTTTTATACAACGGTAAGTCGAAGCAGATTTTTGCCACGGAAAGCTCGGAATACATCATCATGAGCTTCAAGGATGACGAAACAGCCTACTACGGTGTGAAAAAGGCCACGATCCCTAACAAAGGAATTTTGAACAACAATATTTCCTCTTTGATTTACCAGTACTTGAAAGATAACGGCATTCACACACACTATGTGGAACAGTTGAACGATGCAGAACAGCTATGCCGTCGTGCCACTGCTTTGCCACTCGAATTTATCGTACGCAACGTGATCGCGGGCACACTTGCCCGTCGTCTCGACATTGAAGAAGGCACCATACCGAAAAAGACCATCTACGAAATCTGTCTGAAAAACGATACGTTGCGGGATCCTCTAATCAACCATTTCCATGCCGAAGCTTTAGGTTACGCCGACAAGAAAACGCTGACAGAAATCTATGACATCTTGTATAAAATCAACGAGTTATTATTAGATCTCTTCAAGAAAATCAGAATTGACCTGGTTGACTTCAAAGTGGAATTTGGGATTGACACCATCGGCAGAGTGATGCTGATTGATGAGATTTCTCCTGACACTGCACGGTTCTGGGATTCCGACAGCCACGAAAAGTTGGATTGCGACTTGTTCCGCCGTGACCTTGGAAATGTGGAAGTCGCTTATAAGGAAGTTCTTACACGTTTGGAAAACATTCTCTGCCATGGATAAGAAAACGCTCCGCCAAAATATTCGCGCACTCAAAAAACAGCATTCGCAGGAAGAGCTGCTGGCTCAGTCTAAAAAAATTCTGCAACGGTTAGAGGAGCACCCCCGCTTCCTTCAAGCGAAGAAGGTGATGCTTTACGCATCTTTGCCGGACGAAGTGCAAACCCTCGATTTTATCGAGACATGGCGTCACCGGAAAAGCATCATCCTGCCTACTGTGGTCGGCGATGACATAATACCTGTGGAATTGGCTGACAATGTGACTTTTGTGGAAGGTGATTTCCACATTCCCGAACCGCAGAGCCATCCTTATTCCGGAGGTTTCGACCTCATTGTGGTTCCCGGAATGGCCTTTGATTCCAATGGCCATCGGTTAGGGCGTGGCCGAGGCTATTACGACCGTTTTTTAGCACAGCATCCGCAAGTTCCTACGATAGGACTGTGTTTTGATTTCCAGCTGCTGCCCGAAGTTCCGTCCGAACCCCACGACAGAATCATAAATGAGATAATTTCCTTATAACCTTTCGGTTATCTATTCTTTTGTCGCTCTCTTCAGATCCAAAATCGTTTTGCCGACATTGATAAGGTGGTCGGCGACACGCTCAGAGTTCTGCGCCAAGGAGAGATATTCGGCACCGACAGCGGGACTACAGGTACCGTCGTTTAGACGTCGAATGTGGTTGCGTTCCATCTCTTCTGTCAAATCATCTATCTGATCCTCAATGACATTTGCACGGTTCAAGGCTTCCAAATCTTTGTGATGGTAGGCATACATTACCTCATCATAGAGATTGTTGACCAGTTTTTCCATCTGTAGAATCTCACTGATGGCCTCCTGTGAGAAAACCGCGTCCTGTTCTTTAAGGGAGTCGGCATATTCCACGATGTTCTCGGCATAGTCACCGACACGCTCCAAGTCGCTGACGGTGCGGATGGTGGAGGTCAGATAAGCCTGGTCATAACTGTTGAAACTGTTCTCCGACAGGGCTATAGAGTAACGCAACAGTTCCTTGTTCAAGAAGTTAAGATTCACCTCAACTTGCCGGAACTCCTCAATTTCAGAGTAGTCCATCGTAGTGATGATTTTGATAGCACGTCTGAAATTGGTAATAGCCATGTCTGCCATGTTCTCAATTTCGTTTTTAAACTGGCGGAGTGCCACAGCGGGGGTGGAAAGCATGGACGGGTCGAGGAATTTGAGGCGTGGGCGTGCATCGGAAGCGTCATTTTTTTCGGGGACAAGCCGACAGGCGGTGTTGACAAGGAGATTGGTCATCGGAAGCGCCACGAACATGGTGGTAACGTTAAAGAACGTGTGGAACATGGCGAGTTGGATCTGTGGGGCGTTCGGGAACCAGCGACCGAAGAGCGTGCCGAAACTCCATGCACCGGCGGTCGAAAGCCGCAGAATCAGAGCCAACAACAAGAACAAACAAACGCCCATTACATTGAAAATGAGATGGATGAGAGCCGTTCGTTTGGCGTTCACGCCGCTGGTCATACCTGCAATCAACGCTACAACGCAGGAACCGATATTAGAGCCCATCGTCAGGTAAATGCCCTGATCAAGGTTCACTAACCCGGTGACAACCATCGTGATGGCGATAGAGGTCATCACGGATGACGATTGGATAATGGCGGTGAGCAGTGCACCGATGAACACTAAAAGTACGGCGTTGCTGATGCTGGCCAGCATGGTTTTGACTTCCGGTTGTGCGGCAAACTCGTCCATGGCAGAGGACATCATGCTCAAACCCACGAACAACATACCGAAACCGGTGAGGATGCCGCCAGTCTGTTTCCATTTGTCGCGTTTGGCAAAGAGCGAGATGAAAGCGCCGATTCCAGCGAAAGCTGCAAAGATGATGGTTGTGGAGATGCTGTTGCGCCCGAACATACCCAAGGCCACCAACTGCGCCGTCACCGTAGTGCCGATGTTAGAACCGTAGATAATGGTGGCTGCCTGCGCAAGGCTCATGATGCCCACATTCACGAAACCGATGACCATCACGGTGACTGCGCCGCTGCTTTGGATGGCGGCGGTACCCGCAAGTCCAATGCCGACTCCCACCCACTTGTTGTCACCCGTTTTCGCAAACAACCGCCTCAATCGCCGGCTGCTCGCAGACTCCAGGTTGTTGCTCATCATCTGGCAGGCCACCAAAAAAACTCCAATGCCTGCTATCAATGTTAATATCGCGATAATAATACTTGTGGCACCCATCTTTTTGACTGTTTTTTCGATTTAAAGATGTCTGATCGCTACCTTTCTTTAGCTTTAAAAAAAACGGCGCAAAACCCTAACGGTTCCGCACCTTGCATCCTAACAATCCTGTAAAAAACTTTTCGGCAATCTAACATACGGCTGCAAAGATACAATTTTTTTGATATGGTGGCAGGTCTATACCTTTATCCCGCCGCCCTCACAAATCTTCCGCACCAACCCCGTGACGCACAAACTCACGAAACAGAGCGCCAACAGCAACAGCACTTTTGGCAAAAGGGAAAATACGGGAACAGGAACGTCAACGGTAGTGGGCTGTGCGGGGAACAGCCAAAGCGGG
>JAEEKL010000052.1 GCA_016282395.1 Bacteroidales bacterium
CTTCATAGACGATCCGTTGGACATATAGATATCATACTTGTTGTGGATGAAATCGTTGCATGTGGCCTGCAAACCTGCCCGGCTGTCCCCGTTCGCACCGTTCACTCTGATGCCATAACCCAATTTCTCGAACGTGTTCCGGTGCAGAAGATTGTCACTGTTCCCCGAATTATCCACGTAGATGCCGGTCGAGGCAAACAGTGTGGGGTCGATATAAGCACTCCGGCTGAACGTGTTCTCTTCCACTAAATAACCCGTGCAGGTCCTCAAATCCAGTCCCTTGTTGCTCAGCGACTGAATCGGCACCTGACCAAGGTCGAACTCGCACCGCGTCACGCTGGCAAAATGGTTGCCGTCAATTTTCACAGCCGTGTAGTTGTTGCTGAAAAGGGCGTGGTTGATTTGGACGGCATGCTGCACACCCGTGGTGAGTACCTCCACCGCCGTGCTGAACCCCGAGAAGGTGTTGTATGTCGAAAGAGCCTCCGGGCATTCGCAATCGGGAAAAATGTTCGTGGGACTCTTGCAGTAAGTGTCTATCTTGAACCCTGCATCATCGGCATAGATGGCGTGGCGACGCTGGTGGCGTTCGCTCGTTTGGTTGGAGAATGTGCAGCCCAGGAACTTCACCCCTCGCACTTCCCACATCGTGACATGGTCGATGAAGCTGGCGTTGTTTTGGGAGAACAAATTGTTGTTGTCCACGGTGAACACACACCTGCTGAAGCTGCTTTGGTTGTCCGTTATGGTGCCTGCCGGAGAATGGTTGGTATAGGAGAGGAAAGCCACGGCTCGACGATTGTTGATGAAGAACGCGCTGTCGGCCTTGATGATGCCTCCGGTGGTGTGCCAATTGTCTTCCCCAAGCCCCGTGCGGATGCCGCAGTGTGCGTTCTCGATGACCGCGCCGTTCTTCAGCTCCACCGTTCCCTGCCATTGCGAAATCTGCCGCTTGGTACGGTCACCCACCACCTCGATGCCCTGCCACATCTCGCTGGAACAGGCGGAGGTCAGCGTACCGCCGTCAACCACGAGCTTGCCGCCAGGACGGACGATGAAGCGGGCGGCTTGACCACAATGATAGATTCCTGTGATTGTCAATATCGCGGCGGAATCTACTGTAATGGGAGCAGGCAGATACATTTCAGAAGACCATATCGTATTGGAGGTGATATGTAGCGGAGCAGCAGCAACAGGTGGGTAACTGTTCCATGCAGACGTAACTGTAATGGTCTTCGTCATTGTGTACATCAGCCTGCCCTGTTGGTAAACATCCACAGAAATTGTGCCAACGCCCACACTCAAAGGTGTAACCGTAATCGAGTTTCCCCTGTCTTCCACAATTCCCAAATTGGAACTTGCAGTCCAATTATAGGTGAAAATATCGGGATGCAGGAATTCGCACTGATAGTCTTTTGCCTCACAGTCGGCAATGGTGCTTGATCCTATGATGCTATCGTGTCCATATTCCATAGCGTAAATGACGGCCTTGTGCGCATCAACCAAGCCAAAACCCATCTCTTGATTCCATGTGCCATTGGGGAGATTGTAATCGTATGACATACTCCCTATTTTTTTCGTTGTCCTTTCTATTATATTCTTAATCTCATTAGATGAAAGAGTAGGATTTACAGACAACATTAAGGCGGATACTCCTGCTATTTGCGGACAAGCAGCGGACGTGCCTCCAAAACGACCCGTGTAGGACAGATGATTTGTACCTGAAGAAGGTAACACCTCTCCTGTGCTTTCATTTGGATTATAACCAGAAGAACCTGGTATATCCATTGACCATACTTCTTTATTCTCTCCTGAAATTTGTATAGGGTAGGCTTTATGAGATGGGGCAACTACAGATATTTTATTCCCATTAGGACTATATTTGGCCACTTGGTTGTTTCTGTCAGACGCTCCGACTGTTATCATCGCCTCATTCAGACAATTTGCAGGAAACGCGACGTAACCAAAATCATTATTAACACGGTTGGCCGTATTCCCAGCTGAAAAAACAACCACACAACCTTTCCCATTTCGTCCATACGTTGTAGCAATATTAATCGCATTTATGATGGCGGGATATGCATTAGGGTTAGGGTCAGATGTCCCCCAACTATTGGAGATGATGTCTGCACCATTGAGTGTGGCAAAAACTAAAGCGGTTGCAAACACATCAATTGCAACATAACTAAAAGGCACACGAATGGGCATGATTTTACAATTCGGAGCAACTCCCGATATTCCTTCATTATTATGAGAAGCAGCAATAATTCCTGCACAAGCATTGCCATGATTATTATTTCCCCATGGTGAAGGATCATTCACAGGTGTTCCATCGTACGGTCCTGCACCGTTACTGTTTGGAAGTCTTAATTGTCTGTCGTTTGGTAAATCAGGGTGATCACTTGTCACTCCTCCGTCTATCACGGCTATTATTATGGAAGAATCGCCCTTTGTTATATTCCAAGTTTCTGGCGCATTTATGTCAGCATCCGCAGTTGTCACATGTCCATCGTTAATTACCTGGCCAATACTGTGTAAATAAAACTGATATGGGAAATAAGGATCACTTATTGTGTCTTGGTGTTTTTGAAAATTTACGATAAAGTTAGGATGGGAAAACTGTACCAAGCCAGATTCTTGTAGCGCATTTGCAATGGATAAATCATCATCCACGGAATTTTCAGACACCTGTGCTATTATATAGAATGGGGTGTTTTGAATAATCTCCAAAGGGAAAGATTGTAAAATTATATCAATATCTTCTTCATGATTTGGAAAAAATAGAATCTGACCATTGCATCCTAACAAGCATCCGTCTTCTGTCTTGTACACAGGATATGATTTCACGATTCCTTTCGGGAACATGTTTTTATTCGATATGATAGTGTATTTATTGTTGCTTGAGACAATCAACGAAGGATTATTTGTCAGATAATCCTCCACATCAGGATTTCCGCTGAAAATCACTATGGTATCAGTCTTATTAAGATGGATTGGATTGTTGTAGCTATAATAATACTGTGCGGGAACGCTCACAATAAAGGCAAGCATAAACCAGACGGAAAGAATTCTTTTCATACGACTCACTTTTGGAATGAAATGACTATTTCAGGAACATTATAAACTTGATCTTCATCTGTGCAAACCCTGCAAGAGGAATCTTTCAGAAAATGCCACTTCCCAATTACTTGGTCACCTATCTGCAATGTGTTAATAGGTTGGGAATACGTTTTTACCACATTTGAATATTGTGTTCCGCATAGGAAAACATCCTTTCCGATTCCTCTCGGGTTTTGAACCTCAATCAGATACCCTTTGTTATCGTATGTACAATTTTCGTATTCTATCACTCTTCCTTCGATAGTTCCCCCTTTTTGTTCCGTACACTGTGCTAACAGAAGTACGGTTGCTATTATTATCATGGCAACTATAACAATGATGTTGAATTTTTTCATTATTTTTGATTTTGAATTGTTATTACTCTTTCTTCTCCCCAACTTTTCGCGTGGGCATCCTCGGTCTGCCGTTGTCGCGGCGAAACTACAAAACCCCGTCGCACGGTCAGTCTCCTGGTGCCGCCGCAGGCAGACTCTTGCGGCGGCACCGTCCTTATCCGTATTTTCTTTGTGTCTTGTTGTTGCGCGGGGTTTTCATCTGTTCTGTTAATATAACGGCCTGCTTGTAAACGACAGCCCCGTGAACGTGAACTGTAGGGTGGTAGTGTCCCGATAGACCATCTGAGAAGGGATGTTCAGAAAGAGATGGTTCCCTTTATCATCCTCATAATCTAAAGAACGGTCCGGCATCAGGAAGAAGTCCTCCGAGGTCAGACCGAACGTGTCTGTGGTCGTGGCGGTGACGGCAGTGCCGGTCTGCTGAAGATGGACAGATGTTGCCTGCCTGCAAACATTCCCATCTCCCATACAATCAAGGTGACATTTGGTTCCGTTAATCGTGATACATCGTCCGCCACAGTCACTTGACAAATGACCTATTGTTGTCACCAATAAATACCCGGCATCTTTTGAATCGGACTCCAACGGAATCAACCGGTTATCCAAACCCGGTAAATCATTTTGGTTGATTACATTCTTACTACAAGACTGAATAAGCAAAAACGCTGCTGCAATTAATACTACTTTTTTCATAATTTGTTTTAATGTGGTACAAAAATAGCTTTTCTTCACTGCACCTACAGATGCAAAGTCACAATTTCGTCACTTTGGGACGAAATTGTGACTTTGTGACGAAACAAACAAAAATGAGAATATTTTAACCTTTTAAAAAACAAATCATTGAGTAAATAAAAGGAATTTTTATTCTCATAATATTCTCATCTTTTTTTGGGGTTTCTAAGGCTCCGAAGCCCTCTTTTGGAAACCAAATGAGAATAAAAAAAAGAGGCTTTTTGAAAAAAATTTATCTTTGCCCCGTATTTCTATTGCAGCAACAATGAATAACAATTGGAAACTTGTAAGTGTCCTGTTTGGACAAGCAGTCTTTTCCGCTTTCTTTTTCATGTATTTCACCAAAAACAGCTTTCTGCGACCATCTGTAAATACCAACACCGAATATTGCATAGCACTGATGATTATCTTTGTCTTGCTTCTGAATTTCTGGTCTCTCCGTTTTTTGTCACAGAAGAAAAACACTATGTTTCTTTATCTGCTATTTTCTTCATTGGAAATCGTTATCACCGCCCTGATTGAATACATTCTTACAATTGACATTAAACTGTCTGGTTTCCCAGACAATTTCATTGTCCTCCATGAAACGCACATTAAAAGACGGCTCTTTCTCAACCTCCTGTTCAGGAATTGCGGCCTTTTCTGTTTTGCGGGATTGGTTTCCAACAACTTGCGGTTGAGGATACAAATACACGACAAAGAAAAAACAATGTATTTGAAAACGCAACAACTGGAAGTACAGCAGTTTTTTGAAAAGGAATCTGTTCTACTCAGCGAAGACAAAATCTGTTACATCACTCAAAATCAGAACTATAACACCTTCGTTACCACCGAAGGAAAAAAATACACAAAACGTGGAACACTGAATGACATATATGATTTATTGGGAGAGAATCATTATGTGAAAATCTCCAGAAGCACAATCGTCCGACTAAAATGTATCAATAGTATTCACAATGACATCATCGAACTCAATATGGATCAAAACACGGAAGACCCACACTTACAAATAAGCCCTTCTTTTTCTTCAACTGCTGTTCCCCGTATAACAGAATTTCTCAAAAAAAGAGAATATGAGCGTTCAGTGTCTGAAACATCTGAAACAAAACCCAACCACATCCTTCAAAAGCCACCTCGCAAAGCGCAAGACATCCGTCACTATATTGCCAACCACCCCAATTGCAAACTTAATGATATTGTCTCTGGCACGCAAATTCCGAAAAGCACTATTACCCGTTATCTAAAAGAGATGCAGGATAAAGGCCTCATCGAATACTCCGGCAGCAAGAAGACCGGCGGGTACCGGGTACGTTTGTAGAGACGTTGCGCGCAACGTCTCTACAGCAGTGAATTCCTATGTCCGCGTGTATTAGTATTTTGTGTACTTTTGCGCAATTTTTGATAAAGTATGTTTAGTCTGTATATCAAAGAATTAAAGGCTTTTTTAAGCTCAATTATCGGTTACATTTTCATCGGGGTCTTTCTGATTGTCTCCGGTTTGTTTATTTGGGTTTTCCCGAATGTGAACAATGTGTTGGAATCAGGGTTGGCAGATTTGCAGGGACTTTTCAATCTCTCGCAGTTTCTGTTCCTCTTCTTGGTGCCGGCCATTACGATGCGTTCTTTCGCGGAGGAGAAGCGCACGGGCACCATGGATTTCCTGCTTACCCTCCCCTTAACAGACATGCAAATCGTGTGGGCGAAATTCCTTGCCTGCCTCACTCTGTTGGTCATCGCATTGTTGCCGACACTCGTGTATGTGATAACGGTCTATTGGATAGGTAATCCCGTTGGTAACCTTGACATGGGCAGCACATGGGGCTCTTACCTCGGTCTGCTTTTCCTCGGCGCCTCCTTTATCGCCATCGGCCTGTTCTCTTCCAGCCTTACCAACAACCAAATCGTGGCGTTCATCATTGCCGCATTGCTTTGCTTCATCCTTTCCTTCGCATTTGCGTTTATCTATTCTTTCGAGGCACTCGGGAATTTCGGTTACTATTTGAAGACCTTGGGCATCGAACATCATTATGCTTCTATCAGCCAGGGCGTTATTGACACCCGCGATGTTTTCTACTTCTGTAGTGTCATTTTCATTTTTCTTTATGCCACCCGTTTGGTTTTATTGAGTCGTAAATGGTAAATCGGAGCATTATGGGCAAAAACATCAATATACAGAGCAGGCAATTCAAAAGACGCACTCTCCTTGGGCTTTTAGCCGTCATCGGGATTGTCGTCATCGTGA
>JAEEKL010000053.1 GCA_016282395.1 Bacteroidales bacterium
CCAGGGAATAAATTAGCACAAAAAGTAGTCTTATCGCACTTGACCGTTTTGTAGTCATTCCGTTCATCCTTTTGGTTTACAGTTGATTATTTCGGGTATTACCTCCCCGTAATGCTTTGTCGTACCAAACGGTAATTTTGTTACATTCAAAATTAATTTTTTTGTAACAAAATGGATATCAGTTGTTTTGTTGTGAATGATTGCCTTATCGCGTAATCTTCATGCCTCGCACGGCCCAGCGCGTTCCGTCAACGCTGCCGTTCTTGCGGTATCGCAGCGCGATGCGGAATTTCTGGTTGCCGATGTCGCTCAAACCCAGTGCATTGCTGAGACCGAAACTGCTCGGATAGTTGTTCAGGTTCGGAAGGATGAGATTCCAGTCGTCCTCGTTGAATGCACCGCCGTTGTAGGTGGTGGAGTAATAGACTTGGTAATACGTCGCCGGACTGCCGCCCACGTTGTTTTGGTGATCGAGGTAGAGTAGGGCGTCATACATGTTGCCGAGGTTCATCTCCGGCGAGATGAGCCAGTCGTCGCAGTTCTCGGAAGAGGTGTTGTGATAGACGAAATTATTGCCGCTGTAGGATTGGAACTTCCACGACTGGTTGTCGGGATATTGCGACCAACCGCCAGTGGTGAAACAGTTTTCATCGAAGGTGAGGTTGGCCAGCGTCTCGATCTGTGAAGCGGAGGAGAGTTGGATGTCATCTTTTGTGCGCAGGGTGAGCTGGTAGGTAGAGTTATATACGCTAAGGATACCATAGAGACAGTACTCTTTGCTCGCATCGATGAGAGTGTTGCGGAAGTAGGCATAGTTACTGGTACGCACCGTCAAGCTTGCCCCATTGAACGTGATATTGCGGTCGGTGGTGAAGTCGTTGTTGGACAACGGCAGTCCGTCATCAGCCGGGTCGAACTTGCAGCCGTCGATTTTGACCAGACAGTTCACATTTTCTGCCGAGAGTTGGTCCGCGCTGTTGATTTCGATGGGGTTTGCCACCAATGGGTTGTTCAAGTCTGGCAAACCGTCCTTGCTCAAGTAGCGGTCAAGCGCGGCAGGTGCGATGCGGCCCACGGAGCCCTGATACACCCAGCCGACCTGGTACTTGTTGTGATAATCCCCCACAATCAGCCCGGCACAGTTCAGATAGACCGTCTGTCCCACGGGATAGTCGTTGTAGAGACTGGAACGGTCGATGGCAATCTCGATGCCGCCGGTCACGTCTTGTATGGTCAGGTATTTGTAGCAGTTGCCGCCTTCGTCGGAGCTGACCACCACGGCCTTCACGATGAACTGCTCATCGTATCGGCAGATGGAGTCTTGTGTGCCGTTGCCTAATGACGGGTGCATCGCTTTTATGTCTGCGATGGTTTTGTTTGCTGCGGGACCATCATAGACGGGGGCTATTAACTCGGGTTCTTCCCAGCGGTTACAGCCAGCGAGGATGGCTGCAACCAAGATTGCGATTATCGTTGTCTTTTTCATATTACTTTTCGTTTACTTTGTTGGTATCCCCAAACTGTGGCTTCGCCGTTTCGGGACTGCTAACTGCTAACTACTAACTACTAACTACTAACTACTAACTACTAACTACTAACTACTAACTCTATTGCACCAACCCCGTAATCTTGATGTCCGACAGGTACCATGCGGATGTGGCGGAGGTGGTATGGAACATCAGGCGGAAATTGGTGGACTGGGTTCCTTCGGGGAGCTCAATGCTGAAGTTGTTGGAGGCGGTTTGTCCTGATGCTGCGGAAAGGTTGAACGGAATCCATAGGGTGGTGTTTACATCGCCGGTGTAGTTGGGCGTGTAGAAACACATCATGGTGTTGGGGTCGAAGCCTTGCGGGGCACGGTGCGTGAAACTTAGCTCTGGACCGTTGATATTGTCCAGGATAATGGCCGGGGAAATCAAGTATTTGTCTTGATTTGCTACAGGAGTGATGTAGAAGCCGCTGAAGCTGCTGTTGACCATCGTCTGCCAGTCGTTACCGGTGCCGGCCTGGCTCCAACCTTCGTTGAAAGCATTGGCGTAGTTGACGCTGAAGACGGTCTGCCGCTCCATGGGGATAGTGAAGCCCACCAGGTCGGCAGGGCTGTTGATAACGATTTGCACGTAGTTGTTGTAGCGGGTGAGGATGCCGGTGATTTCGCCGGTACCCACGGGCAGTGTTTCGCTGGCGAAGGTGGCGTAATTGCTGGTTCTCATTGTGATGGTGGTGCCGTCAGACATCTTGATATCGTGACTGGTGGCCGCGCCAGGATCCGAGAAAGTGGCGATTCCGCCTTCCACGAAAGTGGCCCCTATAAGACGCACCCGTCGGTTGTAGTTGGTCGCCGGAATGTCGTTGGCGGAAGGGATGGTGGTCATTTCAATGGGGTTAAAGTCTCCCATGGGCGCACCGTCGGGGAAGAGGTAGAGGTATGTCTTGAACGACGGAATGGCCTGCATGGATCCATTAGCCCAAAGACCGAGCTGAGGCAGTTTGCGGTAGTCGCCCAGCACAAGGCCGTCACACTTCACATAGAGCTTCTGCCCGATTTTGTACTTGTTATACAGGGCCTTGTTGTCAATCTTAATCTGGATGCCACCGGTCTCATCCTCGATGTTGAGGTACTTGTAGTTGTTGCCCCATTCATCGCTGGTGGTGACGTATCCACAGATGATGATGTTTGACCCCATGGGGATGGAGTCGTATGAGTCCTCCGAGCCGATGGTGTGCATGGCGAGCAACTCAGCGATGGTGGTGTTGGCCTCCCCGACAAAGGTCGGCATCGGGGCCACATCGGGCTCCAGGTTACAGCCGGTGAGGATGGCTGCGAGTGCAATTACTATTATCGCTATATTTTTCATGTTCTGTTGTTTTTTCTTTTGGTGGAGCCCCACATTGCGCTCCGCTTATGTGGGGTTATTAGCACTTCGTGCGTCTTGCCTCTTCGAGGCTGCTCAATGAATTATTTTTTCATCGTCTCATCGTTTCTTTGTTTCATCGCCTACATCTGGAAATTGATGCCTAAATAGAACGTGGTGCCGAAAGCGTAGTAGTACTTGTTAGCGTATTTGTTGACGTTATAATTGGTGTAGTCAAAGCGATATTGTTCCCACGCGGTGGTCACTAATTTCTTGTTGTTCAGCAGGTTTGTAACACTGGCGTTGAAACCGATGTTGTATTTGTGCTTGATGCGCCACGACTTGCTCACGGAGACATCCATCGTGAACTGTCCTTTCAGGCGAGTCTGGTCGGCCACCTGATGATAGAGCTCGGAGTTCTCGTCCAGGGATCCGCGGGCTGTGCTGGTGCGGCGTTCGGGATTCAGGTCGCAGTAGATTTTGTCGAACCAGTTGCAGTTGATGTTCACCCACCAGTAGTCGTAGTTGAACTTGAGTCCGCCGGTAGCGGCAACCTGCGGTGTGCCAGCTACATGGAAGTTCTTCCAATAGACCGTGCGCTCCATCTGTCCGTCGAAATCGACACCGTTCTCGGCGTTCATCGTCACGTGGGCGCGGTCGGTGTAACGGTAGTCGGCCCATGTGCCCGCCAAAATCAACGAGAACATGCTGCCTAACTTGATCTCCGCACCGGCCTCCACACCGACATGCAGTTCGTCAATACCCGAAATGGCGTAGTTGACCATACTCGACATGTCATCGTTGTAGAAACTGATCAGCCGCGTGGAATTGTTGATTTTCGTGCCGAAGACAGTTGCACGCATCTTGATTACCGGATAGTTGAGCACGTATGAGAGGTCGCCGGAAAAGACAGTCTCGTATGTCAAGTTATCGACGTATTTGTTGTTGATACGTGGTGAGAGAAACGAGTTGAGGATATTCGGTGATTTTATTTCACCCAAACCGTTGATTACAATATAGTTGCGACCGTTGATTTTATAGGTGACACCAGCTCTCGCACCGTTGTCCATATAAATTCGCGTCTCCGACCGGCCATAGGAATTGTCGGGGAAGCGGCCGTTCTGCATGTGGCCGTAACGCCACAGCTCTGAAGCGCCGAACTGAAGCCCGAAGTAGAAATCCCAGTGATTATAGGTGGCCTTCACCATGCTCCAGACTTTCTGTTTGAAGACATGGTAGTCGTAGTTGTAGCCGAAAATGTCGCCCTCATGGAGCGAGTCGCCGATGTGAAGCAGGTCATTGTACTGCACGTTCTGGTCGGCGGGGAAGTCGCCTTCGGAGAACTTATCGACATCAAGCCAGTAGGCACCGCCAAGCAAGTCAGCGATGGTTTTGTAGTTGTGCTGTTTGAAGTGGTTCACGGAGGCGCCGGCGTAAAGTTTCCAGTGCTCGTTGATGGACCAGTTCAAGTTGGTGCTCACACCGCCCGTCAGCTGGTCGTAGCGGCGGTTCTCCACCATGTATTGGGCACGTTTGTTTTGCAGCGCGGCCGTCTGGTTGACGTTATAGAGGTGATCCCAGTTGATTTGGGTGTAGCTTTGATCGTTGTTTTGCCACAAAGCCAGCACATCGTAGTAGGCTTGTGCCGTGTCCTTGCCGTCAATCTGGTAGCTCGGGAGGTAACGGTAGTAGTCCGGACGCGGGTCCTGAGCGTCGTACCAGTTGAGGGAGGTGGTATTGTTGAATCCGAAGGAGAGCCCTGCGGTGGTCTGCACATTAATCTTGTTGTTCGCGGAGTTGAAGTTGTGCGTTAGCAGGAAGGTGGGCTCGCATTGTGTGCGCACACGGGCGTTGCGCTGTTTGCCCTGATACCAGCCCCAGTTGGCGTTGTAGTAGTTGTTGCCTAAAAGGTCGTATGCTTCTTGCACGGAGTTCGACTGCATGCCGCGCTGGATGTAAGAGGCGAAGGCCGCGAGGTTAAGCCAATGTTGGGAGTTGATTTTCTTCTCGGCAGCCACGAAGCCTGCAAAACCCGTGTAGGATGTGCCGTCCACGTAGGCCAGTTCATTGCCGAAACGTGCTGACAAAGAGCCGGTGAATGCCCATCCCTTGGGGGTGAGGCCGGTGCTGCCCGTCAGCATCATGCGGTTGGTGTAAGTGCGGTTCGATAGCGAGTAGGTGGCGCGCACCTGCTTGCGGAAGTTGCTGGCCCGCAGGTTGTAGTTGCTGGCCCCGCCGATATCACCGAAGTCGAAAGTCGCCATGTTCAGAGCAGTGACGTTTTCGGGATAGCGGAAGATGTGGTTCAAACCGCCCCATTGCGAGAAATTGGCGCGGCCTGTCACCATGTTGTTCATCTCATAGCCGTTGGCGAACACGCCCTGATAACGGTTGTCATAGCCGCGCATCCGGAAATAGGCGATGCTGAATGTGTAGGAGGTGTTGTTGGTATAAACATCGGCACTGCTGTGTAGCAGGCTCGGCACATACTGGCTACCACCATTGTCGATGTCATCGTCATCCGAGTCCTCGTTTACAACGGTGGTGTTGTCCGCAGGGTTTTCCCCGTCAACCGTGGCCTCCGTCTTCTGTTTTTTCTTGCCTTTCTTGTCCGTCTTGTTTTCTTGGGCGAATACTGTGCCGAACAAGAAGAGGGCTAAAACCGTCAATAGAATAACTTTCCGCATATTATTGGAGTTTGGATTATACAATTAATATGAAACGGCAAAGGTAAAAAAAATAATGATTACCAATGCAGGTGTGTTGATAAAATGTGATAATTTAGAGCTTTTAGCTTATTTGTCCGCTGTGGTCGCAGAAGTTTATCGCTTTATTTGTACTTTTGCAGCGTGTGTCCCAGTTCTACACTTTTGGATTATTTTATGGTATATATTAAGAGAGAAAAAAAATAATGATTCACAGTTGTCACCTTTTCATTTTTTCACGTCTTGTAATTATTTAGGGTATTATGGACAACGGAAAGTTCTGGGAAAAACAGTACAAACGGAATTTCAGCAGGATTATCGGGCTCTGTTTCCTTTATGTGGGCGACCAGTCTGTTGCGGAGGATCTTGCACAAGATGTTTTTCTCAAGGCGATGGAAAAGTTCCATTCTTTGCGGGTGATTTTCAATTTTGACACTTGGTTGAAACGCATTGCCATAAACCATTGTATAGATTATTTGCGTCAGCAGCCAAATTTTGTTCCGTTACCGTCAGAGTATCCAGATGAAACGACAACTACAGAAGGCACTCTTTTGTGGACGACAGACATTACGGAGGGAGAGATGCTGGAGTCCATCCAACATCTTCCTGAATTGCAGCGTACCGTGTTCAATCTTTATGCCATCGAAGGCTATTCGCACAAACACATTGCAAATTTGCTGGACATCACTGAGGACTATTCCAAACAATTACACCGCAGAGCGCGCGTGCGTCTGGGCAAGATACTTGCCGACAAACACGAATTAAAGTAAAAAACAAGGAGAATACTATAATGACACATACCATTTTTTCTCATAAACGAATCAAGACCGATTCCCGTCGTTTTGACCGTCTCTACCGCACAAGGCTGTCGGGGTTTCGAATGGAACCCGCCCATTCTTCCTCCTCCTCTGAAAAAGGAAAGGCGTTGCTTGCCTCTAACGATAAGAGAGGGGCCGTGGTTGTGGCCCCCAAGACTCTCATCATCTTCACGATAATCGCCGGTTTGATCGGAGGTATCATCGCTTGGCAGATGTCACGCCCCATCCCGAGAAAGGTACATCCCTCCCAAACGGAGCAAAGTGTAACCGATGCTCCCGATTCCGTTGTGGAGACATTACGCGAAACATCTCAACGGACAGACAACCAAGCCAACAGTACGCAGTTCACCGCGTCTGTAAAACAGAACGAGCCCGTGTTATCACCCACCGTAGAAACGCAAAATTTTGTGTCTCTGCCGCATCTGGAAAATATTGATAACCAGCAGTTTTTCGATTCGACTCAAAAAAATCAACTACAATCTGTCACTTTCGGGGAAAACAACGTCTTTAATAGTGAACAGGAAAATTTATCGAGTATGGACAGCATAAAAAAAGCAGCTTTGGCTACCATGATGATCATGGCGTTGAATGCCACTGCACCCGCGCAGGTTGATTCATCAACGGATTACCAACAAACTAAAACAGAAATAAAGACTTCCGCACAAGAAGATCCAGATTGGCGCAGACAATTCAAACGGCATGAGTTTACTTTTGGTTTTGGCGATCCTGCCAGAGTGAATTATCATAGGGACAGAACAGGGACAGAACCTAACTATTATCCTGAGGTGTGGATGCAGAACCAATCCATCTTCGGGGATCTCTATACCACTTGCCCCATCACGTTAGGCTATCGCTTTCGCGTGCTGAAATGGCTTTGGGTAGGCGGTGATGTAAGCTATTGTGGATTCTTCGGTTCATTTAGAGACCTTTACACGGACCAGAAGGTGGGAGATTATCGGGACCATTTCATATCCATCATGCCCGCAGTCCGCTTCTCGTATCTGAACAGAAAATATGTTACCCTTTATAGCGGCATTGCAGGTGGTATCGCTTTGGAGTATGGCAAAACTTATCCTGACTATAAGTTTCACAACAACCATCTGGCATTCCAATGCACGCTTTTCGGCGTGTCAGCCGGAAGCCAGAGGTGGTTCGGTTTCGCCGAACTAGGTTGGGGATTCAAAGGTTATGCCAATGCAGGCTTCGGGTTCCGCTTTCAATCCAAGAAAAATTAACAAGAAAATAAGACGGTCATGAAAAAAATAGGATTTGTAATAGTTGCATCACTCATTGTGTTGTTGAGTGGTTGTAAAGTAGAGAAAAATGAGCAGAAGAATGGCAAGGGCGCTTCTGCGGCTGCATATTGGCTGGATGCCACAGAAGAGGTGCTCATGCGTGGTCCTGATATCGCATTCAAATTTAACGCCTGGCTCACAGCTCCTACTGGAAAGAAAGACAGCATTAAGGATCTTTATTTCCCTGATTATGACATTCAGAAAACACAAGCAACTGTTTGGTGGTTTCTTTTGAACGGACATAGAATTTTCGGGATTAATACTGGTGGCAGTAGTCTGAACAACCCCGATGTCAGTTGGATAGTGGGTTGGGACACGAATGCTTATTCAAGCAATTCCTTCCATTCCACCTATTTGACAGGTTGTTCTATGATGTTAGGCAGGTTAAACAACGGCAACGACTGGAAAATCTATGCTCAGCCTTCGTGGGCAGAACATCCTGATTTCCCATGGAATTCCGTTTTGACGTTGACATTTTCAGACAATTCTGTGCCTGCCACGCTGACAGGACGTGATTTCTCGCTGTCAGGAGAGGGGAATTACCACTTTTATGCCATGAAGAATCAAGGTAAGGATGTTTATTACTGTCAATCATTCAAAATTGAGGATGCACAGATACAGGATTTCAAAGGTATGGACAGCCGTAATTTGTGGACATCAGGAAATTTGTCCTTACAAATAATTGCAGATTGGGACACCGTTCCGGCAAATTATATGGAAGAGGAAAATTTCAAAGCCCGCTTTTTTGCAAAAGATGGCAGACAACATGCCATTATCACCATGCATGATGTTGAAGAGGACTGGATTTTGCCAGAGCCGCAATCCATGGAAGGGCAAGGACAGGAAAGTTCGTTGATAGATTGGCTTTTCCCTTGGTTTTAGCCATTTGGAAATTAAGGTAAACGTTTTTTCGGAACTTTACGATATACTGTAGAGACGCAAAATTTTGCGTCTCTACATCTGTGAACACACCGAATCCATCCACCTAACAATATCCTCCAACACTTGAGGTGCAACCGTGGTCTCGATAAGGGGGTATTCGTCGGGACTGCCGGTGGTGCAGGGCTGCAGCAAGTGGTTCAGCCCCGGCATCGGTTGGAATTCACTCTTCGGATTCTCTTTTATGTATCGCTGCATATTAATGAACGTCTCAATTCCCTTTACCTGCAAATCTTTTTCGCCAGAAATCGCAAGCACGGGCGTTTTTATCTTCTTCAGGTACTTTTTGGGGCTAATGTGGAAAAGAGTGTAAAACCACGGTGAACTGAACGTCTGAATAGCCGTGAATTTGTTCTCCGGGGTCATGTTGTACTTAACCTTTTCTTCATCAGTTAGTTGTGCTGACAGGTTGTCCCATAATGTTGCGAGGCGCGTTGAGACCTCTTCTTTGCTTTTGCTCTTCTTGATGACTTCGTAAATCCGCTTGTTGATAGCTATGCTGTTCTGAATCTCTTTCTCCGTCATTTCGCCGGAGACGCGCATGATGGCCTCGCTTTGGTACAGCATGATTTCCTCAAAC